>JBBSBD010000188.1:0-12474 GCA_038251675.1 Chitinophagales bacterium | reverse complement strand
GCAACTTATGGTGTGCGATTTGAAGACTATGACCAGGTGATTGGAAGTTTAAAGCAAAGTGATCGCCGCCATTTGCACACTGAAGTACTTGATTTCTTACCCGGTGCAAATATTACTTACAGGGTAAACACTAAAACAAATTTGCGTTTGTCGGGATCACAAACGGTGATTCGCCCGGAGTTCAGGGAACTGAGTGATTTCGCTTTTTACGATTTTGATTTGAGTGCTACAGTAAGTGGCAATAGAACTCTTGAAAGAACCAAGGTAACCAACCTGGATATCAGGTATGAAATATATCCAAGAGCAGGCGAATTATTCACAATAGGTGCTTTTTATAAATACTTCAAAAATCCGATCGAGCTTTTCTTTAATCAAAGTGGCGCAGGCAGCTCCAGTACTTTTAATTATTTAAATGCAGATAAGGCTTACAGTTTTGGTGGCGAGCTAGAGATCAGAAAGAAACTGGATTTTACCGAAGCATTAAAAAACTTCACTTTCCAGACCAACATCTCTTACATATATAACCGCGTAACAAGGAACAGTAGCAATCTTAATCGCCCAATGCAGGGGCAAAGTCCTTATGTGGTAAATGCTTCTCTCCAATATGATATTGAAAAGCTGGGCATAAATACCACGCTCTTATTTAACCAAATTGGAGACAGAATTTTTTATGTAGGCGGTAATGATTTTCCTCCTGTTACCGAACAGCACAGGCCTTTGTTTGATTTCCAAATCGCAAAGAAAATCCTAAAGAAAGAAGGGGAGATCAAGCTTAATATCTCCGATCTCTTAAACAAGGCAAATATTTATTACCTCGATATAAACAACGACAGGAAATACGATAAGAATACAGATGCACTTGCTATCAAGCGAAAGTATGGGTCAACCGTCGGCATTTCATTTTCTTACAACATTAAATAAAACGAAAAATTAAAACTAAAAACACAGTATGAAAAAGTTATTTTATTTGGCTGCATTTGTTGGCTTGATTTCAACAGGTTGCCGAAAAATTGAAGTAGATGGCGGTACTATCACCGTAATAGATACTACCGGCGGCAGCACTTCTGACAATCCTATTCTTGAGGGCAGAATTTCAGCAAACAGAACCCTTAAGGCAAATGTGGTTTATAAACTTCGCGGCCTTGTATACGTTACTAATGGAGCGATACTTACTATAGAGCCAGGTACTAAAATTGTAGGTGAGTTAAATAAGCAAGGTGGCCTTATCATAACACGCAGTTCTAAAATTATTGCTGACGGAACTCCGGACAAGCCAATTGTTTTTACATCCGAAGCGGCTAACCCCCAGCGTGGTGACTGGTCCGGTGTTATCTTATTAGGAAATGCTCCTACCAATTCTTCATTTAATGGTGTACAAGGTATAGGTGAAATTGAAGGTGGGGTTAATAATAGTGACGGCCTCGGACTATATGGTACTCCAATTACGCAAAATCAAAACCCTGCAGATAACAGTGGTATCTTAAGATATGTTCGTATTGAATATGCCGGGTATGCATTTCTTCCCGACAAAGAAATTAATGGTTTAACATTCGGTGGTGTTGGCAGCGGAACAGTTATAGATTACGTGCAGGTTTCTTATGCCAATGATGATTCTTTCGAATGGTTTGGCGGCACTGTAAATTGTAAGCATCTTATTTCCTTCAGAACTTTAGATGATGATTTTGATACCGATAATGGATTTTCAGGTACGGTTCAATTTGGAATTTGTTTGAGAGATTCTTCCGTTGCTGATATTTCAAAATCTGAAGCTTTTGAAAGTGATAATGATGCGAATGGCAGCACATTACTTCCCCAAACAAAAGCAGTATTCAGCAATATGACGGTAATAGGCCCACGCCAGACATTAACTAATTTAGGGAATAGCCTTTTCCTTGCAGGTGCCCAGATTCGCCGCAATAGTTCTGAGTCGCTTTTCAATTCAATCATCATGGGATGGCCAGTAGGTTTATTGATCGATGCATCTAAGGGAACACCTACTGATCTCAATATTCCTGGAACTTTATTTGTGCAAAATTCAATTATTGGTGGTTGTAATACACCAATAAAATATGCTGCAAGCAGCACTTCTCCCACTGGAGCAACTGATCAAACAATTATTGACTGGTTTAATACATCGACTTTTGGAAACGATATTTTAACAACGAATGATGATGTTAAACTTACTGCTCCTTACGATTATGCAAATCCTGATTTTACACCACAGGCAGGTTCACCGGCTTTAAGCGGAGCCGCTTTTTCAAATCCCAAAGTTAGCCTGCTTGAAAATGTTAGCTATCGCGGTGCTGTAGGCCCTGCTGATACATGGTTTAAAACGTGGACTAAATTTTAATTAATAGAAATAATAAAACTGGCGGTTTTTTTCCTGCGCAGGATAAATGCTGACATATAAACTAAAGCTATAATAACGATTTTATAACCTTGCAGTAATACTTTGATAATATCATTGTTTTTATTTTACCTGGGTTTATTCAATAAAAGAATTTTAAATTTTCCGTAAGCAAAACAGATTTTCTTATGCTGTACCACCACTCATTCATGAGTGGTGGTTTTTTTGGCTTTTAGGTAATTGCTGATCTCAATTTTCATTTGATTATTTTTGAAAATATTGAAATAAATTTTTTCTCTTGCTTTCTATCTATCAACAAAACAAAAGTTTCTTTTTGGGATTTTTTGCAATCATTTTATTAGCGCTGTTTATTTTATTTTCCTATACCAAACCGGAAGGTTTTTATCTTCTTAATTTTTATCACACAGGTTTTCTAACCTACTTTTTTATATACGTGACTTATCTCGGCGATGGTATTTTTTGTATAGCAATTGGCTTATTGCTTCTTTTATTCAGGAAGCGATTGCTGGGTTTAATGGTTTTAGCAAGCTATGTTGTGTCAGGCATTATTGCGCAGGTTTTGAAATATTATATTGTTGAGCCAAGGCCTGCCATTCTTTTAAAAGATAGCGCCTACCCCTATTTTATTGACGACGTTACGCTGCATAATTTACATGCCTTTCCTTCAGGGCATACAGCATCGGCATTTGCTTTAGCTGCCGCATTGAGTTTTTATGCAGATAATAAAAACTATTCGCTACTTTTTCTTTGCGGAGCTATTATTGTTGGTTATAGCCGCATTTATCTTGCACAACATTTCCTCGATGATGTATTTGCAGGAGCAATTTTAGGCGTGATTTCTTCAGTTGCATGCAAGCTCTTACTGGCGAGTGTATTTCTTAAAATGAAATTTGTCAATCGTTATTTACCTGCCAATCAGAAAATTTAGGTGGAAAATTCTATCAGGTTCTGGCAACAGGTAATGTAAATCCAAAGGTAGTGCCTACATCAGTTTTGCTTCTCACATGAATGGTTTCACTGTGTGCTTCCATTATGTGTTTTGCTATTGATAAACCCAGGCCACTTCCGCCCACTTTTCGCGTACGGGCAAGATCTGTCCTGTAAAATCTTTCAAATATGCGGGGCAAATGTTCTTCGGCTATACCATGCCCGTCATCACTTATTTCAACGAGAACTTTTTTGCCATCAATCTTATAAGCGCTGCCTTCAATCGTGCCATTTTGCTTTCCGTATTTTATAGCATTGTCTACAAGATTTATTATTACCTGCCGAATTTTCTCTTTATCTGCGAAAACCGTGAGCGGGAGTTCACAGCCTTTTTTTATTGTCCATTTTATTTTCTTTTCGTCTGCTTTAATAGAAAGTGATTCGCACACTTCTTTAATAATATCCTGTATAATAAAATTTTGAGTATATAATAGTTGCTCGCCACTTTCCAGCTTTGTTATTTCATCAAGATCATCAACGAGATTTACAAGCCTGTCCACATTTTTCGAAGCATTGCCCAGAAACTTTTTATTGACTTCATTATTGTCAATGGCGCCGTTCAATAAAGTATCTACATAACCTTGTATTGCAAAAATGGGGGTCTTTAATTCGTGGGATAAGTTTAGTAAAAATTCTTTTCTGAAAATTTCATTTTTTCTCAATACTTCTATTTCTTCTTTATGTTGTACTGCCCAATTCTCCACATCCTCGCTTACTTCTTCAATTGATTTTTGGGGCAGAATATTTTTGTAATAAAATTCTTCTCTTTTGCTGGCTTTGGTTTGGTATATGAGTTTGTAAATAATTTTTATTTTACGATAAACAAAGCGTTCTACCATCAAATAAATGATGATGTAGGCCACTAAGGAAAGGGCAATAAACAAAGCAACTGCGGGCAAAATGCCTACGCCGTAAATATACACGGCTACCCCGGCCATGAAACCTATCGGAATGGATGTTATAACAGAAACCTGCTGAGGTGAGAAATTCTTTCGGGGAAACAAAATATTAGTTTATTAATTTGAGGCATTCGCCAATTTTTGTTGAGATTATTCGTGTACAAAATTACAAAATTCAAAGGGCTTAAACAGTGGATAATGCTTGTAAAAAACCACCTCTTTTAAAGCATAAAACAGGTCAAAAAGTGGTCCCGAGAGAATTCGTGTTAAGTGTTTGAATGCGTCTGAGAGAGAATAAATATGTAATAACCTTGTTCCGGGAAACAATTAAATACCGTTTAGCTGCTGTGGTCAGTGACAATAAACCATACACCATTTATTTTTTTGAACAGCAATGTAAAATGGCCTCCAAGATCACCGACAGTTCTTTGTAAATGCCATTTGCCAATTACAAAATAATATTCAGCAGACAACGGTTTCAACTCTAGCAGGTCGAAATTAAGAACACCCATAGCAGCAGTATCGGGATAATTTTTTTTATAATTATCAAGAGTTTTTTGCCATCCCTTTGTCACTCCGGATTTGCCGATAAATGAAAGCGAATCACTTTTCCAATAGCCCTGCATAAATTCATCAATATCACCTCTGTTCCATGCATCTTCCTGGTTGCTTAATATTTTCCGTATACTCGTTTCATCCGCAGATTGTGCAAATGTCGAAGTATATATGAAAGATGAAATGACAACAATAAAACAAATAATCCCCTGCTTCATTTTACGGAAAAATTGATGATACAATGTAAGTGAAATTTTAAATTAAACCGAAGTAAGACTTACCTTCTCTAAGGATTTAGCGACACTAGTGTGGCGTGTATATTTATAATTTAAAAAATGTGCGTAAAGAATGAAGCCAACGGCAGGAGCAAGAAGGAAGATTTCCTGGTTGTGAAAAAATTGCTTAATCACCAGGAAAGCAAATCCGGCACTAAATAAATAGAAGGGCAGGAGATTTTTATGGTGACTGCGATATCCGTGCAGAACGGCAACGCTTCCGATTGTAAAGGCGATGGCGATCATCAGCCATTCAAATATGGCATTGTGTATTATATTAATTCCAAATAGGGGGAAGGAGCTAATAACGAGCGGAAGAATTGCACAATGTACGGCACATGCAATGGACGTTACTACCCCAAAAAAATCCCAGTTTATTTTTGTATTCATAAATAGTGAATGCAAAAATAAGTAAATTTGCAACATGGATGCAACAATTAATAAATTTTTAAACGGGTGCTTGCGATTATTTTTGCAGATGAATCCGTTTTAATCCTCAATTGATATATTTAAAATGAAAAAAAAGCTTCTTCTGTTTGTAGTGTTTTTTGTGGTGTTGCTAACCTGCTTTTATTTTTTCCTTTTTTCAGGAACTGATTATTACAAATCCAAATTGCCCATATTGAATTATGTGCACGATTTTTCATTTACGGGGCAAGATGGTAATACGGTTAATGAGCACAACGTAGAAGGAAAGGTGTACGTAACGGAATATTTTTTTACTACTTGTAAAGGCATTTGCCCCAAGATGAATGCAAACATGAAAACGGTGTATGATAAATTTAAAAATGAAAGTGATTTCGCGATTGTTTCGCACACCTCCATGCCGGAAACAGATTCGGTGCCGCTTATGAAAAAATATGAGGAGAAAATGATAGGCAAAAATCCGGAGTATCCGGCGAAATGGTATTTTGTAACAGGATCAAAAGATTCATTATACAAAATGGCGCGAGTAAGTTATTTACTGGATAATGATAAAAATAACAGCATCAATATTAAAGATCATTTCATTCATACGCAGTTTTTTGCACTGGTTGATAAAGAAATGCGTGTGCGTGGCATTTATGACGGTTTAAAACCTGATGAATTAGATAAGCTCGAAAAAGACATTTCAAAATTATTAAAGGAGTCGGTTGAAAAAGGCGCTTTCAATCATTCACCCTTTAATAATAATCCGTCTTAAAAATGGAACAGGAAGTAACACAGATATTAAAAAATAACAGGTTAAGTATTACCGGAAGCAGGCAGAAGATCCTGGAGCTTTTTCTATCATCTGATGGAGCACTCTCGCATGCAGATATCGAGAAAAATACGGGAGAATCTTTTGACCGCGTAACAGTATATCGCACTTTACAAACATTTGTTGAAAAAGGTATTATACATCTCATACCTACCACAGATAATTCCATTAAATACGCATTGTGTAAAAATGATTGTGCACCCGGCCATCATCACGATAACCACGTTCATTTTATTTGCGGCGAATGCGAGAAAACAATTTGCCTGGATGATGTAAATATTCCTGTGGTAAAATTGCCCGAAGGGTTTACACCAAATCGTTCAGAAATGGTGGTAACGGGCATTTGCGGGGAATGCAAGTAGAATATTATTTAGGATTCTTTATTTATGAACTTCACAATGTCATTAACTAATTGTTTGTTCAATGGCAATGAAGGATCAGTATAAGTTTTTCGATTATCATCCTTACAACCTTCGTCAGCATTTTTTAGTGTATGCGTCATTAATGGAATAATATCCATTTTGCTTTTTGCATTTGAATTATGCAAGTTTTCTGCATCAGTTGTCTTTGTCTGCATATCGCACGATCCTTGTAAAATTAAAACGGGGCATTTGAGCTTTTTTATTTCTTTGGCAGGGTCATACTTTAGCCACGAGATCATATAAGGCTGAACAGATTTTCTAAAGATGCTATTTAATACATCAGGCACATCATTTACATTTTTCCCACCTTTTAACGAAGCAAAAATTTCTGCGGTTTTCTTTTTCAGAGAGTCGGGTAATGACTGGTTACTTATTTGTTCTTCGATTATTTCATCAATTGGCCTGCCAGCGCCTGCAATAGAAATAAATCCTTTTGCTTTTACTTTTTCTGCTGCAGCAATTCCTATTAAAGAACCTTCGCTGTGCCCTAAAATATAAATGTCTTTAAAGCCAAGTGAATCCTGCAGATAATGAAATATTTTTTCCGCGTCATTTATATAATCTTCAAATACCAAATTTTCCTCGTTTACATTTGAGGGGATGCTTTTCCCGACTCCTCTTTTATCGTACCTGAAACTTGCGATATTTTCGGAATCTAAGGCCTGGGCCAGTAACTGATAGGAATTCGATTCAACGCCCAAAATATTATTTCCTTCTCTGTCTGTAGGCCCGGAACCCGCGATAATAATGACTAATTTTTGATTATTATTTTTAGAAAGTAACGTGCCGTATAATTTGCTTCCATCCGGGATTGTTACAGCAATTTCCTTTTCGTTGGGAAGTAATTTTGCTTTTGTTTCTTCTATAAAATTTTCGGCTGATCTTGAAAAATTTAGAGATAATTGGGCAGGCCCCTGCTGCCAAATGCCATCCATAGAATCGCTTCCAATAAACTTTCCGTTATAAAAACCATTGATCATTTTTATACCCAGGTGCACACTATCGTTATCCGCATTAATTTCACTGAACGGTAAGCCAATTACCTTTTGCCTTGGGCTGTCCCATTTGCCATTTGTATTTCCTGAGCTGTCTTTATAAAAGTGGAAAACGATTGGAATGCTTTGCCCATTGAACTCAATAGTTCCCTTCCAGTTCCCTTGCAAATTTTGTGAATAAGAAAACAGATAGATTAAAATAAAACCGGCTAAAAGCAATAAGATACGCATACATTTTTTTGCAAAAATACAGCAGAGTTTTCACCCTGCTTTTTGCAATGTATTAAATCCGCGATTTTGCCTGCCGAAACAAAGCAAGTGTTAACTGCAGTCAATTACTATGTGTAGTACGGTTGGATCGGTTTAATAAAGCCTTTTACTTACCCCCAAAAACTTTCTTTAAAAGATCGGTGGCTCTTGCTCCCGGATTTTTTCTAATGTCCACTTCTTCTTTTGCTACATAATAAAATATGCCATTAAGGGCTTTTGTGGTAACATAGCTATTGATATCAGTATCAACAGGCTTCGAGGAAAATTTATTATAAGCTGTAAATACGTCGTTCCAGTATTTGGTAGCATCTACTTTTTTCAATGATTCTTCAATTACCGGGCGAAAAGCCGTTACAAGCTCAGGCGTTGTCGCGCTTCTCAAATATCCGGTAGCAGCCGTATCGCTTCCCCTTAATATATTAAGAGCATCTGTCACGGTCATTTTTTTGATCGCCGCAAGAAAAATAGGTGCAGCAGCTTTCGACGCATCTTCTGCTCCCCGATTCATGCTCAGAATAGCATTGTCAACAAGCTTGCCCATTCCAAGCATTCTCAATTTCTTCTCCACCGTTTGCACTTCTTCAGGCAATAAAATTTTTACCGCAGCATCTTTAAAGAACCCGTCTGCTGCTGAAAGCTTATTCCCGCTTTTTTGTGCCCCCAACGATAAGGCTTCTTTTAATCCCGATATAATTTCGGTGGTTGATAAACCCGATCCTGAATTGGAATTTTTAGACAGTACAGAGCTCGCTTTTTTAAATAATCCACCCAACTTGTTGGAGGAGTCATTTTGTGCAGAAAGTGAAAAAGCAGTTAATAGAAAAATTGCAGAGGTAATAATTTGTCTCATAGGATTTTTTTAATTCATTTCAAATGTAAATAGTAATGAGGAATAGTTCAAAACTGAGTTGTTAAATTAGTATTATACTACCAGCCTCACCCGGAAGAAACGTAAAATCCTGAAATATATTTGCAATCTCTAAATAGAAGAATCGCCATTGCGAGGGGTTTAGAGTTCCCCGGTGGGCAGGCTTACATTTGAAACTTGTATCCTACACCCTTTACGGTGGTGATGCAATCGCCTCCCAGCTTTTGCCTTATTTTTCTAATATGAACATCAATAGTGCGGTCTCCCACAATTACGTCAGTCCCCCACACTTTGTGAAGTATCTCATTTCTTAAAAAAACTTTTGAAGGCTTGGAAGTAAGTAAAGCGAGTAATTCAAATTCTTTGCGGGCGAGCGTTATTTCTTCATTATTAGAGGTTACGATATATTTTTCGCGATCAATTTTAAGGTCGCCAATTTGCAGTACGCTACCTGCTTCTTTTGTAATTCTCCTGAACAATGCGTTAACCCTGCTGTTGAGCACCTTTGGGCTTATGGGTTTCGTGATATAATCATCGCCACCCGTTTCCAGCCCTTTAATTTCAGTACTGTCATCATTAAGAGCTGTGAGAAAAACAATAAGCGTGTTTTCAAAAGCCGGAAGTGTTCTCAAAACTTTACAAACTTCGAATCCGGTCTTTCCCGGCATCATCACATCAAGGATGATCAGGTCGGGATTATGGATTTTAGCCATTTCTATCGCTTCATTTCCGTTCTTTGCAGCAATTACTTCGTAACCCTCTGATTGTAGGTTAAAGCTTATGATTTCCAGTATATCTGGTTCATCATCTGCGATTAATATCTTGCGTGGCCTTGTTTCCTGTGACATGATGCGCAAACCTATAGCAAAAAATTATTACGTTGGGGTTGTTTACAATTTTTTAATATTGAAATGCGTTTTTTTCTAAATAGAATCTGCCATGCTTTCGAACTCAAAAAATTACACTTATAGCTTCACCTTCCTTAAAAAAAGGTTAATCCCGCTTTGAATAGGACACTTTATTTTGATATAATCTCTTACACACTAATCAATAAAGTAAATTTGCAACCTCTTGGAGTATTTTTGCTTCTTTCATTGAGATAAAAATTATGAGACCTGAATTTTACCTAGTTATATTATTTTTTATTTTCCCTTTTGTTTCACAGGCTGGTGATGATACTACTAATATCCCTTTGAACAGGCAGGTATTTCACGATAAAATAAAAGATGAACAAAGAAGGGCTGATAAAGTGGATGGGCGCCTTGATGGGTTAATAAGAGTATCGCCGAATAGTGAAGTAAACCTTCAGGTGACCGATGCAATTATCAGGAAAATAAATGTGATACGAAATGACATCGAAGGTAATAAGGAACTAACCACAAATAATGATAAAGTAAGGTATCTTCGATATGTTGAATATCTTCTAAAAAGCTTTACGGATGACTGGAAAGCGCATAAAATTTCTCCCTCCCTCGCTCCTCTTCTCGTTGACAACTTCGATGAAATTCTTGAGGCAAATTTGAAAGGTGAGAATATGGCACCGCTGATTCAAAAAGTGCCTTATGAAGTAGGAATGATTAATAGTGAAATATTCCTTGATAATAAAGGTTATAAAGAAAGCCAGATCATTTTGTTCAGGAAATTTTGTAAGCTTTATCCTGACAAGATTCTTTCTAATTTAGGGCCTTATGTTGATGAGCCATTTGCCGATACGCTTGTAATAGATGCATTTAATAATAATCCCAGCCAGTTATATTCCTTTGCCCAGGCAACCAGTAGCCGACAGGGCAGGCTTATTAGAAAAATCGATGATCCACGCATCAAAACTGTTGTTAAGTTAAGTACGTTGAACAGGGCTTTGTTTTATTTCCCCTTTCTTGATGATCTTATTAGCGGAAAGCAAACCGTTGAAAATATTTCTAAGTATGCCGGTTCTACCGATAGAAATTATGACAGCGTTGGCTATTACAAATTACTGGTAAATACAGAGATTCAGTATTATGGCAGGCTTGTGCGGGGCGATACTGCTGTTGCAATGCTCGGGCCTAACGGGCTTGTTGACATGCTCCAGACAAAGGCGGTACAGCATTTCATTAACACGATAAATAACCTGCACGAAAATCCCAACCCAGCGATACGTTTCCGGGCAATTGAACCGTTGAGTGCGATTGACCTTTATTACATGATTGTATTTGGAGAAAACGATATCTATACTTCCAGCTATAAATATTCTTTTGATCGTATGGTTCAAAAGATGGGCGCAGTACCCCGCGGCGATTCATTGCTAATGTCGGTAAACTTCGACCATTTTAAAAAGTTTATTAAAATGGCTGCCGGCTATAATAAACTTGATGTTTTCTTAAAAACGATGCCTGAAAATTCAGAAAAATTAATGCAGGCTTTTGTCGCAAATCTCGAAAAAACCGGAACACTTGAAGATGCGGTAGATGTTGCTGATTCGTATGGAAGCATCACCGATCCCGCCCTTCAAAAATCCATGCTGCAGAATGTAAAAAGCAATGAGCAGAGATGCATTAAGGACAACAACGAACGAGGCCGCAAGATTTATAATCTTTTGAAAATGATCTTTCTCTCTGCAGATGATAAGAATGGGGTTGACTTATCAAAAGAATTGGGTATCCCTCCTGTTTACACTGTTAGTTATAATTATCTTGCCGACGATTCGGGCCGCATCATTGAACAGGTATTTTTTTACGGAGACAAAGATGGCAAGGAGTCTTATAATAGCTACCTCACTTCATTTCCACGAAGTGAGTGGCAAATAACTGTTAAAAAAGAATGGATTGAAATTAAATCCATCAAAGGCAAACCAATATGGATATTTGCCAATCTCCCATTAGACAATCAAACTGATAAAGATGCAAATGCCCAGGAAGATCTAATTAATTATATGGACAACCTTGGGTTAAAGCCTTCAATAGTAATACACAGAGGCCATAGCTATCATCTTCAATATACCATTCAACAGCTTTCAGAAAATGCAAAAATAATTATGCTGGGTTCCTGTGGTGGCTATAAAAATTTAGATAGTATTCTTACTTATGCTCCTGAAGCCCATATTATTTCTACCAAACAAACAGGCGCAAAAAATGTGAACAAGCCTATAATTGAAGCTCTGGACAATACGTTGCGAAGTGGCAATGATATTGACTGGCGCGAGATGTGGAGTGGCCTGGAAAATACCTTTAGCAAAACCTCAAGAGAAATAAGGGAAACTTTTGAAGATTATATCCCGCCACAAAAAAACCTGGGAGCTTTATTTATTAAGGCATACAGTCGCGGTGGCGGACCTCCTGAGTAGCGAACTTCAATGTAACCTACCAGCGATAGAGGTTTTGAATCTTCATTTCATAGCTAAATTCCGTAATAGCTGTGATGATTTTACTCCATGGCCTTCTCACCCCTGGAGAGCGAGGAGAGAGATTGACGTGACTTTTTTCCATTAATTTTGCCCGATGCCCGAAAAGAAGATGCGCAAAAAATTGCTTGACTTTAGTTTACTGCGTAAAGTTTTTGCTTTTGCCGCACCCTATAAATCGAAGTTTTACACTTCAATATTTCTCTCCATTGCTTT
>JBBSBD010000187.1:0-12595 GCA_038251675.1 Chitinophagales bacterium | reverse complement strand
AACTTGCACTTACAAGATCACTGATCTTGTTGAAGGCATTAGAATTTGGGTTTAGCATACAAATTTCTAATGCCTATTTTATTTTTATCCTAACTTAGTTTTCCACTTTTCCACATCTTAAATCTTACCGAACTATTGATATAATTCAGTTAAGCTTTAAAAACAAAATCTTGCCTCTGTAAGCGCTTGCGCCTCTTGCTCCGATTATGCAATAATTTCCTGACAATGCAACTGAAGATCCCATTTCGTACTTGAATCCGCCGGCCGGGTCAGCAATTTTCCTTAAGAAATACCAGGCAGTCCCATCAGTTTGAAACACATAAGTATTTCCTTTAAAAATCGTCGTAGTATCGCCCTGAGGTGCGCCAATAATTGTATATACTGCATTTGTAAAAATGCTATGTCCAAAAAGGGCTCCGTTCTTTTCATACATAGGTGCATTGCTGCCGATAATAAATTCCCCTCCTGTTGACCATTGCCATGCCGAACCATCATATTCAAAAATTCTTACCCACCCGGTAGCACTCGTAGGGTCAGGCGCAAAATCCGCTCCAATGGCCGCTATATTGTTAGCAATGGAAACTGCGGCCCCAAAGTGGGTGTCGTCGATACTGCCCTTCCAAAAAAGTAATTGCTGGTGCGACCAGTTGCTTCCAACCCTGTTAAATACATGTGCTGTGCCATTATCGGTTCTTGGGCCGTTCCCGTCATCATAATCACTATCCGGAGAACCGATCAGAGCCTGATCTCCGGTGATAGAAACGGAGGTACCAAAATGGTCATTAGCTGCGCCGAAAGGCCCTATTACATTATTTTGCTGCGTCCACGCTATCCCGCTGCGCATAAAAAAATAAGCACTTCCCCTATTTGTTGCCGTACTTATATCATCGCCAGGCGCTCCTGCTACGAGGTAGTCAAAACTAATGCCTACACTCGTTCCAAAGTTGTCACCGGCAGCGCCATTTGAAGAAAAAACATGCGCCTCCTGTGGCCACGCAGTACCGCTACGATGAAAAATATAAACGCTTCCCTGGTCGTTTTTTGTCCCGACATCATCGAGGTTTGCGCCTACTACTGCATAATCACCGCTTATGCTTACACTTATTCCAAAGTTATCGCCGGCTGCTCCGTCAGATGCAGTAAGTTTCGCTTGCTCCACCCAGTTAGTGCCATTAAAGAAATAGACATATGCGGCACCCTGGTTGCTGTTCTTGAAAATGTTGGCAAAGTGTGCTCCGGCGATTGCATAATTCCCATCAATTGCCACACTGCATCCAAGCTCATCGCCCACATTTCCGTCTGATGCTATTTGTTCCGTCGGTTGCACATTCACCGGGTCAACTGAAGTTGAAAAAAATACCCAGTTAGCGCCGTTAAACATACACAGGGTATTCTTTTCAGCATCAAAAACTATCAGCCCTGTTTTGGGATTTGCAATAGCACTTCTCTGCGCACTATTCATGGAAGGAACCGACAAACCTTTGTTGTTACTTACCATATCCAGCAAAGCGCTGGAGTGCGGGCTGTTGGTACCGATACCGACATTCTGTGCCAATGTTTTTTGTGAAAAGAAAACTACTACAAGACAGGCAAATACTAATTTTTGTATGGCCAGTTTATTTCTTATAAATGCGCGTTGTCCCAGTTTTGCTATATCAATAGTTGCGTGTAAAAATTGAACAGTGCATGCCTTTTGATTTTTAGAAAATGTTTTCATTTAAAAATTGATTAAGCTGTTTGACATCCGTGTATTTTGGTAACTATAAATATTTCATACCTTAATATTATCCGCAACAGGGATTAGTATATAACTAGTCCCTGTCAACGGCTATACTTTTCAATCCAATCCCGGGAAATTAAAAACAAAGCAATTGGCGAAACACCCGGATGCATTCCATCCGCTGCCGCCTCCGGGATGATGGCCGGTGTTGCAGCTAAAGCAGCACTCGGATCCATCTGGCCCATCAGGGCAATTATTTTGTAATGTGAATATCGCTTTTTGAAACCATGCATTGTGTTTACGAGCCTCTCCTGTGCTCAGCTTTGAGCCTTTGGCGATAATTTCATTTATAATTGTTTCCGCCTGCACAATTATTCTTTTTGTTTCAATATCCTTTTGTTTTACAGGTTTTATTTTTTCCAGCTTTGCTGATAACTTATCAAAATTGGGTTTCGCTTCTTTGGCCCATTTCAATACATTTTGTGTGGTGGGTGCACCGGTATTTTGTACCCTTGTAATATTTGACTGGCTATATACATAGCTGTTAAGACAGAAGCATACACATAATGTGAGAACCGTACTTATTATCTTTTTCATGATTGATTTTTTTGTGTTTAAAAATTATTTAGCCCAATGTGCAGCATACCATGTCTTACCACCTTCATCATAACCGGTTACGCATTCGGTCAACAGGCCCTTTTCAAGGTTGCCCTTATACTTATCCTGGTAACTGTCGCTGCTGGATTTACGCGTTGCTGAATAGCTACTGTATCCTGCATTTTGATACCAAATCGCCGAGAACCTTGTTTTGCCATCGTGATGATATGCATTAACATATACCTGCTCATATTTTTTCTTCGCCATATCATCGAATAAGTCCTGGTATTCTTCCTGCGTAAGAAAGCTTTTTAAAACAGCTTTGCCTACATTTCTTTTTTCATAAAAAGCAGAGTAATATCTTTTGCCGTTTACAGATGTTACTGAAACATTTACCGGGACAAATCCTTTACTTCCATAATCTTCGACCATTTTTTGATGTGCTTCAGGAGATACTGCATGGTAGGCGGGTTGCTGGTTTGGCTGCCCGGGCTTTTTAATGAATATGGCGGCAATCTTCAGCGTACCATTATCATTGTAATTATCTATTTGCTGAAGCCGGTATCCATTTTTCTTCACCCATAAGTCATATTCATCCTGGAATTTTGCGGCTGTCAGGTCATGCTTCGCGGCTATCTTGTAACCCTTGTCGTTATACCGGAATATCGCATTAAAATAAGTTTGACCATTTACGTCATATCCATCTACCCAAACAGGATAATAGCCGGAACTCCATATTTTATTAAATTCTTCCTGGTAATCTTTTTCAGGAATGCCATGCCTTCCTATTTCACCCCAGCCGCCAGGATACCATGTGGGTTTATCGCCAGGCCATATAAAGCATCCTCCCTTATCAACATAGGGCAAACCAGTTTTATTTAACTTAACCCATTTGGCATTCGGATCGGGTTCATTCAAATTGTTTTGTGCTATTATATATGCATCGCTGAATTGAAGCGGATAAACAACTGGCGGCTCAGTATCATCCGCTGGTACACAGTCAATGTGTAAATGTGTGCCCGCAGTTCCGGTACTTCCAACGTGGGCAAGGAGATCACCTCGTTTCACTTTAGCGCCAATCTTCATAAAATTTTTATTCAATGAAAATTGTTTCAGGTGATAATAACGGATAACGGTATTACCCACCTTAATATGAAATGTATTTCCGCCGCCATCCGTATCAACTCCCGGTACATTATCTTTTATTTTGTCATTAAAATGAACAACCTCGCCATCCGCAACCGCGTAAACAGGTCTTCCAAAACAGCGAAAGTCTTCATTTTTAGTTCCATCCTTTCCAGGATACTTATTGTTCCATGTTTTTGTTTTTTCATCCCATCCTTTAACGATGATGTCGTACGAAAACACCTGCGACCCTCCGCCATGCGATGCATCCGCAAACCAATATTCGCCGTAACCAAGATCTTTTTGTTTGCCGGGAAATGAGTACACTGCTTCATTGATGTAAGACTTTAATGATTTGGTGATAGTATACGGACTGGTGTATCCATCAAAATAAAGCTTAATGATTACCTGGCTGGGGAAAGGGAATGATAGTTGAATTACATCACCCAATTCGTGATAGTCGCGTTTGTTTTGCCAGGTAAAGGATTTTGATGCTCCAATGCTTTCACTGGAATTGTCTTTGCCGGGAGAGAAGGAAAATTTCTTGTTATTGCTATTGCCACTGCACAGGTATTCAATTTTATTTAGTGTAAGTGTTTTGATCTCCTTATTAGTGATCTTGAATTTTACAGATAATAAAGCTGAAATACTGCCCGCTGATGATTTTGGGCCGGACGTTAAATAGACAACGTCGCCGGTTTTGTTGACCGGCCAAACGTTGACAAGATCAATAGAAGGCGTCGCCATAACAGAAACTTCTGCCGCAGGATTTGTTGGAATACCAAGGGTACTGTCACCACCTGTGATTTGCAACCAAAATGCAAGACTCCCTGCCGGAAGTAAAAAATAAAATAACGTTTTCATGTTTGATAAAATTTAATTGTGATTGATTCAGATTCCAAAATCTTTACAGCGTTTTTTCACGAACGATAAAGGCGGATGGTAAGTAATTAGAAAAGTTTTTCTTTTTAGTCGGGTGGTTGGTATTGATAAGGCTAAATTATTTCGCTATTAGAATTAAAAGAGAAAAAAACTTCTGTATGGTATGGTTAAACTATTATCCGGTAATTGCGCAAAAGTTTATGCGAGCCGCAGTCGTAAGAAAACCGAATTTACAATTAGTTAAAAACTTCCATGTGCTTGCATGTTTTTGTATTTTTTTTTATTTTGTATTACAATCAAGGATATCAATATGAAAATTGAGTAATAGTAGTTCAATTTTTATAGAATTGTCTGTAGCATAAATTCTAAACAAAAACCATGTGAGAAGAAGAAAAAATCTGCGTTTTTTTTGGTTTGCTTTTTGCAGACTTAACTATTCTGATTGATTAGAAACTATGGCAAACATAGTGCTGCTTTACATACCGCTGCTGCAACCTTTCACAAATACCTTTGGCTTGTTTTTCAGGTTTTGATAAAATAATAACCCCCATTTTTATGAGTAACGACTATTCAAAATTGAAATATGTTTCTTACCAGGCTTCTAATCGCACAAATTCTTCCAACCTGGCAGGTAAGGTTCAGGCGGCAAATTCCGACGAAGAATTAATTCGCTTCGAAGAAAAGAAAGAGCGATACGTGTGGACAAGACCTGAAGAAATCATATTCGTAAAAAGCGCAGATCATTACGTAAAATCTTTAATAAAATGTGGCGGCGAAAAAAAATGGGTGACCAGGCATAGTACACTTAAAGATCTTCTTGTTCTCTTGCCACAGGATATCTTCATTCGCTTGAATAGGTTTTACCTGCTCAATCGAAATTACTTTTCGCATTTTAATGAAAATGAAAAAAAACTATATCTTATTGATGACTTTTGCATTCCCATTTCGCACCGTATTTCCCCTTATTTGTGCCACTTACTAATTACACCCCATACGTGAAATGCGTTTCACGAAATATAACTTGACAGCGTTTTTACACATACATAACTTTGTTTCGTAAAGGTGACTCCTTTAAAAAAGAAAGCCCATTTTTTAGATATCATATCCCTGGAAATTCCGTGCATAGAATGTAAACACCGCCCGCCGCTATAAAGAAAGATTGCAATATTTTTCATCTTAAAATTTTAAATCAGGAGGATATAACATGGCTACAAATAATTCAGGAAAATTATCTATTGAAATTCCCTTAGACGCATCGGGTATTGAAAATTTTAAGCCTGATAAAGGCGTAAAAGTTTTAGTAAAAAATGGTAATGACGTACAGTACTCACAGGTGGTGCAGTTCGATGAAAAAGGCTATAGTGCCGCATCATTCAGATTCGAAACACACCCGGGAGCTTTGCAGGTTGTTGTTGGCCCGGGCGATGCTTCGGACCAGGAGCTCTTAGGGCTTCAAACAATTACGATTAGTGTGCCCAGCCGCTTTTGGCAATTTAAAGATCAGTTGCAGATAAAGCCTGTTGTGATATCTCCGTATTATTGGTGGTGGTGGTGGAGATGGTGCAGAACCTTTTCAATTTTTGGCCGCGTAGTGTGCCCTGATGGCAGCCCTGTGCCGGGAGCCAAGGTGTGTGCGTACGACGTCGATAAATGGTGGATATTTAGCAGTACGCAACAAGTTGGTTGTACAACTACCGACATCAATGGAGCTTTTGAAATAAAATTCCGTTGGTGTTGCGGATGGTGGCCATGGTGGTGGTGGCGTCAAAGGATCTGGGAGCAAAATCCTATTCTGAGCCAAACGGTAAATAAAGTTCTGAAACAGGATCTTGCACTAAGGTTGTCATCTCCATCGGGCAACCAGCCGGGGCTGTCCACTTTCAGGGGTTTACTAGATGAGGAAGGTATTTCCACAAATAAGCCATTGGCACCAACTGATGTGGAAAAACTGGAAACAACAAGATTACAACTATTAAAAAAATTACCTGCCTCTGCAGAACTTGCTGAATTGAGGATCTGGCCATGGTGGCCATGGAGACCCTGGTGGGATTGCAACCCTGATATCATATTTAAAGTAACACAGGATTGTATAACCAAAGGAACGGTAATTGTGGATGAAGATGTTAATGATACAAGATGGGACATTTCAACAAACTTGAATGTTACATTAATTGCAAATGAAAAAGCTTGTTGCAGGCCCATTTGCAATGATCGGGACTGCCCAGAAGGAGAATGCCTTTTGATTACCAATGTGTGCGGTGACCCTATTAATGAAATAGGTGGAAACCTTGGTGCACCTGCTTCTCCGGCGGGATACCTCAGGCCCGGTGCTATTCTTCCGGGAGTTCAGGACTATAATGGAGACAGGCCGTATGCAGGCACCATCACTGTGAATAAGAATTCCGGAGACATGCTTAATGTTGATTATTATGAGATAGAATATTTCAATGGTGGTTCGTGGGATCCGGTGCCACCCGGGGCTTCGGTTAGCTTCCAGCGCAGGTGGATGTTATTGCCCGCACTAACTACGTTAGATGAAGATTTCCTTTTCACTACGATGTTTGATGCCGGTTCAACTCCACACACTGTTGTAGAAAGTCGCGAACACTTCGAGGCTAACAATTATTTCGATTGGTGGCCGGCACTTGGTTTCAGGTTTTGGATTACAAATGAAACGTTACTTTTTGTATTAGATAGTAATAAGTTTTCAGATGGCACCTACCAGTTTCGCGTGGTGGGATGGCAGATAGGTGGTTCCGTTGAATTAATCAATAAGAAAATAATTCCTGTTTGCGGTAAAGAAACCGACAATAACCTGGTACTTACATTTGACAACCAGGTTATGGATCCATTGACACATGACCCGTCTCATAATTGCGGCGCCGGAATTCATTTATGCACACAGGAGCCGGATACACAAGTTTCTGAAGTAAGAATTAATGGCGTGATAGTAAACCCATGCGATACAATTAATGCTAAAGAAGGTACCCTTGAAATTGACTTTCTTGCACACGATGTTGATGGGCACCTTGCAGTATATTCGCTGGTAGCAACTTATGGTTTAAGCAGCGTTGTAAATCTTTTGAGCCAGGCAAGCACAAGTGTTACCGCAATAGTGGCCGGAACTCAAACAGGTTGGGCTGCAGGAAATGGAAATGGTACTTATGGTGTAGCTCTTGCGCAGGGTGCGATTGCGCCACACTGGTATGGTGGTAAATATACTTTGAAGATGGATATTGCAGAAGCATTCCCCATTCCATGTTGTTATCAAATCGAGTTGCGTGCATGGAAACGAACTGTGGTAGATTGCTATCATGGTTATTCACATCATAACCTTACAGAGTATTCTATAGGTGTAGGCATTTGCCCTTAGCGAATGTGGAATAAGAAAATGTAAAAATGTGTGAGGTGTTTATTGGCCGGGTGATACATTCAAGTTCCTTATATTTATAGGGAACAACATAAATAAAATATGTATTGGTTTTATTTTATCACTTCAAGCCTGGCGGTCTGGCGCCTCACACATTTATTTGGTAAGGAAGATGGGCCTTTTGACATTATTTTCCTGGTACGGCAAAAAGCAGGAAAAGGGTTTTTTGCAAAACTCATGGACTGCTTTTATTGCCTTAGTATTTGGGTGGCGCTTCCATTTGGAATCTGGCTGGGGGCAACCTGGTTACAAAAAATAATTTTTTGGCTTGCGTTATCAGGAGCCGCTTGTCTTTTGGAGCAGGCAACTGCAAAAAATAAACCACCGGATGGTACAGACTATCACGAGGATTAATTTTTATTTATTTTTGAATTCGCCAGATTACCTTCTTATAGTTGCTTTAGCAGTTTTTTTTGGATTACAAATAGCTATAACGGATCATAATAATATTAATACAATAAACAAGAGATTAATTTTGAACATCTAAAAATTTCAACATAAATTTTGAACCTATGTGCAACTGCGGAAAAAAAAGAACAGAATATTCCCAGCAATCTCAGCGAACCAATGTGAATCCCGGCATGAGAATGCCGATGCAAACAACTTCGTACGCAACTTTTGAGTACACAGGCAAAACCGCCTTGTCCGTTACAGGTAAAGTTACAGGTATGCAATATCGTTTCAATGCACCCGGCAATCAGCAAAATATAGATACACGCGATGCGATGAGCCTGATGGGTGTTCCGGTATTGAGAAGATTGAGATGAAATATAAAGGTTGATATGCGCTGCACGGTTTAATAAGTACTCCGGTACAAATAATCTATTTTTCTTTCCTGTTGTTTCTTGAGTGGTATTTGCAGGCCGCTTGTTTTTTCCAGCCAGTTATTCAAATCCGCCCTCAGCGCCAGTCCTGTTTTATCGAAATTTTTATTCCTTATTAAATTGTTCATTTCATAAGGATCATTTTCCAGGTCGTAGAGTTCATTAATATCCCAAATGCCATTGTATGAAATGTATTTGTATTTGTCGGTACGTACCGCAAATGTTGTAGGTGTTTGAGGGAAAGCCTGCTCCCAGTAATATTCATAAAACACTTTGTCGCGCCATGCAATGTTTTGCCCTTTTAATAAAGGCAAAAAAGATTCGCCCTGCATTTGTGCAGGTTTTGGTATACCTGCTACATCAAGGAAGGTAGGAGCAAGGTCAATATTTAATATCATTTGTTGGATCACAGAGCCTGCTTTTACCATTCCCGGCGCCCATACAAGCAGGGGTACACGCATGCTTGCTTCGTA
Source organism: Chitinophagales bacterium (assembly GCA_038251675.1). Classification (GTDB taxonomy): domain Bacteria; phylum Bacteroidota; class Bacteroidia; order Chitinophagales; family Chitinophagaceae; genus Ginsengibacter. The sequence goes on along the minus strand of JBBSBD010000187.1, from coordinate 3,544 downwards.
AGCATTTCTTTTATCGATCAATCCATGTTCGCCAAACTGAAAGCCATTGTCGCCCATGTAAACGATCATCGTATTTTCTTTCAATCCATTCTTTTCCACCCAATCCATCACCCGTTCGATGCTTTCATCAACAGCCTGTAATGTTTCCAGGTAAAGGTGATAGAACTTATCAAACGGAATTTGTCCGTGATACATATAGTCCACACCATGCCAGCTATATCTTTGCTCACGTACCCAGCGGGGAATGTCTTTATAGTTTACCGGCGTTTTCGGCGTTGTCATTATACCAAACTGTTTACTGCTGTCCGTAGCAGTTAGATACATGGATGGCGGGTCAATGATCTGTAAATCTTTATATTTCCCCTCATGTCTTTTTGCCGGCATAAACTCAGCGTGAACTCCTTTATGGGAAAGATACATGCAGAAAGGTTTATCCTTCACGCTGCTCATCCATTCAATAGATCGTTTGGTAAGTTCATCTGTAATGTAGTTGTCTGCGGGAAGTTTTTCTCTTTTGCCATTTACGTTCAAAGTACTTCCATAGTACTGACCCTGGCCCTGAAAACTTACCCACTCATCAAAGCCAGGCTGCGGATTATCGCCGGTATTGCCCATGTGCCATTTACCCATGAATGCGGTTTTATACCCGTTCTTTTGTAAATATTGTGGAAAGAAAGTGAGGTTAGCAGGTAGCGGAGCAGAATTATCAACCACTGTATGAGTGTGTGCGTATTGCCCGGTGAGAATGGAAGCGCGGCTGGGCGAACAAAGAGATGTGGTTACAAAAGCATTTTTCAAATGTGCGCCTTCTCTTGCCATTCGATCCATACCGGGAGTTTCAAGGCCGGGAACCGTATTCATAAAACCCATGAAATCATACCGGTGATCATCCGACAAAATAAAAATGATGTTCATCGGTTTTTTCGTTTTCTGTGCATGTACATGTACAGGAAATAAATGAAAGATTATAATGAGGGAAAGTAAATATTTATTCATTCGGTGTATTGGCAGATTTATTGTACATACGCAATCGCGAGAACCACCCGGTCTTCTTAATGCTGATAGCATAAAGTTAATAATTTACAACACAGGCTGCAAAACTTAAATAAGATGTAATGGAACAAGGAAATGATAAACCAGCCGGTGAAAAATAAAAATCTTTTATTCCAAAATCATCTTCCATATCTCCTCAACGGACTCCTGAACATTAAAACTTTTTTTAGCAGCCGGCCTGCTAAAATTTAATATTGACTTACAATTTGCAATTGTTTCATCCGGAAATACTGTTTCGATAATATTCGTATTTATGAGTAATTCGATATTATCTTTTTGTTTTACTTTAATAAACTGCGCCATAATTTTTTTTTGAGATTGCTGCTAAAATACTAAAACCATTTTCCTTACGGTTTCATTTTTGAGTTATATAAAAGAAATAAGTTTTAATTGAAAATTAATTTTGATTTTTGGGCGCTCTAAAAATTCTTTGGCAAAAATTTCCAAAGCCGGGGCCGGGGTGGCAGAACTTTTTCTTTTTGGCACTCTTCTTTTTTGAAAATTTTAAAATTCTCCACACGCACATTTTAATCAAACTATTTTTTTATCTTTAGAAATTAACCCCTAAAACTTTTTATCATGGGCTCTCCCTCAATTCCCGATAAGTATTATCTTTTTCCACAAATGAGTGGTGCAGTAGGATTAGATACGCATTTAAATGGCGATCTGAATACCCATATTGATGGCGCAATCAGTACTACTACCACTGCTAAGTTAACGGGTGATCCTAATGAACCAATTGCTACTTTGTTAATTGGTGATCCTGCGAAACCAATCGCTACCGATTCAAAAATAGAGATACTCAACCTCCCGCGATTCACCTTGCAGGATATAAAAGATATGATGAAAGTGCGGGTGCGTATTCCCAATTATTCGCAGGTTTGTTTCAAACTATTGGGACAGGAAATTTTTAGCATTTGCATGAATGGCGAAGGCCAGGTTATTACAGAACCCTACGTGCCGAATGCAATGGAGCGCTGCGAAGTAGAATGCTGCGAGCCAGACACCCGGCCATTTCCCGAAGATACCCGAACTCCGGGGGCGAATGGTTAAACATCGGAATAACATTTAAATGCTTTCCGTGAATCTCACCTAAAAATCTTTAAGATATGATAACGGTAACAGCAAATTCCTTCCACGATAAGCTACAAGTTCAGGGCGATGAAATTGTACTCAATGGCCCTCCTTCATTTTTAAGTGGCAGCATTTTTATAAGTAATAAAGATGCTGATACACTTTTTATAAGAGACTTACCAATAGGCCAGGCAGGCAAAAGTGAAGGCCCACAAATCGCGCAACAAACTTTCAAACTACTCACTTCTCTAAAAGGCGGCGAAGAAAAAATGCACAGGGTAAGCCATTCTCTTTCGCCTTCAACACCTCCGGGTATTTACGAAAGCACTGTACAGGTTGGTGGTGAAGAGAAAAAATTAAAGATGATCGTTCAGTCAAATATTGAGATTGATATGTACCCGCTTGCGTTTCATTTTGATGGTGTAGCTCCCGGAAAATCTTTTGATACACAGATAACCTTTACCAACAGCGGCAACATTCCTTTTAAAATTCCTGACACGAAACACGTAAATGCATTTGATGAAGACTTCCTGTGCAGGGCTACCTCTCTTGCTATTCGGGAAAAAGGCGGAGACGGTTATATTGCCACTATGGATCAGCTTACAAAAAACGTGCATAAAGAGATGGCAGGCTGGGCGATTGTAAACTTAGAAGAAAGTGGAAGAACGGTTCAGCCTGGTGAAACGATTCAGCTTCATTTTAAACTAACATTGCCCGACAATGTCGATCCGGGAAAAGATTATTTTGGAAGTGTCCGTGTATGGAATAAGACGCTTAACTACAATATCAAATCTCAATAACATCCATCATCTGTAAATAAAAAAACTATGAGCAATAATAGCAACGTCGATTTAAAAAATACTATTACAGATAGCATGCAAATGATAGCGGATTTGTCCGTGTCAACTATAAAGTCATCTATAGAAAATATCACGGGAGTTACAGGGCAACTTAGCAAAGTAATGTCGGATGCGGGCCTTGGTGCATTTACATTGCCGCTCGGCAAAAAAAGCAAACATGACTGTTGCGCTCCTGAAGAAGATTGTCCGCCTCATTGCATTTTGCAAATTACGAAGCAGGCTTATGCCGGAGAAAGAATCGTAGTTCCCTTCATGGTGAAAAATCATTGCAACACAACAAAGACTTACAAAGTAGGTGTTAGAGAACTCAAAAATATTGATGGCTCTATGGCACCTGCGCAACCCGAGCTGAATAAGAAGCAGCTAACTCTTCAGCCTGGTGGGAGTGAATTGGTGTTGATGGGAATTGATCTCAATCAGTTTACCAACGGAAATACCTACACTGCCGAAATCGTTATTCGTGAAAAAGATATTAATCAAAATATTTGTTTCAAATTAATCGTGGATGGACACAAAAATATTCCGGTGGCTGAACCATTGGATGAGAAGAAATATTT
>JBBSBD010000186.1:0-12601 GCA_038251675.1 Chitinophagales bacterium | reverse complement strand
TTCACTGGTCATTCGCTTATATACCTGGTCCTGTACTTCCTCTACATAATTGAGTCTTTTAAAACGAAAATCGAGAATCACAATTCCAAGATCGGCAGCCCGTTTGTTAGCAGAGGCAAGGATCATATTTTGTATCTCCTCACGGCCTACATCTACCCTGATCAATGTATCAGTAAGTGGTTCACTCAGCGAGTCGGTTGTTACGGGATTCCTGTTGCTGGTTCTTACCGTTTCTTCAATATTATGATTGGCGATGTAATCCCGGGTTTCCCCATCTAAGATATCATCAAGCCTGGACTGTGCGCCACGCTCATTGGTCAATCTTTTATAAAACTGGAGCGGATCTGTAATTTGCCAGCGTGCGTAGGCATCTACATAAATAAACTTCTTATCTTTTGTTGGGATCTGGTTAGGATCTCCGTCCCACTCAAGATAGCGCTTGTCAAAATAGTTAGGTGTTTGAATAAACGGTACCTTAAACTGGATACCGGAAGTCACAATGGCATTTCCAACGGGTTTACCAAACTGGGTGATCACCACCTGCTCTTTTTCATTTACAATATAGGTGCTTTGTGAAACAGCAACCAGCAGGATTATCGCCAGTATTGTTAATAATATTAGTTTCTTCTTTGTCATAATTAATCTTCTTTAACTTTTTTATTCATTTGCATTTGAAGGAGTGGCAATACATTATTGCCTCCTTTATCAGTTATAATCTTTTGGCCCAATTGCGGCAATACTTTACTCATTGTCTCGAGATAAATTCTTCTCTTGGTCACTTCCGGAGCTTTTATATATTCAGTGTACAGGTCATTAAAACGTGCTACCTCACCTTGTGCATTGTTTACGCGTTCCAGGGCATAACCTTCTGCTTTTTGAATAGTTTCTTTTGCCTGCCCGGAAGCTTTTGGTATTACTTTATTGTACTCCGACTTTGCCTGGTTGATCAATGTCTCCTTTTCCTGCTGCGCCTGGTTAACTGCATTAAAGGCGGCCTTCACCTGGTCAGGCGGATTCACATCCTGCAAAACCACCTGGTCTATATTAACGCCCAAAGAATATTCTTTACTTAATTTTTGTATTAATTCCTGGGCTTTGTTGGCTACCTCTGTTCTACCCACCGTTAGTACTTCATTTACGGTACGGTCTCCAACTACCTGCCGCATGCAGGCTTCAGAAATATCTCGTAAAGTGGATTCGGGGTTTCTTACTTTAAAGAGAAAATTATACGGACTGTCTATGCGGTATTGAACTACCCATTCCACATCCGCTAAATTCAGATCGCCGGTAAGCATCAGTGATTCCCCTTTGGTATCTTCTTTTGAAAAGGAAGATTGCACGCCCACATTGGTAGTGCGAAATCCAAATTCTTGCTTCTGTTGTCTTTCCACAGGTATTTTGTAAAGGGTTTCCATAAAAGGAATTTTAAAATTCAACCCCGGCTCTACGGTCCTGGTGTATTTTCCAAACCTGGTGATTACGCCTAGTTCTTCCGGTTCAATTTGGAAAAAAGCGCCAAAGAAAACGATTAACAATACTACAGCCAGCAGTATTAGTTTAATATGTTTAGCTGCCTTTCGAAACAGTTTTAAATAAGCTTCAGGTATTTGAAAATCTTGAAATTGATTGTTATTCATTAAACTTTAATTGTTGGGATGAGTTACGTTGGTTTACCCCTAATGTACCCAAATTAGAATAAAGACGTTTTTAAACGCAGGTATCCTTGACGATAATTGATTTTATTTGACTGTTAAAAATTGAAGACTTCATTGTAAAAGTGACATGAAAGCCATTCTTTTACCTGTGCAGAGTGTTAGCGGTACTTTTCGGTTTGTAGCAAACTAACGATAGGAGGGGAGGACACTCGCCAGGAACGGGCAGGGAATTCATAATGTTAATTGAAGTAAATATCTTCCAGCTATAATATTCCCGGAAAATTTTTTACTTACAGCGTCGAATCATTAGGAAAAAACAAAAGGGCAATACGCTATCTGCAATATTTATAGCGATTTTAAAGTAGCTCCACGGAAATTTGTTCCAATATGGTTAGGCTATAAAACCAGGTGCGAAAACATTAGGAAAGCGCAGTGCGTTAAATGCGCATGCTGCGTTTGACGAGGCGGGTGGTGGAAACATGGACTTTAGTCTAATGCCCCACCGCTCGACCCTACCTGTGAGAAACTTGGGCTGAAATGCCCTTGCCTATCCGAACGTTGTATTAACGCACGGACCTTGCGCCAACTTTATGATAACAGTTACGATAACCTTACGCCAAAGGGGGGTAAACTTTATTTGCCTGCCAAATAAGTAATTCTATCGTGGTAGAGTTATTATGAACTTGCTTCCTTCACCGTCCTTTGTCTCTACTTTTATTTCGCCACTGTGTGCTTTTACAATATCATAGCTCACACTTAAGCCTAAACCGGTGCCCTGGCCTGCTGGTTTGGTTGTGAAGAATGGTTGAAATATTTTATCAACTGCTTTTTGTGGAATGCCTTTGCCATTATCCTTTACCGTGAGTTCAATGCCGGTGCGTAATTTTTTTGTACTTACAGTAACTGTTGGGTTATACCCCGGAAGGCCGTTTGCCAAAGCATCATTTACTGCATAAAATGCATTATTATAAAGGTTAAGCAGCATCCTTCCAATATCCTGGGGTACAATATTTATTTTACCAATGCTATCATCAAAATCTGTCTTAATGTCTGCCTGGAAACTTTTATCTTTTGCTCTCAGGCCATGATAGCTGAGTCTTAAATATTCGTCTGCCAGTGCATTAAAATCAATTGGTTCCTTTTGCCCAATGCCGGCTCTTGAATGCTGCAACATGCCTTTTACTATTGAATCTGCACGCTTGCCGTGATGATTAATTTTTTCTTCATTTTCTTCCACGTCTCTTGCTAAAACACTTACGCCGCCATAATTCCCGTTGGCAATTTCTTCTCTCATCTCTGCAATCAATTCTTTATTTACCTCCGAGAAATTATTTACAAAGTTCAAGGGGTTTTGAATTTCATGTGCAATGCCTGCAGTAAGCTCGCCAAGAGACGCCATCTTTTCTGAATAGATGAGTTGCGATTGAGTGGCTTTAAGTTCTATCAGTGTTTCTTCCGCCTTCTCTTTTTGTTGTTGCAATAAGACGTTGGCTTTTTTCTTCTGATTATTATTTCTCCATTGTATATATGCAATTAATAAAATAACCAATACAACCACAATGAGTGCACCAATGGTAAAGTATTGTATATTTTTTATTCTCTTTTGTTCTGCATCTTTCTTATCCTGCTCCGCTTTGGCGATAGCTTGTTTTTTGTCAAACTCATATTGCATTTTAGCCTGCAAAGTTTTTTTTTCTGTTTCCTGCTTAATAAGACTGTCGCGATATAGCGTATATAATTTATAGTGCTCATACGCATTCTTATAGTTACCCTGTGCACTGTCAAGTTTTGTAAGGTTGTAGTAACCGCCCAGTAGTTCTTTTATATTGCCTGCTTGTTTCGCAATTTGTAATGCCTTATTAAGGCTTTCAAACGTTTCATTAAGCTGTGTTTGGGTAAAGTTTATAATTGCGGAATCCAAAAAAGTGCCGGTAATACCTTTTTTGACCAATTCTCTTTGTATCGATTCCATAACTTTTTGTTGAATAGAATCGATTGATTGCGTATGTGCTCCAACCGAACACAGCAATAGAAATGCGAGCGGCAATATTTTATATGTTGTTTTCATGGTAATAATATTGAGCATCCCTTCAGGCTTCTTAATTGTTTTTAAAAGTGTGCCATCGAAGTCACTTACTGCTTTTAAAACATTTCAAATATATTTTTTAAAAATCAATTTCAATTACCCTGCAGTCAAAAAAAGAGAAAGGTGCAGCGCATCCGTGGGTTTGAATTAATTTACAACCTCATAAAACATTACAGAAGTCCTAAAATTTACACAATGACATACCTTAAAGATGTAGCACCAAAAGAAATTGCACCGGGCATAACCGGGTATTATATTCATGGGGATAAACATACGCTGGGCCGCCTGGAAATAAAAAAGGGCAGCATTGTACCGGAGCATCATCACATGCATGAGCAAATAACTTATATCCTAAACGGTCAGCTCGATATGATCATCGATGGCGGGCAATATTCGTTAACCGCGGGTATGTATCATGTTATTTATGCTAACGTGAGTCATAGTGCCGTTGCGGTTACCGATTGCGTTGTCATAGATACTTTCAGCCCGGTGAGAGAAGCTTATAAAATTTAGTGATCTCAAAAATTATTTGATTTGATATATGCCGAAAATTAATTGAACTCTATGTCGCAGTTGAGTCGAACGCAGAGGACTCAGCGGTTCAACCGTGGTTCGTATCTCACGCACCAACTTTATTCCGATTCGTAAGACATGAACCGGGGTGATACCAGATACCGTACATGTTTTAGTCGTTTCTCCAATCATATTTCTATTTATTCATAAACTTCTTAAACCCATCGTACTGAATTATTTTATATGCAAGTAACACTATGCCTAACACTTTTAAGATTGTCGCTACTACTAAAGTCATGTCAGCATAACTTCGATGAGTTTCGGGTGCATTCCAAATTGTCGCTGGTTGGTGGGTGTCCACCAGCTGGCAACAATTTGAAATGCCAAGTCAAAATGATGTTTGCCATCGCGTACGGTATATGATCTACTTATATTTAAATAAAGCAGGCAGGTGTTGTAACAAAACAAGAAAATTGAAATATAGAAGCAGACGACATTTCTGCACTTTGAGAGGAATAAGATAATAGACAGCATCTAAGGGACTGACCATAATCATGTGAACTGGATTTGAGGATCATTTGAATTTTGGTGTTGTTATATGATTTTTGTATTATATAACCATGTCTGCAGCCACCAATAAACTTATTCGCATATTTTCCTTAATACTGTTATTTCTTTTAGGTATTTCGGCAATGGCGGGAGGTTGGGAACTGATACATGATCCAAGCGGAAGAGCGTTGGGATGGGACGTCCGTATGTTACAGTATTCGCCCTTTAAAAATTATCTCATTCCGGGCATTATTTTGTTTGCGCTGAATGGTATTTCAAGTATCGCGATTGCAATTATGGTTATAAAGAGAACAAAGAATTTTCCTTTTTTCACAATAATACAGGGAGGTATATTAATTTGTTGGATAATAATACAGGTTATATTAATCTGGAAGTTTAACTTACTTCATACAATCTGCCTGGTTATTGGGACTTTGTTAGTTGTATGCGGCAATTTTTTATTAAATGAAAATCAAAAAGAACTAATTGATAGCTATGAGATGTGATAAAAATTTTAAAGCATAAGAAATGAACAGTTCATAGCGTGTTGTATTTATAAAGAAACAATTATCGCAATATATTATGGTAAAAGCATCTTCAAAATATTTATTTACATACAGCTCACTTCGTAAGGGTTTCCACAAAAACTCTTATAACTACATTACACAATACTTCACCTTTGTTGCTAAGGCAAAAGTGAAAGGCGTGGTGAAAGATGCAGATGGAGAACTGCGCGGAATACCCGTTGGAACTGAATCTTATATTGATGGAGAATTGTATAAACTGAATGATGAACACGATTTTTCATTTGTATTCGGGCAACTTGACGACTATGAAGGCCTCGATGTTGAAGAGGGAGAGATACCGGTATACCGACGTGAGTTATGCAGTGTGCATAAAGATGATGGCGAAATGACCGATGCGTGGATATACTGGTATAATGGAAAATAAAATCCAAAGCCTTATTCGCACCGGTAGTTGCAAGATTGATTTATTACCAAATTCTGTACAGCAAAAAGGCACATACACCGACTAACCTGCGATAGCTTAATAGTAAAATATTTTCAGGATTTAATGTAAATCATAAAACCGGCAATAAATATGCAGGACGTTTCAAAAGAGATACTTGAGTTCAAGCAATTACAGAAGAATTTTGCCGCCCAATTTGAAGCCTCCTTTCCGGATAGGTTAGCTGCAAAAACGGTGGTGATTGTACCAAGCCTTACACTTGACCAGGAGATACTGGCAAAGATTGATGGTGTTAATCATTACGAAGAGAGAATGCTTTGCCTGCTGATGCTTTTGCGAATGCCGAACACCCATGTAATATATGTTACCAGCACGCCCGTTCACAATATTATCATGGATTATTATTTACACCTGTTACCTGGCATAACAAATTATCATGCACGGCAGCGATTAAAAACGCTTGCCTGTTTCGACACATCTTCAAAATCACTAACACACAAAATTCTTGAACGCCCCAGGTTAATTGAGCGCATCCGTAAAAGTATTCCGCAAGGGCATGTATCGCATCTCGCCTGTTTTAATGTAACCGAAGCTGAGCGATCTCTTGCGGTAAAACTCAACATGCCTATATATGGCTGCGATCCTGACTTACTCTATCTTGGTACGAAAAATTTCAGCCGGAAAATATTTAAAGAATGCAATATTGAAACTCCGCAAGGCTTTGAAGATTGCCTTACAGAAGAAGATGTTATTAATTCTTTATACAAATTGAAAACTATTTTTCCTCAACTTTCCAAAGCCGTGGTGAAACTTAACGATGGATTTTCAGGCGAGGGCAATTCGGTTTTTTCGTTTGAAGCCGCACCGGCAAATGACAGTTTGCAATCGTGGATAAAAGAAGTACTTCCAGAACGGTTACAAATCATTGCCCGTGATTTGAAATATGAAGTCTTTATGGAAAAATTCCGCCAGATGGGTGGAATTGTGGAAGCCTTTATTGATGGGGAACAAAAGGCTTTCCCTTCTGTCCAGTGCCGCATTACCCCATTAGGAGAAGCGGATGTGATCTCCACTCACGACCAGGTGATAGGTGGTGAAATGGGGCACGTATTTCTTGGAGCTCATTTTCCGGCAAGTGAAGAATATGCAGCCACCATTGGGGATATTGGAAAGCGGATCGCCGAAAAATTGCGAAGCTATGGAGTGCTTGGAAGATTTTCGATTGACTTTATTTCAGTAAAGGAGGATAATGCCTGGAAACATTACGCAATAGAAATAAATCTAAGGAAGGGAGGCACTACTCATCCTTACCTTATGTTACAATATTTAACTGATGGCAATTATGACTCTTCAAAAGGTATCTACCTTACCGCATCAGGCCAGCGGCGATACTATTTTTTTTCCGATAATCTGCAAAGAGACTATTATAAAGGGCTCACTCCCCATGACCTTATTGAAATTGCTACTGCAAACGATCTTTTATACAATGGCAGTACACAGCAAGGGGTAATGTTTCACATGATAGGTGCCTTATCGCAATATGGAAAGCTTGGTATTTTATGCATTGGCGCCACGCCGGAAATCACTATCGAATTGTTTAATAAAACTGCAGAAGTGCTGGACAGGGAAAAGCATGGAAAACTGTGAAGAAGGTGATGCAACCGGGCAATCCAAAGAGAAAAAGATTTCTCTAATTTTATCTACTATAACGCATATGGTGGAGATAAAAACATTCGAAAATATTACTGATCTTGGCAGGTTGAGGCGTGTCATGAGGTATGTCCTTGTCTATTGTTCTGCCGGCAGTGTACGAATGACGGTTGACGAAAAAGAATTTAGCTTGACTGCTGGTGAAGTGATGACTATAACATCCGGACAGGTTCATAGTTTTAAGAATGTCCGTGGCACAAAGGGTTTTATACTTGAATTTACACTGGATTTTTTTTGTAAGGATGACAGGGATATCGAATTGATTTTTCATAATGGATTGTTTTGTCATTTTGCAATGAATGAGGTAATACCGGTTGACAAAGATCTGCTCGAAACGCAACTGAAATCTATCCAGCATGAACTATTTGAAAAGCCATACCAGTACCTCATTTCTGTGCATAGCCGTTTAGAATTGATATTGGTTGCAATCAACAGGGCTAAAGTGAATAGGGGAGATGAAATTTGGAAACCCGATGCCTTGTTCCTGAAATTTCTCGAAGCAGTCAGGGATAATTTTGAGTATAATTATCCCCTTGGCCAATTTGCAAAAATGCTCGGCACTACCGAAATAAAACTGAATGAACTGGCAAAGCTTCATGCGGGTAAAACAGCACAGAATGTCATATATGGCCTCATAGCATCGGAGGCTAAAAGGATGCTTACTTATTATAGCGATCTCTCCGTAAAAGAAGTGGCTTATAAACTGGGATTTAACGATCCGTTTTATTTCTCTAATTTTTTTAAAAAGCAAACGAAGCTGTCACCTAAGTCATACAAGGAACAATTCGCCTTGTAAATATTACATGCTTTTCTCCGGATTCTCTATTCTTTAAAGTTCCTGTATTATTCACCTTTGTACCAGGTAATTATTGAAATAAAAACCAGCACATGAAAAAATTTGATGTTCCGTCTTTCTTTTTACGTATGGCGTTATCTGCAGGATTCTTATCGGCGGTAGCAAGCCGGTTAAGTTTATGGGGTAATCAATCTTCAGGCTGGGAGGGCTTTTTAGAGTATGCCGCAGAGGTCAATTCATTTGCGCCAAAAACTTTAGTGCCGGCGATTGCAGTTGCCAGCAATATTTTAGAAACCTGCTTTGGAATCATGCTACTTCTCGGTTTTAAAACAAGATATGCAGCTTACGGCGCTGCAATCCTCACTTTATTTTTCGCCTTAGCAATGACGTATTCTTTTGGCATAAAGGAACCGCTGGATTATTCAGTACTTGCCTTTAGTGCAGGTTCGTTTATGCTGGCAACTTTACCGCGCTTTAGATGGAGTATGGATGAACTATTATCAAATAAATCATAAAATAAAATCAAAACACATGAATAAAAATATCAACGATTATGTCGTAAGGAGCAATCAAAAAGAATGGCAGCCTTTGGTAGAAAAAGGAGTGACTTATAATGGCATATCCGTGATATCACTTCATTACGATGAAGCGAGGCAACGGTCAACGACCATACTTTTGAAATTCGATGCCGGCGCAACTTATCCGTATCATAACCACCCGGCAGGAGAAGAAGTGTATGTGTTGAACGGAGCAGCCATTTTTGAAAATGTAACCTTATCCGAGGGTGACTATTTATATACGCCACCCGGCTTCAAGCATTCGGTTACTACCAAAACAGGATGCGTTATGTTATTTATAGTTCCCGAAGAAGTTGAAATTTTGAACTAAAATATTGAGCTTAGATACAACGATTGTGAGGGAGAGTGGAACCAATATATAGAAGGAAGTTTGTTCAATTTGTTCAAATTATTAACAGAAGGAAAAGGGATACCGGGTTAAAATAAAATAACCCCAAAACAATTTTCCACTGACTGGAGCAAACTATCGAGTCGCCAAAAGCTACAACGCATTTGAGTAGGCGAGTTTCATAAAACGCAGCACTTCCTCATTCAAATCATCTGTACGATACATGCGAAAATGATGGTTGAATTGCTGTTGCCCGGGTACCTGCGCTATTTTATGAAAACAAAGGTTGTCGTTGTAGGGTTCGGTAAAAGGGAAAGTGATATCTACAAAATTCTTACCCAGCCTTGTTACATATGCCATTCGTTTATTAGCTGCGAAACCAATCATGGTTTTTGTCGGGTGCAGCGTAACTAAACCAAATTGTTGAAAGCTTTCGGCAAAGTGCCAGAACAGTTCTATAGTCACGGACGATTTCTCCTTTAGAAAATCCGCCAGTGTTTTGTCATTGCAGGAATGCACCTGGTTGGTATTTTTAAATTGTTGCTTGCATATCGTGCATGTCCACATGGGTGCTAAATTAAGAAAGAAAGAAGGATGGTATGCTCTCTTTCTTTCTGGTAATCTAATTATCCGTGCACGTGATGTTCCCGGTGATGCTTTGGTTAATGGTTGAATTGCTGGTATTTAAAATACGACAGTGACGATTCGTGGCTGTTACCTTATAGATGATCAGATTGCCGAAAATGTTGGTTGGTTCATTAGGCGCAGCTATTAGAACTTATATCGGGATCTTGTTTACCGAGTTTTTTAAATAGAAATATGATTTAGAAATAGTACTAATCTATAAACTTTAGAAAAAAATTAAATAATAATTTTCTTACATAGTTTGAATATTTTTAGAAATTATATTGATTGTCATAAAACCTTACTACTATGAAAAAATTATCTTCTACACTGGCCATTCTTTTTTTTATAATACTGGATTCTTTTTCACAGAACACTGTATATTTTACAAAAGGCCTAATGGTAAACGCACCTGCAAGCTATGGCCGCGAAGCAATCACTACCGATGTGCTGGCCTACAAATTATATACAAATACATTACAAAAACCCGTGGAAGGCGAATCTCTTGGTGTGGATGAAGATGGTGAAGCCCTTACCTGGCAATCGGTAATCGCGGATAGCCTCCACAGGCTGAGGCCCGCTATGAGGCTGCAAAGGGGCGGTCGCCGAAGGTTCCGCGGAAATTATACTTACCTCACTTACAACGCTGACAAGGCACGAAGTGCCTTATTGAATATTAAGGGCAACAGCTTTTTATTTTTTAACGGGCAACTTCATACCGGAGATCCTTACGGTGCGGGCTGGTTGTATATTCCTGTACAATTAAAAAAAGGCCTCAATGAATTATATGTTCGCGGAGGCTTTCAAACTATAGCCAGTCTTATCTTTCCGGATAAGCCCGCTATTATTAATACAGAGGACCCAACACTTCCCAGCATAGTTCTTACAAGAAAGAATAATGATCTGCGCGGCGCTGTTGTAATTCTAAATACTTCCGCTAGAGAGCTCAAAGGATTGCAGATCAAAAGCTCCCTTGAAGGACGGGAAATGCTTACAACCGTTCCATCTATACCGGCAATGTCTTCCAGGAAAGTGAGCTTTGGATTTAATGCAGAAAATGTTTCGAAGAAAGATAAATATGAATGCAAGCTTGCGCTTATTCAAAAAGCAAAAACATTAGATGAAAAAATAATCAGCATTGACGCGGTCGAGCCTTCAGATCATTACAGTGAAACTTTTACCAGCGATATAGATGGCAGCTTACAATATTATGCAGTAACTCCACAGTCGCCATCACCAGAGCCAGGTCAGGCATTATTTTTATCTGTTCATGGTGCAGGCGTGGAAGCGATTGGGCAGGCAAGGGCATACAAATCAAAAGACTGGGGAACACTGGTTGCAGCTACGAACAGGCGTCCCCGTGGTTTTAACTGGGAAGACTGGGGAAGGCTCGATGCGCTGGAAGTTTTGAATATTGCTACAAAAGAATTTAAGCCTGATCCGCAACATATTTACCTCACCGGCCACTCGATGGGTGGGCATGGCACGTGGTTCCTGGGCGCAACCTATCCTGGCAAGTGGGCTGCGATTGGTGCATGCTCCGGCTATCCAACTTTAAAAGGTTACGGTTCCGCAGATGGTGCTATTCCCGATAGCAGCAGATCTGCAATAGAACAAATATTATTAAGGGCAAGTAACCAGAGCGATGTCATTCAACTGGCGCACAATTACAAAGCTTTTGGTGTTTACATTTTGCATGGCGATTCTGATAAAGTGGTATCAGTAAATTATGCCCGGCAAATGAGAAAAGTGCTTGCTGATTTTCATCCCGATTTCAGTTATTATGAATATCCCGGCGGAGAACATTGGTTTGGCGATCAAAGCGTAGATTGGAAACCGCTTTTTGACTTCTTTAAACGGCACCGATTGCCGGAAGACAGTGTGGTAAATAACGTTGATTTTTCAACAGCAAGCCCCGGTATCTCTTCAGATTTTCATTGGGTTTCTATTCAGCAACAAATCCATCCTTTGGAATACAGCCGTATTCAATTGGCAAGGGATAAGGCAAAGAAAAGTATTACCGGAACTACAGAAAATATTCGCCTGCTTAAACTGGCGCTAAGTGACTTTGAAGCCGGTACTGAAATAAAAATTAATCTTGATGGAAACGCAGTTGCTTATATGACCAAAAGTTATAGTGATAGTATTTTTCTTTTAAAAGGAAATAGTAATTGGACGATCTCTTCTAAACCCCGCACAGATCAAAAGAACCCGATACGCTATGGCACTTTTAAAGAAGCCTTTAATCATAAAATGGTTTTTGTGTATGGTACAACAGGTAGTAAAGAAGAAAATGAATTGAATTTCAATAAAGCAAAATATGATGCCGAAACATGGTATTATCGGGGCAATGGTGCAGTAGATATTATTCCTGATAAAGAATATGCTGAAGCAAATTATCCCGGGAGAAATGTAATTATTTATGGAAATGCTAATACCAATTCAGCCTGGAATATTTTATTAGCCGATTGCCCGATACTCGTGAAGAGAAATAAGATTAGCGCAGGTAAGAATCATTTTGACGGAGAAGATCTCGCAGCATATTTTGTGTGGCCAATGAAAAATTCTCCGCTTAATTCAGTCGGCGTAATAGCGGGTACGGGCATCAACGGAATGAAAGCCGCCAATGCAAATCAATATTTTGCCGGCGCAAGCGGCTTTCCCGATTTTACGATTTTTAAATTGGGCATGTTGAAAGAAGGAGCCAGTGAAATTAAAATGGCGGGATATTTTGATAATAACTGGAAGCTTACAGATGAAGATGTGGTAAAGTGAGAAAGTGGCATCTATTAA
>JBBSBD010000185.1:0-12673 GCA_038251675.1 Chitinophagales bacterium | reverse complement strand
GCACACAGGCGCAGATGAAATACATTTCTCAACGACAGGATAAAAACCTGATGCCTGCATTACTGGCAGCATGTGCAGCTATACTTCTCTTAATAATAAATGTATCTGGCTATACCTTCAATAGGAAAAAGTGGATCGTAGAACCTGCATTGGTAGCTGACCGTAGTGGTGCAAGAATGTTTAGTTACAACCCGAGGATAAGCATTTTAATGAATAGGTTACAGGCAGGAAATATTTATGACAGGAATGGCCGGTTGCTCGCATCCAGTGATCCGAAAATGGTGCAGGAGCAAAAAGATTCTTTAATAGCACTTGGAATACAGGCTGACAATATTCAGTCACTGTCGTATAAAAGACAGGACCGCTACTACCCTTTCGGTGAATACATGTTTTTTTGGACTGGCGATGCAAACACCGGAATTTTTTCCGGGGGCAACAATGGATATTTTGCCGAGTATGCTCACGCCGCCGAACTCAGGGGGTTTCCTGCTCCCATTGTTAAATACCAGGTGAGCGCCGATCGCTATCGCGAAGAAAAATTTCTACCGGTAGCCGGCACCGAGATGACGGTAACTAAAAGAGATTACAGTGCACTATCAGATCTGCTGACAGCGGGTATAAACAGCAATGATGTTGCGGAGTTTAAAAAACGCAACAGGGATGTCACACTCACCATTGACGCTGCATTACAAACGAAGATCGAACTGGCATTGCAGCAGAATGATAGTGTAAACAAGAAAAGAGTTTCTGTGGTGGTTATGGAAGATAGTACAGGAGATGTGCTTGCATCTGCATGCTGGCCGCTACCTCCGGTGGATGATTGGGAAAAGTTGAGCCTTTCTGAAAATGAGATAAATAAATTACCGGGTTGGAATGTAAATACTGACATTGGATTTACCCACGCAACACAACCAGGCTCTACAGCAAAACTGGTTACAGCAATGGCGGCCTTTAATAAATTAGGGCCATCAGTCGCAAAAAAAACGATCAGGGTTTATCCAAAAGATCTTATAAGAGTTAATGGGCCTGAACCGGATGAAGCCGGATTAATCACCATCGAGAAGGCGATAGTAAAATCAAACAATTCATTCTTTATACGCCTCGCTAACGAGCAGCAACTGCAGGAGGAAATGGTAACGCTTTATATGAAATCGGGTATGTTCCTGCGTGGTGTTGGCGGATACTATTTTGAAAATGATGCAGGCAATACATCGCAACAGGAAAAGTGGAGAACGCTTTGGCGGGAAACGGAATTCAAAAGCCTTAAGCGTTACAACCCCGACAACATACGCCGCACAAGAGCTTTAGGTATTTCAGGCATGGCGTGGGGGCAGGGCGAATTGGTAGCAACACCCGCCTCTGTTGCACGCATCGCTTCCGGAATTGCTAATAATGGTGTTATGATACCCAACAGATATGTATTGGATATTAATGGAAATGCGACGAAGAGTAAAAAAGGCATTGCCATCGCCGGAGATACCTTATATGCACAATACATGGCAACCTATATGAGAGAACAAAGTGCTCCTAAAAGAAACCGGCTGGGAATTTTAGTTGCAGGTAAAACAGGTACACCGGAAAGAATTGTACGGGGTGAAAGTATCAACGATGGCTGGTATGTCTTTTTTGCGCCCAAAACTAACGGCAACGGCCACATTGTAGTTTGTATAAGAATTGAGGGAACGAAAGGTTCGAGTGATGCGGTTGCACTTGCAGGCTCACGTATCATCCCTTTGTTATTGGAACGTAATTATATAAAAAGTTTTGAACCTTTAAAAAAGCAGGCAGAAATACAGTTAGATAACAGAAACGAATTGACGATGCATCATCCCGCAATGGATGGGCATTAAACAATTGAATTCGGATAAGAAGTAGTGAAATTGAAATTGAGTGAGATGATTTTTAGAATTTAAAAATTGATAAAAAACCTTAGTAGAAAACATAACCAATTTGAAAGCAACCTTATTACCTTATCAAACAAATTGTTGAATAAGGTAATAAGATCAAAATAAACATAACATTTTTCTACTAAGGTTAAAACAAAAGCTTATCTCAAACTCACATTAAATTATTAAAAATAGAATTGACATGTTTAATTTATTCAAAGAACGTCCGCATGATGTAAAAGGCATTCGCAATATTTTATTGCAGGCAATAAAAGAAAGATTGCAAAGAGCACAGGGTGGCGAAGGTGCCAATATTATGGCCGTTTATCTTTTTATTAATTGCAGCGAAGCTGAAAAACATTTATACGAGGCGGCGGTATTTGCCAACATTCCCGGTAAATTTAAAATTGATGAAGTTCAAAAAATTGCAGATGATTATGCAATTACCTTATCATCTTCTTTCAAATGTGAGATTGACTTTACTGATAAATTTCCGCCGCAGGCTGATGTTTTAAAAGATATTGATGCCGCAGTTTTCATCTCAACAAAACGATCAGGGCTTAGTAATAAAAAAAACAATGCTTTTATAAAAGTATTGAATGGCGAAGCTGAGAGTGAAACCTATTTAATTGATTCGGCCAATGGAAGAATCAATATTGGCCGCGAAGCAAGGGTGCAGGCCACGGGGAACTATATGAGAAAAAACGCGATCGCATTTAAACCTACGGAAAGAAACCGTTCGGTAAGCCGGCAACATGCGCACATTGAATGGGAAGCAGACAGTAATACATTTTTAGTTTTTGCAGACGAGGGTGGCATACCTCCCAATAATAAAATGAAAGTCCGTACACCAGAAGGTGTGTTGATAAAAATGCAGGCGATCGAAGTCGGCCATCGGCTGCAGGAAGGCGATCAAATAATTTTAGGCGATATGGCTGTACTCGAATTCACTTATTCAGGAAACGATTAACCATGGCAAAGATTTTTACGATAACAGAAGGATTGGAAAACCTTGGTGCATTAAAATCGGGAGGACAGGGGTCCGTTTACAAAGCGAGAAAGACAGGTGAAATTATTACCGCTATCAAAATACTGCCCACTCCTATCGCAAGCGAGAGTGAAGATGACAAGCATTTTATTTCATTTCAAAATGAAGTACAAAAATTAAAAAAGGTAAACGAGATTCCTAACCCAAATGTGGTAAGCATCATTGCTTCCGGCATCACGAGTTCAGGCAATCTTCCTTTCATAGAGATGGAATATATTGAAGGCCCTGATCTCGGTGAATTGCTTAAGCCTCCTTATGATCCGGTGTTTACCGTAAAAGAAATTATCAAAGTAGCAGACCAGTTAGCGAATGCTTTGGCTCATTGTCACCGGGCAAATATTAAACACGGAGATATAAAGAGTAACAACGTAAAGTTTAACCAGCATACCGGTAATTATATCCTGCTCGATTTTGGCTTATCTGTAATGTCGGATGAACAAAGACGCACCAGCATACGTTATGCAGGCGCTATAGAATTTATGGCGCCGGAACAAAGCTCTGGTGAAACGCTCACCGAAACCGACGTATATAGTTTTGGAATTATACTTTTTGAATTGTTGACGGGCAATGTTCCATTTCCTTTAACTAATAAAGGTGAAATGGCCCGTAACGCGGTAATGGTCGCACACATGGAAACACTGCCGCCTGATGTGATTTCGCTCCGGCGTGAGGCACTTCCCGGTTACTGGAGCCGCGAAAAACAGCAAAGGGAAATGGAGATCCCTGTATGGCTGCAAAGCATGATCTATAGATGCCTCGAAAAAGATCCGGCAAAGCGATTTAAGAATGGCAGTGAATTACAGGAATTTATCCAAGTGGGAACGATTGCTGACGAAAGAAAAAAAGGCCTCGATAAAGTACCGGAAGAAACAACAAAGCTCCAGGTAGATGAATCCGTGTGGAGAAAAGAAATACTTACACTGCAAACGCAGCTTGCAAAGAAAGAAGAATTACTGAAAGACCTGCAATACCTTGTGGATACAAGGGATAGAGAGTTGATCGAAGCTCGGTACTACAATGCAACAAAACGGAAAGGTGTATCAAAATCCCTGTTTTTCCTGATGTTTATCGTAGCGCTTGGCCTGGCCGGCTTTGCAGCCTATGACAAATTTTATACTCCCCGTAATAATGTGCCAACCGATACCGCGTTGCAGGAGGAAAAGAAAATACCAGGTACTGCAGATTCGACTACTATAGTTACAGATAAGCCCACAGAAAAAGTAAAAGATAAACCAACGAAGAATGTGAAGGTCCCTGTACTGGCCGCAAGCCATAAGCCCGTGAGAAAGTTAGCGCCTGCCCGGGATTCAACATTTGGCAAGGATGATTTTAGCTCGGGTAATGAATATACGATTGTCCGCGATGCCTATTTTTACGACGCCCCTGACAAAAATAAAAAGAGTGAAATTTATTTAACTGCGGGGGATGCCACCCTTACTCTTTTAGATGAAACAGGCGAATTCCAGTACGCGATTTTTACCGACGATACCGGGAAAGCTATCAAGGGCTGGTTGTTGAAAAAAGATCTTAAGCCAGCAAGTAATAACTAATTCATTAGCCCAGCCTCGCACCCGGTAAACATGCCGGCCTATTTGGGGGACCCTGCTTTATCAGACACTTTTATATTTAGCCATTCCCCTATAAAGCAGCAAACAAATATACCGAGCGCTATAACTATTCCTGCAGCATCGGTTGTAAACTGGTGATAGATTAAAACTCCAAAAGCCATCATACATAATAAGAACGCCGAAAATGCAATGACTTTGCTTGCACCTATTGAATCAGCTTTGCGCCATGCTACATAATTCACCATTCCAAAAATAAAAAGGAATCCTACACTACCCGATGTAGAAATACTTTTGAGATCAACGAGGTTAGCTATAAGCAAGGAAGCTATGGCAATAACGGCCAGGCCTATTGGTTTGCCCCAGAGTTGTTTGGTAAAACCTGCTGGTAGTTCTTTACGGTTGGCTACTTCGTAGTTTACCCTGCTGCCTCCCAGCAAAGTTGCGTTGATGGCGGAAAAGGTAGATATCATTGCCGCGATGGCAATAATCGTAAAGCCTGCCTGCCCTAGTTTCGGTTTGGCTGCTTCTGCAAGTGCATAATCCTGTGCCGAAGCAATTTTACTAAAAGGGAGCGAGCCTACTGTAACGACGGCGATGGCTATATACAACAACACGACAAAGCCAACCGAGCCGAAATAAGCCTTCGGAATATTTTTGGAAGGATTGGAAATATCCGGGGCGGAATTGGCAATTAATTCGAACCCTTCGTACGCAACAAAAATAACCATGCCACCCGCAATGAGTTGAATAGGGTTTTCCCACTGACCGGGACTTAATTGTTGAAGGTTTGGATTACCGCCTAAGCCCCAAAAGCCAACAGCAATAAATGCCAGGAGGATAATCAGCTTTACGCCTACAGCAAAAGATTCTACTTCGTCAACAATAATAATACTGTAGTAATTGATGACCGTTGAAATAACAATAACTGCCGAAATAAAAATATGCTCATCTGTTTTCGTATCGCCGGTGATGGATATAATACTCGCAGAATAGGAGCCAAAAGCACTGGCATACAGAGCCAGCATAATGATATAGCTGACCCAAAGCATATTATTGAGACCGCCGCTGAAAATACCAAAACCAAACCCTTCATTCAAAAACCGAACAGTTCCCCCGGCATCGGGGAAAGCAATTGAAAGCCTGGAATAAGCATGCGCCGTAAGTAAAGCGATGACTCCCGCTTCCATGAAAGAAACAGGTACACCGCCTTTGGCCAGCGAAACGGACAGCCCAAGCACGGCAAAAATACCCCCGCCCACCATGCCACCCACACCTATGGAGGCAGCGCCGAGGAAACCTATTTTTTTTGAATCATCTTTCTTTTTCATAATGCATCATTCATTATTTATCGGCGACTCCATGGCGGAGATAAACGGAATATTCTTCGAATGACCATGACAGGTAGCATGGTAGAAAAGTATGGCCAACACAATCATACAGGCAACTAAACTTGCCAAAAGCGGGGACAAAATGACACTTCCTTTATTTTAATTCTTTCATTATCTCCTCTACTGCTTTTGTAATCTGCGGGTCATTGTTCTTCATCCTGTCTTCAAAAGTGTTCTTTACATAAATATCCGGTGATACCCCATTTGTCTCAAGATTCTTTCCATCCAAAGTATAGCAGCCCCACGATGGCAACCTCACGGTTGAGCCATCTACCAAACGTTTTCCTGAAGTAAAGATGATCCAATGATAGGTTTCTGCACCAACTATCTTCCCAAGGCCTAACTGTTTAAAACCTTCAGCGGTCATCTCACCATCACTTAATGTTTGTTCATTCGTTAATAAAATAATCGGCTTCGCTGCAGGCGCAAAATCAGGCTGTGGGCTCATTTTTCCATTCCTGTATTTCCATTGCAGGTAGGGGCGTTGCGATAAAAACTGCAACACTTTATCATGCACATTCCCACCCGTATTGTAGCGCAGGTCAAGTATCAAAGCTTTACGTTGGCTCACCGCATCAGAGACCATATCTTTCTCAAATTGATCAAGCGCCTCACCACCCATATTCTTCATATAGACATAGCCGATCTGCTTATTGCTTAAATCGTCAACACGTCTGCGGTTGGCATCTATCCATTCATCATACAACTGATCCTGCATTTCATTGTAGGCAACAGGATGTATTTTTATTTTGTATTCATTGACTCCGCGCCTGAAACCTAGTACCATTTCATCCGGCACTTTTGTTTGCATAAAATAAAACTCGCGGTTTTGTGCTGCATCAGTTTTTACTCCGTCCACACTTACCAGTTCATCCCCTTTTTCAATTTTACTATCAGAGAGATCGGCACAACCATTCCTAATAACATGATCCACGATGTATGGATGTTCATCATCAAACATAATACCCGCAGCAGCAGTTACCGTTGTATAAAAAGTTTTTTCATCAGTACCGTTGGTAGAAAATCCATAATGCGAAGTATTCAATTCACCCATCATGTTATTTAATAATATTCTGAAATCGCTCCTGTTTTGCAACTGCGGCAAAAACGAAGCATACCTGTCGCGAATAGATTCCCAGTTTACACCATTAAATTTTTCGTTGTAATAATTTTCCTGCAGAGCGCCCCACGCCTCGTAAAACATCTGGTTGAATTCATCATTCATATTAATGGTGAAAGGAAAATCCATTTCTACTTTCTCAAGAGAATTCTTGTCTGCATCAAGTTTGTTGATCACTCCTTTATTTAAGACGAAATAGTGGTCTTTGTATCCCTGGATTTCAATATCATTTCCATCGGCATCTTTCACTTGCTCAGTCTTCGTTTTTTCAAAAGGCTCAAGCGTAAGCTTCCATAGAGACGACTTACCCTCCTGGTGATTGGAAATAAAAAATACATACGTTTTATTTTCATTTTTGATCACATTCAAAATACTTTGCTCACCAAAGTCAGGGCCTACATTTTCCAATCTTTCCATCATATCCCTGAAATCGATTTTTACTTCAGGTTTTGGCGTTGAAGTATTTTTTGCCGTTTCGCTTTCCTTTTTTTCTTTTTGCTTTTTAAAATAATCCTCCTTCTTTTCTTTGGTAGAAGTATCCACTTTCATCGTGTCTGTTTTCTTTTGTACAAACAAAGAATCAAACATATCCGAGCGATAGGGTTCACTCACTTTTTCCAAAGGCATCCTATATATTTTTTGATCTTGGGGGCCGTAAGGATAAGAAGGATTTGTTCTGTCCGAAGTGAAGTAAATGTATTTGCCATCGGGCGACCATAGTGGATTAGTTTCGGAAACACCCGTATTGGTAATATCAAACACCTGCCCGTCGGCAAGCCTGTATAAAAATATATCCTGTTCAAAATTGCGATACGCCGTGTACATCACGTATTTATCATCCGGTGAAAAGTATGGTGATGAATTTTGCAATCCCCATATTTCATCTTTCACCATTTCTGTGCTCTTCATTGTTTTAAGATCAAGGAGGCACACCTCATCAGAACCACACAAATAAGTTGCTTTTGTTTTATCGCTGTTGAATGAAAGAGACCGGCTGTTTTTTGCGAAGCTGGTAATTTGTTTTGCAGGCTCAATCTCTTCCGCGCTTTGCGTGTAAAGGTTTTCAAAGCCTTTGTAGCTTTGGCCATACAACAAAGTCTTATTGTCTTTTAGCCAATAAACTTCTATCACTCTTTCCTGTGATGCTGTTTCAATTTCACGAATAAATTTTCCTTTCGGATCTGAGACAAATAATTTTCCACGTGATACAAAGGCAAGTTTTTTCCCATCATCCGACACGTTGAAGTCGGTTATTTTACCTGTTACATTAAAATCCTGCAAGGCAGCCAGTGTATTATTTTTATAAACCTGCAATGGAATTTTGGTTGATTTCTTCGTAGCAATATCATAAGAGAATAGCTGAAAATCTTTTTCAAAAACAATCTTATCTCCCGCTGCATCTACAAAGGGATGCATTACCGAAGTGCTGAAATTAGTGAGCTGATTTTTCTTGCCATCCACCAAAGAATATAAATTGTACTGGCCGTTTGCTTCATCTGAAACGAAATACACATTCCCCTTTTTATCAACGGTTGCCCACATATCTTTTCCCTTCCAGTCAGTATATTTTTTATATTTTTTTGTTGCTGGATTATAAGATTGTATGTCAGGATTGAATGGCCCTTTATAGCCCAACCTGTTTGAAAAAAAAGCACTCTCCCATGTATCATCAAAAAATATTTCCCCGGTTGCAGGATCTTCAAAAGCATTGTGTGTATAGTCAAACATATTATCGCTAAACACCTGCGAAGGCGTGCCGCCACTGATGCCTATCTTATAAGTGGACATGCGGTTGTACCTGTTGGAAGTAAAGTAAATGGTTTTGCTATCCCATGCCCACGACTCCACCACATCGTTGGCTACATGAAACGTCAGGCGCTTTATAACGCCGCCCTCCAAAGGCATCAGGTAAATGTCAGCGTTCCCAAATTGCGAATTGCTAAAGGCAAGCCATTTTCCATCGGGCGATACACGTGCGTTGGTGCTATTCCCCTGCATGCCTGTTATGCGTACAGAAACGCCGCCATCTGCAGGCGCTTTCCACAAGCTTCCATCGTAGCTGAAAATAAGCGTTTGTCCATCGGGCGTTAGTGCGGGGTTAGATGCAAAGTACGGGCGGGCATCCTGTGCCATTGTAAATTGATAAAAACAAATAAGGGTAATGAAGGGTAGGAAAAATTTTTTCATTTTTGAAATGTTGGGAAGAATTGAAATTTTTTTTTGAGATGAATAAAAGTAAGGAAAATTGAAAGGTAAATGTCCTGAGTTGAAAACATCAGGACAGCAGCTCTTTTATTATTTTAAGTTTAAGGATAGATAAGTGTGGCTTCTTGTATATTAAAAGTTGCTAAGGGTAGCTGGGTTTGAAGTGATTGAAAACCCAACAACAATATTTTCAATCAGGGCGAAAGCATTATACAAACCCTGGGGAGCAACAAATATCATTATCAGTTTACCAAACATTTGACACAACAGTAACAATTGTAACAAAACAAACTGGATTTCACATTTTGAACTTTTACAATTCTGCCGTTTTATTCAAGTCAGACAAAGTAGAAGTAAATTAATTTACATAATGGCTCAGGTATTCAGCTTAGATTATGTGGACATATATGTACCTTAATTATAACCATAACTTAATTCCTCTAATCCCTGGGCTGGCTGACGATAAATCCTCATCTTTTTTTTGCTATCCGCAGCATTGACTTAACGCCGGGTCCTCTTCGAAAGACCCGGCTAAGACAAAGCAACACAAAACAGAGGAAAAAAAGTTTAATTTAGTGAGAACATAACCTGATGCACAATGGGCGGTATCCAATCAATCGATAAGGAGTTCATTAAACATGCCGCTGAAGAGGTAATTAATCATCTTGATCATAAAAGTTTCTCGGGGAATGAACTTGCTGCACTGCTCCACCTTAGCCTGGAGCAAACGCATCGCAAGCTTAAAAAAGATACATCGCTTTCCACGGGGAAGTTTATTCTTTATATCCGCCTGCTGAAAGCTATAATTACATCCGGACAGGAAATTTTACCATGGCTGAAATTTGTTACAAAGTAGGGTTTGACAGTCCAGCCTATTTCAACAAATGCTTTAAGGAAACCTAATGCTGCCATTGCTTTATAAACAATTAAATGTGCCACATCTCGGGCAGTATATTCAAGCACTGTTTACCAATTTTTGAAAGTTCATGATGTGGGAAATAATTATACATGCTATATTTTGATGAAGCAGGAAACTCCGGTGAAAATCTTTTAGATTCTAACCAACCGTGTTATTTGTTATTATCACACGATTTTACGGAAGAAGAAACTTTGGAAATCTTAAATCCTCTATTATCAATAAGTAAGGCACAAGAATTACATTTTAAGAATTTAAGACGATATTCCTCTCGTCGAAAACTTCTAATCGATTGTTTAAACAATAAGCTAGTCAATAAAACTCGAATTCATTATTACGTAGCTCACAAAGAGTTCATGATTGTCATTCAAATGGTAGACAAACTTATTGAACCACAGTTATATCATAATGGAATTGACATTTATGTTGAAGGTTTAAATCTTTCTACAGCAAATGTTTTGTATATTATGGGAACAAGAGTTTGGGATAAAAGTCTCTTCAAAAAAATATGCCGGCTTTTCATTATTTGGGTTCGATCCTCCCTCACTAAAGACTGTATTTCTTTCTACAAATGCGTGAAAGAACTATTTGACACACTGACGTCTGAAGAGGATAAAGAGTTATTGGGATTAATCCTCTATAGCAAAAAATACTATGAGCAAATATTAGAAACTTTCGAAAAATATTCATTAGATGCAACCCTTTCTTGCTTTATTGAACATTGTAACCATTGGGCAAAAATTCATAAGCACGGCTTCGATATAACTTTTGATAATTCAAAACAGATTGAACATTGGAGAGGCATGATTAACTTTTTTGCCAAAGAGTTACCAGAAGCAGAAGTTGGTTTTGGATCAAGGAAGCATAATTATCCTCTACGCATTAAGAATATCTTCACTCAGGATAGTAAAACAAGTAAACAGTTACAATTAGCTGACCTATTAGCTTCTTCAAGCAATTACATATTTATTAATAAGATCAATGAAGCAAACGACAAATTCTCAAATGAAATAATGAACTGCAACTTGGGCCTGATTGAAGGAAACCAAATGTGGCCATCTGCTGCAATTACCCCAGAACAATTAAATATGCTGGATACCACAGGTCAAAATCCTCTTGATTTTATTGCTAAAATCGCCCTTCAAAAGCCAGAAGCTTTTGAACGGGCAAGTCCTAAGAACTAAAATTCTTCCATTACTTAAAGTAAAAATCTTCACCTTATTTTGATATCCTTCGCACAAAGCACTTACTAACTTTGCTGTACACTAAAAAGCATTTTAATGAATATCGAATTGTTTTACGACATTAAAGACAAGCAGTTTAAGCGAAACACCTTAAACTCATCTACAAAAGACTGGTATAGCTTGGGTGTTATGGAGGATACCGCATCGCAGAAATTTGTCACATATGTTAGAGATAAGGTATGCATTGGTCGCAGAGAGGAGCCTAACCCGGACTTGAATATTGTTCTTGACTACCTGAAGGAGTGGAAAAAGCTTTATTACACAAAAGAAAAATAAACGGAACTTGGTTTTTAGTCCGAGCTGAATCTTCTGCAAGGGATTCGGCTACGACTGTCAGAAAATCACCATACTTTATTTTATCAATTCCATATAAATATCATAAGCACTTGTTTTCCCCGGCGCAACATGTAATTGCCCCTCTGCATTTTTGTTTTGATAAGCATCTTTAATTATAGTAAGATCTTTATTGATATTTTCAGAATCTGCTGCCTTGCCAGGTCCATCTGTAATACCTGCTATCACCAGTTTCCTGGGTGCAAGGCTGGCTGCAAGATCCGGAAGATCATAAGCCGTAAGTGCTGCGGGAACGGTGTTATGGATAAAGGCGGGACTATAAAAACGGTTCGTTACTATGGAGCGGTAAGAGATATAAGGTTCGATAAGAGCTACCCTGGTAATTGCCGGGTTAAAAGCGGCAGCATGCAATAACACCGGCGCCATTTCCTTTTTTGCGATACCAAAAACTGTAGTGATCTCAGTATTTTTCTTCAATAGTTTGACGAGTCTTACTACATCTCCGGCCCTTATTCCAGTTATGCTTCTGTCAATAAGTATTGAGCAAAACCACACATTATAAGAGATGCTGTCAATATAAGAATCGCCATGAAAATCTCCCGGCCCCATTTCACCTGTGCCGATCAAATCAGGAGCCAGCACTGTAAACCCTTTCCTGGCAAACCATTCCATTTCGCCACCCGGCAATGCTTCTATGGCTTTACCACCGGGATGCAAATATATCACTGCTTTATTGTTTGGCTTATCGGGAATTACCAGGAGATAAGGAATCACATAATCACCTTCACCTTCTACAAAATATTTCTCAATAACATATCCATCCCTCACAAAACGCCCGGTAAATACCGGTTCGTGAAATTGGTTTGGTTCATGATAGCCCGAAAGTTTCCTGGCCGATTTTAATACATCGGAAAGATGGTTGACTATATTTTTCCGGGAAACATCTAATTTATTAATCAGCTTGTCGGCATCCTTTCGGTTTAAACTGAAAACCGTTTCCCCTT
>JBBSBD010000184.1:0-12706 GCA_038251675.1 Chitinophagales bacterium | reverse complement strand
GCTTAATAATGGTAACCGGGAAATTGACAGTACCTCAGAACCTTTTTTTAGTGAGATCGGGCAATTGTCTGGCATATCAGAAACCGACTGGAGCTGGAGCGTATTAATGGCAGATTTCGATAACGACGGATGGAAAGATGTGCAGATAACAAATGGAATAGCAAAAGATCTTACCAATAATGATTTTCTCTTTTTTAGAAACACTGAAGGGAGCAACGCCATGGAAGCAAATCAAAATGTTACCGGGAACAATATTACTTCTTTGCGCAAAGACCTCGATTCTTATGGCAGTGTAAAACTCAACAATTATTTTTATCATAATAATGGCGATTTTACTTTTAGCAACACGACGCAACAAACCGGGATGGCTGTTCCCTCAGTTTCGCATGGCGCTGTCTACGTCGATTTGGATAATGACGGAGATCTTGACATGGTAATGAACAATATGAACCAGGAAGCATTTGTCTGGAAAAATGAGTTAAGACAAAGTTCAAAAGACAGTACACATAATTTTCTTACTATTCAGTTGAAGGGTAACAACCAAAATCAATCAGGCATTGGTGCCAAGGCCACACTTTATGCAAATGGAAAGGTTCAGTTTCTTGAACAATTTCCTGTAAGAGGTTATTTATCCTGTATGGATGGAAGGCTGCATTTTGGCTTAGGCAGTGCATCACAAATTGATTCTTTAAAAATTGTGTGGCCTGATGACCGGATGCAACTAATTAAAGCTATTAAAGCAAATCAAAATATTATCGTAAGCTACGCGGACGCTAAAGACACCGGGCTTTATCAAGAGAAAGCCTCTTCACATTTATTTCATGATTTTACGAAAGATTTGAATCCTGAATTTAAGCACCGGGAGGTTTCATTTTTTGATTACGGTGTTCAACGAATGTTACCGCAAAAATATTCTCAACTCGGGCCTCCGTTAGTAACAGGCGACGTGAATGGCGATGGACTCACAGATGTTTTTATAGGCGGCGGTTCTTACCAATCGGGATCCTTATTTATTCAAAATAATGATGGCACATTCTCTTCTCATGAGCTTGTACCAAAAGATAAAACAGGCGAAGATGCGGGTGCAGTATTTTTTGATGCCGATGGTGATAAAGACCTTGACCTTCTTATTACAGAAGGCAGCACAGAGTTTGGTGAAAGCTCAACAATGAATATTCCCCGTTTATATAAAAATGATGGGAGAGGAAATTTTACAATAGACGCTACGGCTTTTCCGGCGAATGTTACAACAATATCCCAGGCTGTTGCAGTAGCCGATTATGATGGCGACGGCGACATGGATATTTTTATAGGCGGCCGTATTTTGGCAACTCAATACCCGCTTTCTCCCCGTAGTTATATTTTACAAAACAATAATGGCAAATTTACTGACGTCACAAAAAATGTATGCCCTGCATTGGAGAAACCCGGAATGATCACAGGAGCAATATGGACTGATTTCGATAATGATAAAAATATAGATCTTGTACTTTGTGGCGAATGGATGCCGGTACGTTTTTTTAAAAATACAAATGGTAAACTGGCAGAGGTCACTGAAAATACAGGTTTAAACAACATGAATGGATTGTGGCGCTCGTTGCAGGCTGCCGATATAGATAACGACGGAGATATAGATTTTATCGCCGGTAACATGGGCATTAACAATAAGTTTCACGCTACGCCGCAACGCCCATATTGGTTGTATGCAAAAGACATAGATGGCAATGGAACGATGGATTTAATTCCTGCCTATTATATAAAAGACAATGAAGGTTTGTATGATTTGTTTCCCGGCATAGACAGAACCGAACTTGCCGGCCAGGTACTTGTAATAAAAAAGACATTTCTTTTGAATGAAGATTTTGCAAAAATTAATATGCAAAAACTGCTCAATGTAATCGGTGAAAAAGATATGTTGAAACTAAAATGTGAAACGATGGAAAGTGTATGGCTCGAAAACACCGGGAACGGGCACTTTATTTCCCATCAGTTACCGCTTGCGGCGCAGTGTGCTCCTGTTAATGCCATTATAGCAGCAGATATGGACGATGATGGTAAAACTGACCTGTTACTTGGAGGCAATGAATACCAGGTTGAAATAGGCTCCGGGCAATATGATGCTTCTTACGGGCAATTTTTAAAAAATGATGGAAAGGGAAGTTTTACAAATGTACTGCCTGTTGAATCCGGTTTTATTGTAGATGGAGATTTGAAAAGCCTGAAGGAGGTCACAACTAAAAACAATGAGCGACTGATATTTGCAGCGGTTAATGATAACCTGCTTAGATGTTTTAAGATTAATACAGGAAGACCAACCCGGAAATGAACTTTTTGGATGCTGCAAAAAACAAAGCATAGGGATTTTTTGTCTTTCTACGCTTTGTGCCTTGGTGGGATAAGCAATGAGATAACTCAACCTTCTTTATTTTATAAAAATGATAAATAGAACTCCAGTGAAAATTTTTTGCATCGCTATCCTCGTGTTATTGAACATCTCAAAACTTTCAGCCCAATCCCAGGAACCCCCGGCATTTTGGGAGGATGAATTTAAAAATGAGATCAACCGCGAACCCATGCACGCAACTTATTTTGCCTACGAGAATAATCAACTCGCGTTGCAAAATGATCCGGAGCGATCGAAATATTTTCAATCTTTAAACGGTAACTGGAAATTCAAATGGGTGGATAAACCAGCCAACCGTCCATTTGGCTTTTGGCAAACTAATTTTGATGACAGTCATTGGGTCAATTTCCCCGTTCCTGCCATGTGGGAAATGAACGGCTACGGTATCCCGATATATACCAACATCCGTTACGATTTTGATTACCTTATAAAACCAGATCCTCCAAAAGTTCCGGAACAATACAACCCGGTAGGGTCTTACCGTAAGGAAATAGTGATTGATAAAAACTGGAATGGGAAAGACATTTATATAAATTTTGGTGCAGTGCGTTCCTGCTTTTATTTGTGGGTAAACGGGCAATGGGTTGGCTATAGTGAAGACAGTAAACTTGCCGCGGAATTCAATATCACTAAGTACTTAAAGCCCGGGCAAAAAAACCTTATTGCCTTTCAGGCATATCGCTGGAGCGATGGCAGTTATATAGAAGACCAGGATATGTGGCGGCTTGCCGGTGTATGTCGTGATGTAAATATATATGCACGCAACCGGGTTCATATCCGCGACGTGCAAATAATTCCTGATTTAAAAGACAATTATAAAAATGGACAGCTAAATATCAGCCTTGATTTTTTAAATAACAATGATCGTGCTTTAAAGAACTATAAAGCCACATTTGAATTGTTTGATTCATCCGGTGTGTCAATTGAAAAAAAGTCCATAGCGCTCGGCGATTCAACAAAACTTAAAAATGTTGAATTCATTTTAAATGATCCGAAAAAATGGACAGCGGAAACTCCTTACCTATATAGCGTGTTTATAACGTTAACTGATAGCCGCGGTAAAATAATTGAAGTGATTCCGCAAAAAACGGGATTGAGAAAGGTTGAAATAATAGATGGAGTGTTATATGTAAATGGTAAAGCCATTTTAATAAAAGGAGTTAATCGCCATGAGATGGATCCCATTACAGGCCAGGTGGTAAGCCGCGAACGCATGGAGCAAGACGTGCGTCTCATGAAAGAAAATAACATAAATGCGGTTCGTACTTCGCATTATCCAAATGATCCGTATTGGTACGAGTTATGTGATAAGTATGGGTTGTACGTCGTTGATGAAGCCAACCTTGAATCGCACGGAATGGGCTTTGGCACTAACTCTTTGTCTAAAAAGCCGGATTGGTTCCTTCAGCATTTTCAACGAAACACCCGTGCTGTCGAAAGGGATAAAAACCACGCAAGTGTGATAATATGGTCCATGGGCAATGAGGCTGGCATGGGAATAAATTTTGAAAAATGTTATGAGTGGATAAAGTATCGCGATCCGTCTCGTCCTGTGGAATACGAACCGGCAAGCGCTACCAATTTTTCTGATATTTATTGCCCGATGTATCCTTCGCCAGATGACATGGTGCATCATGTAAAATTTGATAATAAAAGTAATCATAAGCCATTCATTCTTGTTGAATACGCCCATGCAATGGGAAATACTGAAGGTAATTTTATTGACTACTGGGATACAATTCGTAAATACTATCCTCACATGCAAGGCGGTTATATCTGGGATTTTGTTGACCAGGGTTTTCAAAAAGTAACTGATCGCACTGATACCATTTGGGCTTATGGTGGTGACTATGGTATTAACATGCCAAGTGACGATAACTTCAATTGCAACGGTCTGCTTAGGCCAGATCGCACATTGAACCCGTCGATGCTGGAAGTAAAAAAGCAGTACCAAAATATACATACTTCCCCTGCAGGTTTAATGACCGGAAAGATTACCGTGTATAATGAAAATTTCTTTAAAGACTTAAGCGACGTTTATCTTGACTGGGAACTTGTGGCTGATGGTAAGATCATTCAAAAAGGCAAATATGAATCGCTCAACATAGCTCCACGAGATTCCGGCATTGTTGATTTGCATTATCCTCTTCCTAAAGTTGGCTATAAAGAAATTTTTCTCAATGTTTACTATAAGACCAAAGATAGTGAAGGCATGGTGCCAGCGAATTGGGAAATTGCAAAAGATCAATTAACGCTGTACAGCCATTATTCAAATGAGCTTGCTATGCCTGCATCAACAGATTTACGGGTGTCGCTTACTGATAGTTTCATTAACATTAGCAATAGCAGCGTAGTATTTTCATTCAAAAGAGAAGATGGTTTGTTACATAAATATACCATCGATGGTGCCAACTTTCTTGAAGACGGCTATTTTTTAAAGCCAAATTTCTGGCGCCCTCCTACAGATAATGACTATGGTGCGGGCCTGCAGAAAAAATTGCTGAATTGGAAACGTGCAAGCCACAACTGTGCGGTGCTCGGTTTTGACCTTGACGATTCCGATAAGAAAAAGATAAAATTGAATATGCACTATTCTTTACCTGATGTGTACGCCATGTTAGATATCAATTACGAGATGAATGGAGATGGAATTATAAAGGTGACCGAGTCTATGCACGCAGATACTTCTAAAAAAGTACCTATGATGTTTAAATTTGGAATGCAAATGATGATGCCAAAATCTTTTGGACAAATGGAATGGTATGGCAGAGGCCCCTCAGAAAATTATACAGATTGTAAAGATGCCGCGTTGATAGGATTGTATAGCATGAGTGTTCACGATCAGTTCCATGCTTATGTACGGCCACAGGAAACAGCTAACAAGACAGACGTGCGCTGGGTGAAACTTACTAATGAAAATGGAAAAGGATTACTTATAAGCGGAGATACTGTCCTAAACATTTCAGCCCGCCACTATTTAGATGAAGATCTCGATGAAGGGTTGGAAAAACATAATGCACATTCCGGCGAGCTTACTGAAAGAAACATGACGGTGCTGAATATTGACCTTAATCAAACCGGGCTTGGAGGTATTAATTCATGGGGCACGTGGCCACTGGAAAAATATAGAATGAACTATAAGGATTATAAATACTCGTTTATGATAATGCCAATAAAATAAAGTAGTGGAAAGAAATTGTTATCCGACAAAAGCATGCGCTATAAACTGGCTAATCATTCCTATCAATATTCCTGAATAAATATCAAAAGGGGTGTGATTGCTCACGATGAGTCTTGATGTGCATACAAAACCTGTTAATAAAATAATAAGCATAGTGGGTAAAAAAATTGCGAATGAAGAACCACTGGAAATGATTACCAGCAATACACCCAGGAAGGAGCCTACTCCCAATGCATGCATACTTATTTTAAAATAATTATTTGCCAGCAGTGCAAAGGACGATGAAAGAAATATCCCGAAAATAAAAGCGGTGAGGATCAGTGGCACATCCGGCTGATTCCTGAACACAAGGTACATCCAGAAATAAAATATGTTGGTAGCTATGTAAGGAATGATACGTTCCCTTTGCGTTCTTAAAAAAATACTATTAATAAACCCAAGGGCTTTCAAGAGCATTATAGTAAAAGCAGGGAAAAAAATAGTATTGTAAGCAACTCTTAATAAGATAAAAAGTTTTTCATTCTTAGGGATGCCGGTAAAATAACCTGCTTGTATAAATGCTAAATACCATGTAACAATTACCGGTATAAAAAGTGGGTGAAATAAATAGGAAAAAATTTGAGCGGGTATTTGCAAACCCAGGCCATACTTATCTCTTTGCAGAGAAGGGGCAGGTTCGTGAGGGCGGTTAAGAAAATCTATTTCCATTATAATTCTTTTCTAAGGCGGGCTACAGGAATATTTAGTTGCTCCCGGTATTTTGCCACCGTACGACGTGCAATATTATAACCCTTTTCCTGTAAAAGCTCCGTCAGTTTTTCATCACTTAGGGGGTGTTGTTTACTTTCATCATCGATTAGATTACTGAGTATTTTTTTTACTTCACGGGTACTTACTTCTTCCCCTGAATCAGTAACGAGGCTTTCGCTAAAGAAAAATTTTAGGCGATATGTTCCAAATTCTGTCTGCACAAATTTACTATTAGCTACCCGGCTAACCGTTGAAATATCAAGACCTGTTCTTTCGGCAATATCTTTTAAAATCATGGGACGTAGGTCGGTATCATCACCGGTCAAAAAGAATTCTTTCTGGTATTCCATGATCGTCTGCATAGTACTGAGCAAGGTATGTTGGCGTTGCTTTATCGCATCAATAAACCATTTGGCAGAATCAATTTTTTGCTTAATAAAAAGTACTGCTTCTTTTTGCCTCTTATCTTTTTTCGCTCCGCGGTCATAATCCTTTAGCATATCCCTGTAGCCTTCGCTTATTCGCAGGTCAGGTGCATTCTTTGAGTTAAGTGTAACCTCGAGTTTCCCAAGTGTATTTATTACAAAAAAATCAGGGATCACGTAGCTCTGAAGCTTGTTAGTTTCTCCTACCTGGCCTCCGGGTTTTGGATTTAACTTTATTATCTGGTTAATTACATCTTTAATTCCATCGTCGTCAAGGTTCAGGCCGCGTTGTATTTTTTCGTAGTGTTTTTTAGTGAACTCTTCAAAGTAATTTGCAATTACATCGATCGCAATTTTTACCTTTTTTCCTTCGATCTCTTTTCTTTTAAGCTGTAATAACAGGCATTCCTGTAAGTCTCTTGCTGCTACGCCGGGGGGATCAAACTGCTGGATCATTTTCACCAACTCCGCGATCTCCTCTTCACTGCAATCGATATTCTGCCTGAAAGCAAGGTCATCTGCGATAGCTGAAATTTCTCGCCGCAGATAGCCATCATCATCGATACTGCCTATTATTTGTTCCGCTATTTTCTTCTGGCGGTCATCAAGATTAAGCATCAAAAGCTGAGATTTCAAGGTATCATAGAATGAAGTTTCTACCTTGTGCGGAACGGTCTTGGTCTCTTCGGGATCTCCATAATTATCGTCACGCAACCTATAATCGCCTACTTCATCATCTCCGTCTTTCACATACTCGCTTATATCAATGTTTTCATAATCTGATTCGCTTCCATCAATTTCTTCTGGCTCATTATTGTCAAACTCGTCTTTCGGCTCATCATAATTTTCATCATGTCCATCCTCGCCCGGCTCCAGTGCAGGATTTTCTTCTATCTCCTCTTTAATTCTTTCTTCGAGATGAGCTGTCGGAACTTGCAACAATTTCATCAACTGTATCTGCTGTGGCGATAACTTCTGTAGTAGCTTTTGTTGTAAACGTTGTCCTAATGACATTTAGCTTTTTTCTTTTTGTATATGTTGTAAATTTGTGGTGCAAAAATAGCGATATGTTTTTTTGGAATAAAATTTGTGTCACTGGGCTTTTTTTCTTAATATGTTGTGCAGCTTCTGCACAGCTTAGGTTTGATAGCCATGTGAAAGAAATGAATTTTATTTTAAAAAGTTCCGTTAAAAGTTCCGATAACCATGTACATTTTTTATCAGGCCATCTTCCTGATCAAAGTGTTCAAAAAATAAATTCAACTTCACTATACAACGTAATACCGCAGAATTTTTACACAAGCAATTTTGGATTTTTTTGTAAACAGGAACTGAATGTTGAAAAAGCAACCAAAATTCCATTACGTATACGCCTTGGATCTCTGGAGCAATGCAATTATTATGAAGGCAAAAGGTAATTTTACCCCATTATTATTTACTCCCCAATCTTTATGAAATATTTCAGTAACGATAAAAGTGAGAGTTTTATATTTTTGCGTGCATGCTAAAAAAAATTAACCCTTTCTTTTTTCCACGGTTACTGTTTCTTTTAATTTTATTTTCGTCGCCCTTTTGCGGGGAAGCCCAGGTGTTTGAAGACAGTATCCCTGTGAAAAAAGAAGATACCGTTTTACGAATAAAAAATTTTACACCCTATTTCACGCTGCATGTTGACTCAACGCTTGAGTATCATTTTGAAATAAATAAAGATCCGACCCAATACTATTGGTTTTTAAAAAATTCACCCGTTGGCCTTAAAATAAATAAGGATGATGGCGTGCTGAAGTTTAAGGCTGATAAATCTTTTTTTCTTTCTGGTAAGCTTAAATACGACAATGAATATAAGGTGGACCTGGGAGTTAAAAATCTCAATAACGATACCGACAGGGTAGATACAACTTTTAGACTTGTCTTTTATAATACAGAGATTATTCCATCTAAGGTAAAACCTACTGTAAGCGGAACTCTTAATATTGATGAAGGCGACACTATTAACTTCAAGTTGCAATGTGAAGAGGGAAGTTTCCCCGTAGAATCCATTACTTACTACTCCAATTTTCCTGTGCGTTCCACAAGCCCGGTAACCAAGTGTGGCGACGATTTTGTGTGGAGCCCTTCTTACGATTTTATTAAGGAGGATGCAAATGAAAAGCAAAAACTACTGACATTATATTTTGTTGGCGTTGACAAATTTTTTAACCGCGATACGGCTATTGTAAAAATTATGGTGAGCCAGACAATCAATTTTCCACAAAGACTAATGGAGTACAATTCTATTGTTGGCAATGTAGAAACCTACATTGTCCAGTTGAAGAGCACTTTCAGAATTTTAGATCAAAAGATCAAGCATACAAAAAATACCCGAACCACATTTGATCTTACCTCTGCATCAACTGCATTGGGAGGTACCATTTTTTCTTCATTGCCGGACAATGCCGGTCAGACAACAGGAAAGATACTACCTAGTGTGGGCGTGGCATTGGTACCCGTAAAAGAAGCTGTGGCACCCAACAAAAGTTATGAGCAAAATTCTGCATCATTGGTGAGAAGCGATATTAAGAGACTGCAATATTTAATCACCGACAACATTCTCGTGGGCGATAAAGATCCCGATATAATCAAGAAGACAGCGAGGCTCAAGGAAGAATTGAAACAGGTGCAATTGCAACTTATTGATGTACCCGTTGTTGAGGACAGCACCGATAGTAAAGAACTAGACGAATACTTTAATAATCCGAAGGTGAATAGAAAATACCGGCTCAAAGGCAAGTAGTTGAGAAATGATATGCGAGCGTGGCCATTCGATCCACTAAATTATGGATGCAAAAACTTTTCAATAGCGGGAAACAATTTTTCCGGCTCTTCTATTTGCGGGTTGTGGCCTGATTTTTCAAACATGATGAACTCTGCTTGCGGGCAGTATTCTTTAAATTTCACCATCATAGAGGGGACGGCAACACGATCGTAGCGTCCTCCATATATCAAAATGGGCATCTTTAGATTTTTCAGTTCCTTTCTAAAATCAAAAGTGCCGATGTCACTTCCCACTATAAAATCGCCGTCCTTGCCTACCATCTGGTAATACAATTTTGAATTGAAGGAGTTTGGGTAGGGCTTTTGGCCACGGCCAATAAAGTTTTCAGGATTGTATGCATACAAAAAGCCATAGGGAACCTTGCCATATAATTCCTGGTGTTTTACATCGCTGGAAATCGCACCGGCTTCACGAATAATTATAAGAGAATCCCACACTTCAGGGTAATTGGTTTTTATTTCATGATTGCTATTGTCATCATTTGCCTGCCACATAATAAAGCTGTGAAATGTATTGGCAAGAATGAGGTGATTAACATGGGAAGGATACTTTACAGCATACCCTTGCGCAACAAGGCCACCATAAGAATGTCCGAGCACATTTAATTTATCAATGTGCAATGCAATTCGTAAACCTTCTACATCCTCTATATCGCGGGCCAGCGAATATTCTTTTACCTCTTTAGCGGTGTCGCTTTTCCCTCTTCCAAACGCATCATAAAAAATAAGCTGGTTATCTTTTGCTAAAGTATCAAACCTCCTGTAACCCGGATGAGCGCCACCAGGACCACCCGGAATTATTATCAGGGGATCACCGTTGCCAACTATTACCACATAAAGTTTGGCGCCATTTACAGTAATGTATTTTCCATCAGTATAACTGTCAGGAAATTTTTGAGCTTTTGCAATTGAAAGTGAAATCAATAAAAAGAAAATGAAATAGAATTTTTTCATAAGAGGAAATTTTGTTCTAAAGAAGGAAAATATTTTTGCACGGTAAATGCTATTGCATTCTTATACCCTTTTTACTTTGCAAAAAAACTATTCACCCAAAGACTTCACCATTATGTTTTTAAAAAATACTTTGCTTTTTGGATCGTGCCCTTGCAATGCAAAAGTTCCGCTGGAAATTTTTCTGCCAGCAGACTGGTCAGTATTTTCAGGTTCGGTATAGTCAACTACTGTTTTGTCGTTTAGCTTAATAGTAACATGTTTGCCCTCTACTTTTATATATTCAGTAAACCATTCGTTGTCTTTTACATAAACTTCCTTTACATCTTCTACACCATACAGGCTGCCCGTCCTGCGCCAGTCTGTGTGCGAATTATTTACCTGCACCTCGTATCCTTTTGACGGCCACCCGCTTTCCTGGTATGCCGTGTGAAAATAAATTCCTGAATTAGAGCCAGGCATGGTCATTACATCTGCTTTGAATTCGAAATTTTTGAAGTTGTGATTCTTTATATCACCATCATAAAATAAATGTGCGGTCTCTCCATTTACAACGATCATTCCGTCTTCAACTTTAAATGTTTCAGTGTGATCACCTACTTTCCATCCATCAAGAGATTTTCCATCAAACAAAGAGATCCATTCGCCATCATTATTTTTCAAAGATGCACTGCAAAGTATTAAGGAAAAAGAAACTGCAAAAAATACGAAGATTTTTTTCATATACATTAGTATTAAAGTGAAAAAGGTTATAATGAAACTACTATTTATTTATTAAAATATTGTAATGAAAAATGCCCGGCTTATTAGCCAGGCATTGGGTATTGTACGAGAATATTAATTTTTAGAAGCTAATTCCCACTCCTACTTTAAAAGCGCTATTGTAGGATTTTACATTTTGATTGGCATCCATTTTTGATAAGCCATAATCGTATGAAGCCATAAAGTTAACTCCGTTTGTAAGC
Organism: Chitinophagales bacterium; assembly: GCA_038251675.1. GTDB lineage: Bacteria > Bacteroidota > Bacteroidia > Chitinophagales > Chitinophagaceae > Ginsengibacter. The sequence continues at coordinate 1,216 of JBBSBD010000184.1, read as the reverse complement.
TGGTATCCTATACCACCGGTAAGGCCTACATCCCACCTGTTGAATTGTGCAGTGGCATCGGTGTTGCTGTTTAAAAGATTGATGCCCAAAATACCTGCAGTTGTGCGAAGATCTGCATGGGTAAGATAAGAGACTTGCGGGCCGGCAAATACTTGCAATCCACCGAAATTTGCTTTTAGCAAAACAGGCACGTCAATATATTGCAACTGGAGCTTTGCCTTTGCACTCGCTCCAAGAAATTCAACTCCTTTTAAATTAAGAGCACCGTTAAGCTCATATCCTTTTTGTGAGTAGTACAATGCTGGTTCTACTGAAACTGCATCAGTAACAGGCAGCGTCGCATATACACCTGCAAAAAAGCCGGTAGTGTTAGAAGGTTTTATCGCGCCTCCGGTAAAATCGAGCAACTTATTAAGATTATCAGCGGCATCACCCCGCACCCCGGCATACGACAGCCCGGCCCTTACTCCGAAAGCAGGAGTTGTTTGGATTTGGGCGAAAGTAAATGTTGAAATTAAAATCGAGATGATAAGTAAAATTTGTTTTTTCATAATATAAGTAGATCCGGGGTTTACAGCCGTTCTGTTAATCAGAAACAAAAAGCGCACGAAGGCTTAATGAAGGAATTGTAAGTTTTTGTTAATGCAGACACTCGATACTTGATACCTGGTACTTGAGACTGGATTCTTGACATAAAAATATTCTAACTTTAAGGAGTGAAATTTCTGATTATCATACTATGTTTTTTTGTTTACGCTTTTACCTGCACCTCGCAAAGTGTAAGTGAGTATTCGCAGGTTGACAGAATCGCGTTGAGTATCCCCTCCTCTCAAACTAATACTACAACAGATATTGCCGCTTATATAAATACTCATTTTGAAACCGATGCCCAAAAAGTTCGCGCCGCATATACATGGGTTGCCAATAATATTAAGTATGATGCCGCACATCTTCACCGGGTGATTTTAGATGAAGACCGCAATGAAAGGGTAACATGGGCTTTGGAAAGAAAAAAAGGTGTTTGTGAAAACTTCGCTGCGATCCTTACTGACATTTGTATTAAGTGCGGATTAAGATCTTATTCAATTGAAGGATACACGCGGTACAATGGTTCCGTAGACAAATCGGGTCATGCATGGAGTGCTGTTTTTGTGGACAATGATTGGTATTTATATGATCCAACATGGGATGCAGGGTTCCAGGAAAGCGGTAAATT
>JBBSBD010000183.1:0-12749 GCA_038251675.1 Chitinophagales bacterium | reverse complement strand
CACCAGGTTGCATCACATTTAATGCTGATGGGGCATGTAAAAGAAGGGCTTGAGGTTCTTAAAGCGTCCCGCAACCGCTACGATGGAAAAGTAAGAAATCCATTTAATGAATATGAATGCGGACATTGGTATGCCCGTGCCCTGGCAAGCTACGGTTATTTGCAGGCACTTACAGGTGTACGTTATGATGCAGTTGATAAGACATTATTTATAGATTCTAAGGTGGGAGATTTTATTTCTTTTCTTTCAACTGAAAGCGGTTTTGGAACAGTAAATTTAAAAGCAGGTAAACCATCTGTAAAAATAGTATATGGAAAAATGCCACTTGAAAAAGTATTCGTGTCTGGCAAATCTTCTGCTTATAATATTTCATAATTAAAACGCTTTTATGGAAATCAACAACACACTCTTAAAACGATTAACCTCTTTACTTGTAGATCATAAACTTTTAAGTAAAGATGAATTGGCGGATGTAATCCAGGTAGCCTCAGAGAATTTTTCTTTTAAAAAACAGTTAGCTGCTGCCACATCTGTTCATTTTCATATTCATGTGAAAGATGTAGGTGAATTACCATGTGACCTGTTGTATATAAATGGAGCCAAAGTAGCAAACAAAGCCGAAGGCTATATCAAATATGCATTTGACGGAGGGATCAATTTTATTTTTTCACATATTCCAATAGCTCATAAAGAAAAGGATTCGAGCACACGACATTCTTATCTCGATCACATAGGAATTGATATCCGTTCCGATGAAAAGGCCACCTATATTGTATTTCAGCAAATACCATTATTATCTGCCCAGTATGATTATCTTTTTACCAGGCAAGGCGATGGCAAAGAATCGGTGAAGTGTTGCCACATGCAGGTGAAAGAAAAATATTGGGTATATCCAAATGACAGGCTTAACTATGAATTTGCATTTGGTCCGCTAATAATAAATGAAGGCGGCACGTTTGGAGTAGATCTCCGGCCTGCAAATCTTTTTAATAAAATTGAAGAAACTACATCGTGCTGTTCGGATTCAAAAACCAAATCTTCCATTTTTATTCATCAATAAATGCGGGTTCAAAATCAAACTGTCGTATCACTTCGCTACGTTATGAAGAATGCAGCCGGAGAAATATTAGAAGATAACATGCATACCACTCCGGTGCAATACGTGCATGGCTCAGGCAAAATTTTATCTTCACTTGAATCTTCATTGCATGGACTGGAAACAGGTGATGAAAAAGTAGTCACTTTAAAAACCGGCGATGCGCCAGGAATCGAAGATTTTACTTTTGATGTAATTATTGATGATGTTCGTGAAGCATCAAAAGATGAAATACTTCATGGTGAACCTGTTAAAGAAAAAATCGCAGTTTGCGGACCAGGATGCAATTGCTAAAGGAATAGAAAATCAAATTATTCAAAACAATCCTTTTACCATACACACATCGTGTCCGGTAAAATCAGAAGTAGTTGCTGATCCAAATAATACCGAGAGTGCAAATGGTCATATTTTGAATAACGCCAATGTTATACAATTATGGAGCAGAACTTATGAAAAAGGGTGGGAGCCTATTAGTATAATACTATCCCTTTTCATTTACAATTTATAGATCCAATCAGAAAGGAATGCACATTCCATTAACCTTATTTAACCTTTAATAAAAGTTAGTTAACTCATTTTGTTGATATCGCTGAATAGGTTTGCCTGTTCAAATTATCAAAAATGAAAAGAGTACTGCTTATCTCACTAATTTTCTTATTGTATTCAATAAAATGTTCTGCACAATCAAATACTGTTGTAAGAGGAAATGTAAAAGACACTTTTAATAGCCATCCACTCGGTGGCGCAACTATATCACTTATCAATATCAAAGATTCATCGCTATTGAATTTTGTAAGAACAGATTCAACAGGCAATTTTATTTTGAAAAATGTGCCGCAGGGCAAGTACCGTTTGTCTGCATCGTATACAGGGTTTCATACTACGTGGAAAAATGTAGAAGTAATAGGAGAGCCGTCTATTGATCTCGGCGGAATATTTATGCGGGACAAAACAGTACTCGATGAAATAGTGGTTGATGCTGAAAAGCCGGCTGTTGTAGTAAACGGAGATACGCTTGAATTTAATGCCGGTTCGTTTGCAACCAAACCAAATGCTGTTGTTGAAGACCTTTTGAAAAAGATGCCGGGTGTGCAGGTTGATAAAGACGGAACTATCCGCGTGAACGGGCAACGCGTAAATAAAGTTTTTGTAAATGGTAAAGAGTTTTTTACCGGCGACCCAAAGATTGCGACACGAAATTTACCCGCCGATGCTGTTGATAAAGTTCAGGTATTTGAAAAGCAATCTGATCAATCAGAATTTACAGGTTTTAAAGATGGAAACAGTGAAACAGCTTTGAATTTAAAACTAAAAAAAGATGCAAAGAATCCAACATTTGGAAAAGTGAAAGCAGGGGCAGGTACCGGTGGTCGTTACGATGAGCAATTGAACATAAACCGTTTTAAAAATGATCAGCAGTTTTCTGCAATAGGCATGGCCAATAATGCCAATAAGCAAGGCTTCTCTTTAATGGATATTTTAAATTTTACCGGCGAGACTAAAAACATGATGAAAGGAGGTGGTGGAGGGATGAAGATCGTAATAAATAATGGAGACGGCAACGATTTCGGTTTACCGGTAGATGGCGCGCGGCCAAATAATGCAGGGGTCTCCACAACTCTTGCAGGTGGTGTTAACTTCAACGATACCTGGAAAGAGAAGACCGATTTTAACGGAAGTTATTTTTATAACAATATAGCGGTTGCGACGGACCAGCATTTGAACAGGGAATTTATTTCACCACTAAATCCTTACAGCTATTCTGAAAATAGTATTAATGATCGTTCAACGGAAAGTAACCGCGTCAATATAACTATTGATCAAAAAATTGATTCATTCAATTCAATAAAATTTACCACGGCTTACACGCATCAGAAAAATCATTATTCTTCTTCAAACGATTATTTTTCTACTCTGAAAAATAATACGAAACTCAATGAAGGGTTTTCCAATACTTCATCTGAAGCGGTAGGAGACGATCTTAAAAACAACTTATTATTCAAACACCGGTTTGCAAAAAAAGGAAGAACTATTTCAGCGAATATTTCTTTTAATTATAATGATACCCACTCCAGTGGATCGCAACATTCGATCAATAATTTTTTTAGCCGTGGATCTTCTAATAATATAGATACGATAAACCAGGTAAGTTCTTTGCAAAGTACAACACAGAATTATGGCGCTAATGTTATATATACAGAACCTCTATCTAAAAAGACCTTGATAGAATTGAACAGTACTTATAGTTTCAATAAGGGATATCTTAATAAACGCACTTATGATTTCAATGTGGATAATGAGAAATTTGATAGACTTAACCCGGTTCAGAGTAATGCCTTCAATAATGAATATGAGTATAAAGGTTTTGGTACCGCATTAAAGCATATCAATAAAAAGTATAGTGTAAATTTTGGCGCTAATCTTCAAAGTGCAACGCTGACAAGTAAGCTAAAGGATAGTAGTTTCATCGTTTCTCATTCGCTAATTAACCTACTTCCGTCGGCGAATTTCACTTACTTCATCGCGAGAACGAAAACTTTTAAAATAGATTATAACACCAGTACGCAACAACCAGGGTCTTCCCAATTGCAACCCGTTACTGATATTACTGATCCATTGAATATTCGAAAGGGAAATCCTTTGCTAAGGCAGGAATATATACATAATGCATCATTGCAATTTTTTTCTGCCAGTCCTTTTTTGCAAAAGAACCTGATGGTGTTAGTAAATGCCAGCGCCTCAAAAAATGCGATCGTTAATTCCGATGATATAGATGCACAGGGAATACGAACCACGCATCCTGTGAATGCGGATGGGGTTTATAGTGTATTTGGAATCGTGGATTGGGGCTTTAAAATAAAAAAGACGAATACAAGACTAACCCTGGGTGGAAATGTTTTTTTAAACAATAATGTAAACCTTGTGAATGGTTCCAGGAATAACATACACAATATTTCTTATTCGCCACGGGCATCTTTAGATTACAACTATAAAGACAAATTAGACATATCTACAGAAGCGAAGGTAAGCTACAATACAACAAAATATTCGCTGGCTCCATCACTTAATAATGATTATTGGCAACAGCAATATTCTTTTGAAGTTAACAGTACATTGCCTTTCGGCATTGGCGTAAATTCTGATGTTACTTACACTGCAAATACAGGAAGAGCAGCCGGGTTTAATACCAATGCAACGAAGTGGAATGCAGACATTACAAAGCTGGTATTTAAAAATAAAAAAGGTGAATTAAAATTAAGTGTAAATGACATCCTGAATGAGAACGTAGGAATAAGCAGGAACGCTAATCAAAATTATGTTGAAGATGTAACTTATAAAACGCTGAAGCGTTACTATATGGTAAGTTTTACATACAGTCTTTCGAAAGCTTTTAATAGTGGACAAAGGGCTGTGATGCGTACTTTTTGATTTTCTCATTCGGATATTTTAATTTTTACGGCTGTGTTTTTACACGGCCGTTTGTTTTAATGTCATAACATCGATTGTGTTTTATTTGAGTTGTTTATCTATTTGCGTCTCTCAGTTGCCACGACTTTAAGGTCGTGGATCAATGTTAATGTGGCCAGGCTTTAGCCGAAATAATTTATTGTTTAGCGTCCTTCAATTTAATGTGGAAAGAAATATTAAAAGGCATGGCTGTTTATTTGGCTAAAGCCAGTGCATTATTTTGTAAGCCACGACCTGAAGGTCGCGGCAATTATTATAGAGAAAAGGCTTACTCCTAAAGGGATGACCTAATTCACTTTTGACTGTTTAGGTAAATTTCACATTTTTTTGCAGGAGCTCTTATTGTTAATATTCCTCATAAAAAAAGAAGCCGAAGAGCTTCTTAATAATTAATATCCATTGCATTTAAAATGCGTAATGGTAAAAATATCGGTTTATCGCCGCATTAATTTCTCTCAATCTTTATAATAGGGCCAGATTGATTCCCAAAAATCTCTTTCTGTAGCGCCGCAAAATCGGCAGGACTAATTTTTTTTCCTTTAGAAGGTGACTTCAATTCTTTTTTATCTGCAGTCTTTTCAAGGTTTACCGCAGTAATTAGAAACTCTTCTTTATTAATATTTATTTGTAAAATCATTCCTGGTAATCCATTGAAATTTTCAGGCCCTGAAGGCATAGGAATTTCCTCAGTGTACCATGCTTCCACATCACTGCCTCTTTCTGTTTTGCCTGTTGCCTTTTTACAATTGTATCCCAATATTGTTTTTGATTCATCTTCTAACTTCCACATAAGGTGACGCAGAGAATCTTCGATGACATAATCTTTATCTGCAAGCTCTCTTTTTTCAACCTGCTTTTGAGTAGAAAAGTTTTTATAGTATTCAGCATTAGCTCCGCCAAAGCGCATTACTACATTTCCATGGCCTGTATTTTCCGTTATATCAGGCTCTTCCTCCTGTATTTTATAACTGGATTGATTGTTGGCAAAATTCAATTCGTATTTTGCTGATCGAAACTGAGGAACCATTGACTTCATTTGTTCATCCTGCATCCGCCGGTGCAAATCAATTTTTTGTTCAAATATAATTTTGCCTTCGGTGACTTGTGCGCCAACCGCCTGGAATAGCGTAGTTGCGATCAATCCTAATACAATTTTTTTCATAACTTTTTTTTCAAAAATATCTTTTACTATTTTTCAAAAAGGTTAAGCATCGTTTCATTAATGTTAATTAAGGTTAATGAAGAAATAAAGCATTATTTTAAACTGGTAAATTTGGCCAGCATGAAAAAGCTTCGCACGGCAAGAGCATTAATGTTGATAAGCACACTTGTGATTATTTGCTTCCAGGTTTATTGGCTGATAACTTTATATAATGATAAATACAGCAGTATTAAGAAAAATACTGATGTTGTATTTCGCGAAACATTATACAGACTGCAGGTTGACAGATTTGCGAAAGATTCGCTCTTTAATGGATTGCCTGGCGAAGATCTTTTTACAGTGGATATGCTGAATGTTCTTAAAAGAAGAATTGATGATACAGGTCACCTGCCAGGAAATAAGAAAAGTATAGTAATCAAAATTGACCATGATGTTGATACAACAATTAAACGCGGGTTCGTTGTAAAAGATTCGGTTATCCGTAACAATATTTTTATAAGGCAGGGAGGCGGCCCAACCTTTACCCGGTCAATAAAAGACAGCAGCCAGCTTTACGATTCAATTCCTATAAACATTATAGTCAGTTCATTTAAGCACGAGCTTTTAAAAACGAATATTGATATTCCATTCACGATTTCGAAAATTAATATTTCTAATGATACAAGCAAATGCATTACTGTTTTTTGCACCGGGATAGTGCCTATGGGATTATTTGGCTTGATTGGTTATAAAGCAGCATTTGAAAGTCCGCAAGCTCAAATATTTAAAAGCATGAGTATGCAAATGTTGTTGTCAGTCCTGCTCATCGCTCTTGTGGTAGCATCATTTTTATTTCTATACCGCAATCTTGTCGCGCAGCAAAAGCTTTCAGATATTAAAAATGAATTTATAAGCAATATTACACATGAACTGAAGACCCCAATCGCAACCGTAAATGTTGCGATTGAAGCGCTTCAAAATTTTGGGGCGTTGTACGATCCTTCGCGTACAAAGGAATATCTTGATATTTCAGCATCAGAATTACGACGCTTAGGCTTATTGGTTGATAAAGTTTTAAAAATTTCCATGTTCGAAAAAAGAGAAATCACTTTAAAGAAGGAACGCTTTGACATTGTCGAATTAATTAAGGAAGTAATATCCTCTATGAAATTGCAGTTTGAAAAGCAAAATACTGCTATTGAAATTAAATCCACCGGTACGAATTTTATTATAGAAGCAGATAAATTACACATGACAAGTGTTATATACAATTTGCTCGATAACGCTTTAAAATACAGCAAAGAAAATTCGCAAATTTTAGTTGAGATTCTTGACCAAAAGCAATACCTGGAATTTCGTGTAACTGATAATGGAATTGGAATTGCAAATGAATACAAACATAAAATTTTTGAGAAATTTTTTCGTGTCCCCATGGAAAATACGCACAATGCAAAGGGTTATGGGCTTGGCTTAAGTTATGTGAACCACATTATACAGAGACACCAGGGTTTCGTTGAAGTAGAAAGTGAATTGAACAGGGGAAGTACTTTCAAAGTTAAAATCCCTTTTGTAGAAGCAGCAACTATCTATTATGATAACAACAGGAGAATAAGAAAAAAATTGGGCTTCAAATTATGAGTATAAAAATTCTATATATGGAAGATGAGAGCTTTCTCGGCAAGATTGTAAAAGAAAGCCTGGAGAGCAGGAACTTTGAAATTTATATGGAAGAAGATGGAGCAAAGGCAATGGATCTTTTTAGATCATGTGCTCCGGATATTTGCGTGCTTGATGTAATGTTACCAAATAAAAGCGGATTTCAAATAGCGGAACAAATAAGGGAAACCGGTTCGAGAATTCCTATTCTTTTTCTCACGGCAAAATCACAGACAGAAGATATTGTAAAAGGTTTTAAGCTTGGAGGAAATGATTACATCCGAAAGCCATTTAGTATGGAAGAATTGATAGTAAGAATTGAAAATGCCCTGCAAACAAGAAGTGAAAAAACATTTATAGATAACAGAGAGGTGATCAAATTGGGTAAGTATAATTTTTTTACCGCAAAGCAATTATTGATTGGCGGTGAAAACGAAAAAAAGCTTTCTTACAAAGAAGCAGAACTATTAAAAATTCTTTACTTCAATAAAGATAAGCTTATTGACCGCCGCGAAATTCTTAACCTGCTGTGGGGTAATGATAATTTTTTTAACAGCAGGAACCTGGACGTTTATATAACTAAGCTAAGAGGATACCTGAAGGCTGATTCCAATTTAGAAATTCTTACGATCAAAGGAATTGGTTACCGATTTGTTCTTGAATAATTAAATAAGCTCTTTGCAAATAGGCAATTTACTTCTTCTCTTCTTCGTAACTGTCGGCTTCAAGTCTTCGCGTTTTACCCCAATTAATTGAAAGATGATACTATATCTCGATCATGAAGGGCAATGCAATTATAGAACTTGCGGTCGCCTGGGTGTTTTTTGCTGATACGCTAATTTCCTTTTCTGGTACTTTCTTTTGGTCTTCCCGGGTGGAAATGCCCAAAAAGAATAAAGCGGGGATTGCAATGCCTATTATAAGCACCTGGAACGAAAATAAAATGCGGGTTAAAATTTCTAAGCTCTGTGTTGCTGTTTTATTAATTGCCTTTTTCATTGTTTTAATTTTTATTGGTTTGTGTTAATTACATTACAAAGATATAGTTTAAAACATGTTCTATGCAATACATAGTACATTGAATGGCATAATACCGTTATCAACGGCAGAAAAAGATGTATTAGCGGAATTTGGGGATTTTTTTAGCTAAAATAGCATTCAAAACTGGAATCAATTGTTGGAATGACAGAAGGCAAACCATAAATACTTGGACTCCTGAGGCAATATATCGGTGTTCAATGAAGTATGTGACGATGATTTTTTACTGTAAAAGAAAAGGTGCCGGATTGCGGCACCTTAAAATTGGCTTTTCAATATCAGGGGAAGAGTTATTTAAAAATTTAAAATTGGCTTTTGCCAGTTCACTTTATCAATCAGCCCTAATTATAGTGAGAATAAAATGCCATCCGTTCACCTAAAATTTTTAAGGTTTAAATAAGGTTCGGAACAATTAAAAGAATTCTGTCAGTAGAGTAAGAGGAAGTGAAGGTAGTTTAACCAGGTATAGTTTGATCGTTGCAAATCTATTAACTGAATTCCATATTTCAAAATTAATGTGCCGTTAATTGGCTTGAAAAGATTTTCTTTTCGCAAATCTTTTCCACATTTTTTTATTAATTGTTAATTACACATTTATTACTGAGGTGAGGATAGTGTTTTAGAACGGGTAATCTATACCGATAGTTGCATTAAAATTTTCATAGCGCCACTGCCGGTTGGCATCACCCGCTCCAAACAGGTGCTGTAAATTAATGGCAGGTATTTGCCAGCCATTATTTTCCAATATATCGGGGCGCTTAAATCGAAAGCCCACATCGAACCTTAAAAGGAAATAACTAAAGTCGAAGCGAAAGCCGACGCCCGAAGAAACGCCCAATTGCTTATAAAGGTTTTGAAACTTGAACTGGGTTGTATCCGCGCTTCCATCGGGTTTGGTATTCTTAAAATTCCAGATATTTCCCACATCTGCAAACAGGGCCATTTTAAAAAGAATAGCATTGGAAAAAAGAGGCGCTACATTAAAACGGTATTCCGCGTTGCCTTCCAATTGGATATCTCCAGTACGATCATTAAACAATGCATTATTTATATAGGGTGCCAAAGCCTGCCCTCCAACGCCTATGCCTCTTATCGGCCAGCCACGCATACTATTGGGACCTCCTCCAAAATATTGTTTGAAAAAGGGGAGCGTAGTATCGCTTCCGGAGGTAGGAATGCCTACACCGGCGAAGGCACGAAAAGCTATCGCGGATTTCGGATGGTTAATCGTGTAGGTATATTCTATATCGGCCTTGATAAATTCTTTTAAATATTTATTGAAAAAATTGCCATTCTGCGAATTTTTATTTCTTAGTTTAAGTAATCCATAGGGCAAACCAGACTCTTCGAGATTCGTTTTTAGGGTGCTTATAATTTTGGGATTTTTACTATTCACATGAGCGCTTTTATAGCTTATACCTGCTCCCATTACAAGAGCGGTGTTAAATGAATACCGCAGGAAAGGGTACTTCAGCAGAGTACTATTAAAACTGTCCGACCTGTTGTAAAGCCTGTGGTAGTCGAAATTAAAAAGCCGGAGGCTCCATATTCGATTTTCTTTTTTGGTAAAGTTGAAGCCGTATCCGAGGCTTACTATTTGCTGGTCAAAAAAGTCTATCCTGTTTACAAGCGAAAGGTTGGTATTAAGAAAAGATTGCTTAACAAGCAGGTTTTTCCTGTTATACAAACTGAAAGGAAAAATAAATTTTGGGAAAAGAAGACTGTTGCTATAGGTAATCTCATTGGAATTTATGAAAGTGCCGCTGCTGTTACGTTTGGAAGTATTAAATTCCACCCCTGCTCTAATAGAGTTTGTCATCCTGATAGCTTCTTTTGCAAGATTCCGGTCCGTAACACTTAAGTTGCCCGCCACACCAAGCAGGTTTCCTGAATTTGCTCCTGATATATTACTGGTCGTATTATTAGCCGAGTAACTTAATTCAACATTTCCCTCAAATGCGTATCTTTTTAAGGGTATTAATTTTATCACAAGATCTACAAGATTGGTATCCTTTTGTTCCAATATATCAACAGTAGGGCTTTCCCATACGCCTAATTTGTAAAAGTTATTTATTGTTTTATAATAATCATCCTGGCGGTACACTTCTCCTTTTTTTATGAGCAGGTTGTTATAGGGCAGGTAAAACTTAAAGAGTTTTTCATGATACCTGGTGATGAAATTTCTTGAGACGTGCTCTTTGAGTGAAGAATCCCTGTAATCTTCTCCCGGCTTATAATCAGGTAACACATAAATATTGTTGATATAATATTTTTTGAGCCTGGTAGTGTCCGGTGAATTATTGAGCTGATATCCCAGCCTTATTGTGGGTTTATCCCTTTGTTCATTTGCTTCTGCCAGCAATCGCAATTGTTCAAAAGGGTCTTCAGCAACCGAGGTTAGGGCTGCTATAGAGGTATCGCCCGTTACCCTTATTTCGTCAGCAGTAAACTTGTAATAACCGTTATTGCGGTAGAGGGTAACAAGCCTGTTGGTTTCGGTTTGTATGGAGCTTTTAGTAACCGGGCTGTTTTTTTGCAATGGTGAGGAACCTTTTGTTGAAATAGCAAGCTGTTCCAGTTCGGGGTCGGTAAAAAGATATGCCAGGGTATCAATAAGAGTTCTTTTTCCCGCAACTACGTTATAGTTTGTAATCATTCTTTCCTGGCTGCCCTTTTTATGGAAAACAGTATCTAAAGTATAGCTTACCTGCGGGTCGTAATATCCTATGTTCCGCATGGAAGATCGCATATTCTCAACAGACTGGTTGATTGCGAACGTGTCAAAAACAGGAGGCTTGGTAATATAGTGAAGGATGAAGGCTACGTCTTTTATTTTCACTTTTGCGCTGTCGTCAAATTGGGTATTAAGCCTGGAATTGATTACTACTTTCTCGTCACTGCTTACATTATCTACGGTAAGATTGATATTGTTTTTAAAAACAAAGGGAACATTTTTTTGATATTTTCGTACAAATGTAAACCCTGAATACTTTTTTGTAGAAGAGCATCCCGAGGCAAAAGCCAATAAAATTATTAAAACAAAAAATGAGGAAAATTTTATAGGGGGAATTGTTCCATTCATAATAAGCACAACATGTTGAGCAAAAAGTTGGTCAAATATATTCAAAGTTTGAGCCACAAAAAATTAAGGGACGAGGAAGGCGTATTTCTAGCCGAAGGGCCGAAGGTCGTTTCAGAGTTTTTGGCTTCCGGAATTTTTTCGTGTAAAATGATTTGTGCGGAAAAGGATTGGATTCTTGCCAATGAAAATTCTTTTACCGCTGGGCAAACGGATATTCTTGAAATCGATGAAGATTCAATAAAAAAAGTATCCTTATTAAAAACACCCAATAAGGTTGTAGCAGTATTTAAAAAAAGGGGGCTCAATCCGAATCCCCTCCTGACCGGTAAAATAAGTTTGATTCTTGATGACATAAGTGATCCGGGAAACTTGGGCACAATCATTCGTATTGCAGATTGGTTTGCAATCGAAAATATTATTTGCAGTTTAGGTTGTGTGGATTGTTACAATCCAAAAGTGGTGCAGTCCACTATGGGAAGCCTCGCAAGAGTTGATATTTTATACACTGATTTGAAATCTGTACTCTTGTCAAATGAGGGTATTCACACGTATGCCGCTACGTTATCCGGTAAAGATATTTCTGAATTCAGGAATGTGGACGAATGCTTTTTATTAATAGGCAATGAAGCAAAAGGCCTCAGTGAGCAATTATTGGCCATTGCAAAAGATCAGGTTACAATCCCGCGGTACGGTCACGCGGAATCGCTAAACGCAGCAATAGCTACGGGAATTATTTTATCGCATTTGAAAAACTCCTATCCTAGAACAATATCTTAACCAACTAATCCTCGTTTACCCCTTTAGGGGATAGGGGTCACCTAAACTCAATCGCCTTCACAGGCTGTATTTTTCTTATTAGTAGTGAAGGAATAATCAGCATTAAAAAGCATACAGCCATCGTTGCAGTATCAACTGCTACAACCTGCCACCAAACAACATCAGCGTGCGCCGCATCCATAAAATAAGCTTCTTCGTCCAGTTTGATAAAACCGGTTTTTTCCTGGAGAAAACAAATTCCTAACCCCAGCAGGGTGCCCGCCACAATTCCTACAACGGCAATGATCGAAGTATTGTAAATAAATATTTTTTGGATCGTAAAATTTTTTGCACCGAGCGCTTTCAATATGCCGGTCATTCTTGTTCTCTCCAGCACAAGAATGATAAGGCAGGTGATAAGATTTACAACGGCAACCACCATCATTATTCCAAGTAAAATACTTTTGATCCGGCCTTGCAGGTTGAGCCAGTCAAAAATATTGGGATATATT
>JBBSBD010000182.1:0-12757 GCA_038251675.1 Chitinophagales bacterium | reverse complement strand
TACTACAACACCTAAAATTTCTGTGTTCATTTTTTTTATTCTTTAAAAATTTTCCGGCTTAAGCAATACATAGCAGATGTATATAAAGACCAATATTGCCAGGATAAATAATGCTGTCATTGTTTAGATTTTTTCAAAAAAGTCAATTGATTTAAAAAAGAGCCAAAAGCAAAAAAGCCCTGCGAGTATTAATAGAATGGTTGTCATCGTATAAATTTTTTATTTAGCAAACAGGTGAAACTTATAATAGGCTACGTAAGACAGTGCGACTAAAGCCAGGAATACAAATACGATTGTAATAAAATCTTTTAGCCTGGGAGTTTGACTTTGCATAATTCTCCTGGAGCCAAATGAGATGCCTTGTTTTTTGACTAAGGCATATTAGAGCCCTGGAAGTATTACCAGGCGGCCTGTTCAGGAGAATTTAATTTGCAAAACCGATTGGATGAAAATAAAAAACCCTTCCATTTTGGAAGGGTTGATTTTCATTTCGGCAGGATCACGCCGCGGCGTGATCCTACGTTAAATGATATTCATCAATCTTTCTATACAATGTGGTTAACCCGATATTCAACAATTTCGCCGCCTCCGTTTTATTACCGTTTGTATGCCGAAGAACTTTTTGAATATGTTGCTTCTCTATTGTTGCCAGGTCGTAACTATTTTCTTCATTTGAAACAGAAGAATGAAAATTGAAGGGCAGGCTTCCTTTTGTAATCATTTCACCTTCCTCCAAGATAACTGCTCTTTCAATTATATTTTTCAGTTCGCGAATATTGCCTTTCCAATAGAATTGTTTTAATAGCTCTTCCGCTTCTTTGGAAATCCCTTTTATTTTTTTATTGGTTTTAGCCGCGAAAAGAGAAATAAAATATTTAATTAAAGCTGGGATATCATCTTTTCTATCTCTCAAAGGAGGCAGATCGATTGTAAAAATATTCAAGCGATAAAAAAGATCTTCCCGGAATTTTCCTTCCTTTATTTCCGTCTCCATGATGCGATTGGTTGCAGCAATAAAGCGAACATCCACTTTAGTGACCTTGGTATCTCCCACCTTAATAAACTCGGATGTTTCAAGCACCCGAAGCAATTTACTTTGGAGGTCAACAGGCATTTCCCCAATCTCATCCAGGAATAATGTGCCTCCGTCTGCTTCTTCTATCAGACCTTTTTTATCTTTCAGTGCTCCGGTAAAAGCGCCTGCTTTGTGTCCGAATATTTCACTCTCCAAAATCTCTTTTGAGAATGCACTGCAATTAAGCGCAAGGAATGATTTACCTATTCTTTTGCTCCCATTGTGTATTGCCTGCGCAAATATTTCTTTACCAGTTCCTGTTTCGCCTGTTAATAAAACGGTTGCATCTGTAGGAGCCACTTTTTTGGCCAAAGTGATAGCGTTGGCTATGGGCCTGGAATTGCCGATTATACTTTCAAAACTGTATTTTTTTCCAACCTGCTCTTCTAATCTCGCAATCTTCTTTTGCAATTCAACTTTTTTAATTGCTTTATTCAATAGCGGAATTACTTTGTCATTATCATCACCTTTAGTTATATAATCAAAAGCGCCGTTTTTCATGGCTTGTATACCGTCCGGAATGTTGCCGTAAGCCGTAAGCAAAATGATTTCTACAACGGGATGTTTTACTTTTATTTCTTTAATGAAATCTACACCACTGCCATCCGGTAATTTTACATCGCAAAGGATTACATCCGGTTCTTCTTTTTCAATTACTTTTTGTGCGGTCTTTAAATTACCGGCTTCTATCACTTCAAAGCCTTCTAACTTAATAATACGTGACAATAAGCCGCGTAATTTTTCTTCATCATCTATAATGAGGACTTTCACCATTAAAGCAAAGATGATTGTTTATTTGTGAACAAAAATTTCCGGGCAAAAAAAACGTTCTCTATTAAATAGCGTTTTCAAAGTCAAAGAAATTTTATTACCTTATTCAAACCGCTGCTTATCTTACAAAATATTAATTCTCTTATGCCCAACATTGCTGATATTGAAACGTCGCGCTCCCGACAAAAACATCCTGAAAAATCATTAAGCCATCCTGAATTAAATAGGTTATTACAAAAGGCATATTCGGCTGAAAAGGCCGCTTCCTACGCTTACCAGGGTCATGCTGCTTCTGTAAAAAATAAGCTTGAGAAAATTGCTATAAAGCAAATCGAGGACGATGAGTGGAACCATCGGAAAGAAGTGCTTGCGATTATGAATTATTATGATATTCCTGTATCACGATGGTACGAGATCCGGTTTGCAATTATTGGAAAATTAATATCCGCAAGTTGTTATATAATCGGATGGTTTATGCCCTTCTTTTTTGCCGGCAAACTTGAAAGTGGCAATGTGTGCGAATACTTTAGAATGAAGCATTTTTTTAATGATCTTGGTATTCACGATTGGGATATTATTTTATATGAAATGGGCATGAAAGAAAAAGAACATGAAATCTATTTTAGGGATAAAGTCAAAAACAGTAAAATTCTTCCCTATTTTGAAAAGCTTTTTAGCTGGGGAATTAAGCACTCGGCGAATAACGTAGATTTCGATAAAAAATATCCTGTAGAAGAATCAAATGGATATTGCAGAAAATGAAAACTTAGAAAAATGAACATCGATCTAAAGCAATATCTTTCCCGGCAATATTGATTTTAGACTAAAGAAAAATCTATTGTTCTTTTTTCACGTTGGCTTTGCATTGCCAGCTCGATGATGCGCACATTATTTCTAGCCTGTTCCGGTGTAACAATAAGTTCTTCTCCACCCGAGATTGCATTATAAATATTTTGGTAAAACCCCGCGTAGTTTCCTTTTTTACTTTCAACCTTCCCGACAATATGCTGTCCATTTACATCCGTATTTACCGTACCCCACAGATCAGCAGGTTCTACTCCCCAGTTGTCTTTAGTGTCCGGAGTAAATCCAGCTTTCAATGCTTCCTCCTGAACATCCATGCCATACTTTACAAAAGATCCGCTGGTACCAGAAAGTATAAATCGTGGCAGCGGCTCTCTTACAAGCATTCCCGCTTTTATGGAAGCTTTTATGTGCGGGTAATGAAGAATTACTTCAAAATTATCAATCGCCATCGCGCCTTTTCTTTGGGTTCGCAAATCAGCGCTAACTGAGTCGGGTAGCCCAAATAATACCTGCACCTGGTCAATTAGATGCGAACCAAGGTCGTACAATATCCCCGTTCCGGGAGCGTCTTCTTCGCGCCATGCGCCGGGCCGCAGGAAGTTTCTGAAGCGATCGTAGCGGCTTTCAAATTCAACGATGTCGCCCAGCAAGTCATTCTCAACTATTTCCCCCAGGGTATAAAAATCACTATCGAAGCGCCTGCTATGGTAAACCGATAACACCAGGTTGCTTGCATTCGCCGTTGCAATAATTTCATCCGCCTCGGAGGTCGTTATGGTAAAGGGCTTATCCACTACCACATGCTTACCTGCTTTTAAAGCTTGTATGGCGAGCGAATGATGCGATGTGTTAGGTGTAGTAATAACAACAAGATCAATATTTTTATCATCAAATATTTCTTCGGAAGTTCCTACAATTTCAGCTTGCGGATATCTTCTTTTAGCTACAGAAACCTGTTCGGGTTTAATTGCTCTTATTTTTGCGAGCTCCATGCCTTTTATAGTGGTTAATAATGGGGCGTGAAATATTTGGCCGCCCACGCCGAATCCAATTAGACCAACCTTAATAATTTTATCCATATTTAATTTTTACGAAATTGGCAATAAAGCGATAATGCATATTCTCTCATCTAATAGATAAAAATAATTAAATAAATCCTAAGCGGCGGGCGTTGTTATCATCCTTTCTATTCCTTCTTAATGCGCTCTTTGCAGGTACCCCGGCATTATGTCTTTTTAGATAATACTATCTAAAAGTTTTATTGTTTACATAGATTATTTTATTAAATTGAACAAAACCAGAACTATGTTTACGAATTGCTATAAATCTCCCCCGCTGCTATGCATCTACTTATTATTCTGCATTTCGGTAAAAAGCCAGGATATTTTACAGAACAGGTTAGATTCTTTTTCAGCTAAACTAATTGCAAATATCAGGGCTCAGTCGAGGCCACGGGCTCTGCTCAATACGGATAAATCAATCTATAAAGCTGGCGAAACAATTTGGTTTAATGCGTTGCTCCTAAATTCAGTTTCGCAAAAAGTAAGCACGCAAGATAAATACCTGTTTGTAGATCTCGTAAATGAAAATGATAAGGTTTTAAAAATAGTAATACTGGATGCTTCTCATCAGCAATTAAGCTCAAGAATTATTTTGCCGGATTCTGTTTCTACAGGTTATTATTGGCTTCGCGCCTATACAAGAAAAATGACGAAAGTTGACAGTAATTATTGCGCCATAAAATCTATTTATGTTTTCAATCCCAATGCTAACACCACTAAAACAAAAACTTCCCGTCAAATTGAAGATCAAAAGAAACCTGCGATCTCTATGGACCTTTTTCCTGAAGGAGGTTCACTTATTACAGGCGCTAATTCAACTGTCGCTTTTTATATACACAATCAGGCAGGAAGGCCTGTAAAAACAGAGGGTATCGTTAAAGATAACCGTGATTCTATTACGACTACTTTTTCATCTGGCAATAATGGCTTAGGAAAATTTTCATTTTTTCCTTCGCGATATCGTAAATATGAAGCACTTCTAAAACAAGGTGAAATGGAATTAAGTTATCCTTTGCCTGGTTTCAATTTTAAAGCAGCGCAGATATCTGTGACAATCCCGGCAGCAGGCGCGCATCTTATAAGAGTATTGCTTGAAGATTCTATTTATTCGAATGATTTCGTCTCTTATGTTGCAGGAATTTCTAAAGACAGCCTTTGCTTTGCCAGCATAGGCCGCGGGCAATATGAAGTTTCCGTTCCCGATCAAAAACTCCGTGAAGGAATTACCACTTTTTATTTATTTGACAACAACTTTAAATTATTAAGCGAAAGAAGCATTTACTTAAAAGGAAATAATTTACTCATAAATGCGGTAACAGATAAACCTGCGTATGGCAAAAGAAAAAAGGTAACATTAAACGTTTCAGTAACTGATAAAAACCAGCAACCGGTATCGGCATTATTTTCAATAGCTGTCGCAGATTCCCTGTTTTCCACTCCATCAGATGTGTGCAGCCCATTATATTTTAGTAAAATAATCAAACAAAGAAATATAGATAACATGTCTTTGGCCCCTCTGCAATGCTTACCGGACGAAGAGATAGATTTATTAATGCTCTTAAAAAATGGGACATTTCAAAATATCGCTAATACTGAATCATCCAATATAGATACTATGCATGTGGATAGCCTTCTTTATATAGGAGGCGTTGTGGTGAACGAAAAAAATGAGGCCTTGGCTAATAAAATGGT
The DNA here is from genome assembly GCA_038251675.1 of Chitinophagales bacterium. Lineage (GTDB taxonomy): Bacteria > Bacteroidota > Bacteroidia > Chitinophagales > Chitinophagaceae > Ginsengibacter. The sequence continues at coordinate 7,351 of JBBSBD010000182.1, read as the reverse complement.
AACGCTGCTTTCTAAAAGCGGAGACGGAATCTATGCCGCTGACACTACGGATTTTAATGGAAGATTTTATTTCCCGCTCGGGGATTATGCTGACAGTACTCAATTTCACATAGCGGCAAAAAGTATAAATGAAAAAAATCAGCGAATGACGATTATAACTAATGAAATAAGTTTTCCTTTTTTCAAAACACCTGGCACTTTGAAAGAACGTGTGCCGGAAGAAAATTCTATCGCCAGGTATATTAAATCTTATACTGCTTACGAGGCGAAGCCCCAGGAAAAGAAGCTACCTGAGGTAAATGTAAATGCAAAAAAAGCTGTCAATTATGATGTGTCAAAAAGAATAAGCACATACTCATCCATTATTGCCTCTGATGATATACCTGAAGGAACAAATGTGGGAACCGCAATATTGGGCGTAGCCGGCATGCATTTGCTAAACGGGTTTCTTGTTGTTAACGGCCTCACTGCTTTAAAAGCGCCGGACGCAACTTCCGAACCACTATTATTAGTCGATGGCAACCAGATTTCTTTATCTGGCGGGGCGACGAGCAACAGCGGCAGCCCAACAATTGGATACCTTAATGGACTCAATAGCAGGGAAATTGACTTTATCGAAATTCTTAAAGGAGCTGAGGCCGCTAATTATGGACTGCGTGGGGGTAACGGCGTTATACTAGTCAACACAGCAAGATTTCGAAAAGATGTGGCAAAAAATGCGGACGGTAATGTTGACATTTATTATGCTAAAGGCATTTCAATACCTGCTATATTTCCCTCTGTAAATTACGATGATAAAAAGCAGGTATCCACCGAAAATCCTGATTACAGGTCAACAATTTTTTGGAACGGTGGCGTTTTAAGTGATCCTTCGCGAAATATAAATTTTAGCTTCTTTACCGGCGATATTCCCGCCACTTACCAGGTTATTATTTCAGGCATTACGGTGCATGGTAACATAGTTTATAAAACGCTTACTTTTAATAATAAGTAGCTGCTCGAGCTTCCTGTAAAAACAAAGCCGTTTTCAGTAAACAATTACAACCGAAGCCCTTCTTGAATAAGGTGTCTTAGTTTTTAAGAATAAGAAAGATAAAACACCTGTACTGTATTCCGCTTTTACAAAATCCGTATCTATATTTTCCGGCAGCAAAAGTTGATGAGTGAAACATTCATAATTAAAAGCATGCTTTTGATAATTTTCATTCTCGACTCCCCTGGGTTTAATATGCAGCGCTGAAATGGACAGATAACCTTGCCGGGTAATGTTTACATAAAAGTCCTCCCTTTCCAGGCCGGGAACTGCCAATTCGATTCTATAATATTCTGAAGTTTCGCAAATATTACAGTCAGGTTTATTCGCTCCTTCGTGAGGTTTGGAAAGTTCCTCTGCGAACGATTCAAATTTGAGATTAACTGGTGTGTACTCACCGGGGTAAGTTGAAATTTCCCGGTAGTTTGAATTTGAAATTAGCATAACAATTGGATTTTAAGAGTTAACATAAAAGATGTCTTATACTTATTAATTATAAAAAGTACTTCCTGTATCAAAGAGTAAGCACCGTGTTTTTTAAATCCTGGAATATTTATTACTGACAATCTTCTATCAAAGCAATCGTACCGTAATTCCTGAGCAATCCATCATCAATCAATTCAATATCGCCGCCACTTTCGAGCACTTTTTTTATAATATCATCTAAGTCATCTTTAATAAAAAAAACTTCATTGCCAGATGCATCTACCCTGGAGAATAGTTCAGAAGGTTTTGATGATAGAGAATGAGACAGCATTCCTTTTTCAACAACAAGCAACCCTCCATTATTTTGTCTGGAAGCTTTCAATATTGCTTCCATGCCCGTTCTTAGCTTGTTATTCGATTTTGCCTTTTCAACGCGCTTTAATAAGTGTTGTTGTTTTAGTTTGCCCCAGCGGGATGCAATATGCTCCATTAAAAAACACAATTCAGTCTCAGTAGCTTTTTCATAATTTCCATGAATAAACTGTATTATACTTCTATCATTTTTAGTTATGCTTTTGAAATGGGTCAACAATTTTTGATGCCCTAAAACAAATACAGGAAACTGGTATGAATTCAAAATTATTGAAAGGCCGCGGTCCATTTGATATAAAAAATTCCCCGTAATGAATTTCTTTTGATCTTCATCAAGAGAAGAACCTGCTATTTTCTCTACAGCATTATTAATTTGTGCATCTCCTATTGTATTTGATTTGATCAATTTTAATTGTGTGTCAATACTCAAATACATTTTGGAAAAAGTATCACCCAACAACAGAAGGAGACATTCTCTTTTTTCTTTTTTTAAGTATGCGAGATCGCTGACTTTAAATGCAGGATCAATCAAAATTTCTTCTTCCATTTCCACTTCCAGGTAAAAGGCTTTCTCTACTACCGGCGACACAAAAATGGCAACACTCTTCTTAGATGAATTATAATTAAGGTTGGAAAATAAATTTTTTAATTTAAGAATTACAGGAATTGCTTTTTCGGAAGTGTAATGGGTAGACAACATTGCTTCCAATTTACTCATGATATTTTTTAGCTGGTATTCCAGGTTTTTCTTCGATGTTATTACAGGTGTAAAAGGCATAATAATAGAAACAGCAGGTAGGTATTTGACTGTTGTAATTTCTTCAAGCCTGGGGGTAGATTTTAAGAGATACATTGAAGACAATTTATTTAAAGTAATTGCCGGTTAAAATAGCAACCAACACTTATGATATAACCTGATTCGTATAAGCTCTTTCGCCAACCTTTTAAGTTTCACGGGGGTTTAAAACTATACAACTATGTGATAGAATCAAAAGTAAACATACGTCAATAGCAATCTTTTATTTACGTGGCCAATGATCGTAATTCATGTATGGAAACAATCGTATATCCTCGTTAAGTTTTCGGAAAATACTGGAATATAGTATTGCTATAGCATAAACAAAGCTTGCAAAAAAATTTTACAGGTAGTTGTGTTCAAACTTCCGGGGGAACGTTGCGTAAAACACAGTAATAGGCTACTTGGTACACGTTCTACTTGCAGCTAATACGATAGGCATACCTACTAGCCTGCAGCATCAATTCTCCTCCACGATCATTACACCCCATGGCGATAATTGAAACTGCTTATCTTTTTTTGTCACTTCCCCGGTAAGCAACTCTTTCCATCGTGATGCAAATAGGTAATAGTAACAGGGTAAGCGGAATAATTAAAATAATAATGAATGGGCTTACAATTACTGTTAGTTCCTGACTTGATGATAATTGGAAAAGATAGTTGCTGATCCACGCCCATAAACCTGACTTCTTAACTGCAGCTTCCAATATTTCCCATAGGAATACTCCCCTCAAATTCAGGAAAAACTATGAGGGAGTCAGTCCGGGATCATGCCGGACAACATTTTTTAAATACTCTTTACGTACAACACTTGCAGTTTTGTGTTCGCCTGTGTGGCTCCATCCCGGAGGCATTACCATGTATAGAAATTTATTTTTCCAACCAGGTGCCTTTTTTACATCACGAAACAAAGCTGCAAATTCGCCAAAGTACATGTCCGGGAAATTATTCGGGTTCATCTTTCTTGTGATACCATACTCTACCGGGATTTCTTTTTTTTCATCTACATAAGTTTTGAAAACTTTATCCCAAATGTTAAGCAGGTTACAAAAATTCATATCCATATAAAAAGGATTTCTTGCATGGTGAACGCGATGGTGTGACGGTGTTAAAATAATATGATTCAAAAAACCAAGTCGTGCATCTTTTAAAACATTTTCACCTACATGAATAAATGCGCCCCACGTGCCATCTATAAACATTATAAAAAATAAAAGTACAGGATTCACACCGAGCAGAATACAAATAGAAGTGCGCACTACATCAGCATAAGGCGCCTCAAGAAAAAAGTGAGCATAAGTAACAGAAAGGTTCATCGTTTGCGGAGCGTGGTGCGTGGAGTGCAAGCACCAAAGCAGCCGTATCTTATGTGCTAAGATAATGGTATACAAAATGAGAAAGCTCCCACACCACATATCCATATATAAGCCAGTACCAGGTAAAAGTGGTTTTAATAATTGCATATTTTTCAAAAAAGCCAATACAAAATGCAACAGCGGCAATTGAAATAAAACTGCCAATAAACCTGTTCAACACATAAGTAAAGAACTGCACCTTGTAATCAATAACACGAAATCTTTTATAAAACGCAGCGCGAATAATTTCAATAATCAGCAAAAACGGAATTAAAGGACCAATGGCACCCTGCACACCCTGCAAACTATGTAATGAACTATAGTCGCCGGACTTATACATTTCAATCCAGGCATTGATACCGAGAAAACCAGCAAGCTCATCGTACAAAATTGAAAAAATGTTTAGTATCGCAATCATAGTGAAAATCATAAACTTTGTATGAAAGTGAGAACACTTATTTCAAATTTAATGCATTCCGGCTAACAAAAATATCATCGCTTGTTCATTCGGCCGAGACTTGGGCTATGTAATGCTCCCCAAAAAAAGCAGAGGTTACCCGAACGAACAAACGCATTTTTGTCCAAAAAAGGTCTGCAAAAAATACAGGATATAAATCTTGAAGCCTTTGCAAAAATGACTACTTCAATTTGCCCACCTGGTCATGATAATACTGAACTGTTTCAATTACGTCAGGCGAACTATGATACCAGTTTGATTCATGTTCAATTGAGAACATTCCCTTGAAATTCTGGCGCTTCAACTCCTGGAATATAGCAGGAAAATTGATTACACCTTTTCCTACAATTGTATCCGGTGCCTGTGTGTCATTAAATTTAGTGATGTCCTTCAAATGAACTCCATATACATGCCCTTCAAGTTTCTTAAGGCAATCCACGGGATCGAGGCCGTTACGTGCCCAGTGCCCAACGTCAGCGCATGAGCCGATATTAGGATGGCCCTGAACTGCTGCCATGACTGAATCAGGACTCCAGAAATCGTTCGGTCTTGGATGATCATGAATAGCTATTTTTATTCCGTAAGCACCCGCAAGGCTATCGCTCAGATCCCAAAACTTTTTTTGCGGTTCTGCAGTTATATAACTCAGTCCGAACTCTTTCGCAAGATCAAAAGCCTGTTTCCATTCTTCACTTGAATTGGGAGATATTACACCCATTGCAACTATGCTGATACCTTTTGATTGAAGCATTTGTTTTAGTTTGGCTTTGCTATCGTCAGACATGCGAATGCCAAAACTATCTTTCAGTCCTACGCCTAAAGGCTGGCCCCAGAATGCCTCAATATATTTTACACCGGCGCTGTCAACTTTATCAAGCGCCTGGGCAAATGTGAACATTCGGAAGGTCCACATTTGTACACCTATTTTCCAATCATCAGTAACATTATTTGCAGGGGCAGTTGTGGTTGCAGTTGAATCCGCATCCGATGTTTTTTCGGTAGTTGTTGTATTGCATTGTGTCAGCATTGTAATACAAATGAAACTAAGACAAGCAAACGTAATTTTTTTCATTTCATGATTTTTTATAATTGATGGAAGATTCGGCAATATACAGCAGAAAAGTATTTACACAAGGTGCTTTTTTACCTGAAAAAATCCTCTTTTAGAACCTCACTTCCCGACATAAGTAATAACTTGCTTTCCTACTTCTTTTGTATTTTCTAAAAAAAAATTAAAACTGCTTCATGAACTTATACAAGGCTCTCCTCCTATCGATATCCCTATTTTTATGTGTTTTTTGTAAAGCCTCGCGAACTGACACCCTGGCGACGATACATTCGACTAACGGGTACGGAGCAGACAGCTTACCAATCTCATGTGCCAATAGTATCGAGATTGAAAAAATAATCGACGATGCAATTTCATTGGGCGCACCTATATACAACGAGGGTTTGCACATGGCACGCTATCGCATCTACGAGTGGGCGGCTTACAAAATTATTTATGTGTACGGTGTAACCTGTAAAAATGTGGAAGTTATTTTGAAAACGGCTATTGAAAAATCACACGGTGATTATTCTGATACTGAAAAAGCCTGGATGATGCGTGCAGCATTTGATAAAATAATGGGAGTGCCTACCCAAACCAAAGACCCTGAAAACGAATCTTTATTAAAAAAAGGATAAATACAGTTTATCACTTAACCGGTGACGCTATTTGCAGCAAGGCTTTTTGAATCCCTTTGAGAAGGAAGATATAGTGGTCAATGTTTCCGGGTTTGCTTACCGAGTTAAGATCATGTTTTTAAAATCATACTTCTAATACAAGAACCAAAATCATTTACAAGAACTAATCTGCACATTGATAAAAAATCCGGTCAGTAATTTTTTATAATAAACTTAAGTCCTCCGCTGGAAAGTATTTGCGAGCCCGTTTTCATCATACCGCTATATTCTTTCCGGTCATAAGATGAGTAATAAGTAAATAAATTCCTTTCCACATTTTTTACTTTACCCCTGTACGCTTTGTCATCAATGGATCCATAATATGCCAACCTTGTACTTCCCGCAGATTTTATTTTTCCTTTGTAAGACTGATCTTCAAAGGAACTGTAATAAGTAAAAGTAACAGAGCCGGCGATTTTAAGATTTCCCCGAAAGGCAACATCATCATAATCCCGATAATAATCGAGAATATTCGGCCCAATGGATTTCACTTTTCCTTTTAATGCCTCATTATCTGCAGCCGTGTAGTATGTAAATAATGTTCTTCCAATATATTTTACCTTGCCGCGGTACGCTTCATTATCGGCATCAGGATAGTATTCTTCCCTGCCCATATACTTTTCCAGTCTTGGATAAATACCCGTTACCCGCGAAGTATATTCCGTTCCCCAATCTATAATTTTGCCATCCTTACTGATGTTAACAACAGTACTTCCATCCACTAAAAAAGTAATGATGTCGTTGTCGCCTCTATTATCTATTGTGACCTGGGCAAGGTTTTGCGCAAACGCCGGAGTGATCAAAAAAGTAAGGATTACCCCAAAATAAATTTTAGCCATTTTCTTTTTTTATGAATTCAACAAATCAATAGCGCGATAATGCCCTGTTCAAAAGAATTTCAAATTCAAATATATCAGATTGTTTTTCTCAATCCAACTACGTTTGCTTTGTTTTAATTTTTTATTAAAGTATAAAGGTTCTTAATACCTATCTGTTTTTTAAACCATATAATATTTGCGTAAATCATTTTTTATATATAATGTAATTTTATCACAAATCTTGTTATGAAATATTTTATCCAATCAATTCTCATTTTAATTGTTGCAACCTGTATATCATGTAATAATGAAAAGCAACAATCTGTGTCAACATCTGCGATCGATAGCAGCCTTACCTTACCGGATGGC
>JBBSBD010000181.1:0-12931 GCA_038251675.1 Chitinophagales bacterium | reverse complement strand
GACGATCCCGATATTTTATACCTTGTAAAATATATTCTTAAGAACGCAGGATTTGAGGTGTACACCCACAATACAGGGCTTGGTGTACCTGCCAAAGTAACCGCGTGCAGCCCCGATGTAATATTGCTTGATGTTATGCTGCCTGGCAGAATTGGCACCGAGGTTTGTAAAGAACTCAGGAAAGACTTTTCAATCCCGATCATATTCTTTTCTGCGCATGCAAATGAAAAAAAGGTAATGCAGGAATGCAACGCCAGTGGTTTTATCCCTAAACCTTTTGATATTAAGGATATGATACACACTATAAGCGACTGTGCAAACCGGGCGTAAGACGAGATCACTAGAGCTTGCATTTTAGCATAATCATACTTAAGGCATAACCTATTTTAAATTTTTATAAAGAAGATTCCAATAATGTTTTTAATTGATCCCGGAAATCCAAACGAACTCACAAAATATTTAAGGCGAAAAGAATGGATCATGGATGATGAAACTATTGTAGCCTTAGGTAAAGCGGGCGAAGGAAATATGAATTGTGTACTGAGAGCGGATACCGGCAAAAGGAAAATAATAATAAAGCAATCGCGGGGGTATGTTGAAAAATATCCGCAGGTAGCCGCTCCTGCAAACCGGGTTGTTATAGAAGGCTCTTTCTATCGAAAAATATCTCCACAAATTAAGATCAGCCAAATGATGCCGGAACTTCTCGGCATTGATGAAGAAAATAATATTATGTTGCTTGAAGATTTGGGCGATGCTAAAGACTATACTTTTTTATATGATCGCAAAGAAGGGTTGAGCGATACAGAAATAATCAAACTGGTTTCCTACCTTGATGAACTGCATAACCAGGTAAAAAAATTAAAGGAAGACACGGCGTTATCTAACAGGGAAATGACGCTGTTGAATCATGAACATATTTTTAATTATCCCTTCCAGGCAAATAATGGTTTTAATTTAGACACTGTTGAAGAGGGGCTGCAGGCAATATCGATGCCCTATAAAACGGATAGTCTTCTTAAAAAGAAACTGGAAAGCCTGGGCGCACTTTACCTATCCGAAGGAGCGTATTTATTGCATGGAGATTTTTACCCCGGCAGTTGGTTAGAAACAGGAACCGGTATCAAAATAATCGACGCCGAATTTTGCTTTTATGGCTTAAGAGAATTTGACCTCGGGGTGATGATAGCTCATCTTTACTTTGCCGGGCTGGATGAAAAGGTTTTGCCCCTAATCAAAAAAAACTACAACTCTTTTAATGAATTAGATATTGAAGTCCTGGATGGATTTACAGGTGCGGAAATAATGAGAAGGTTATTGGGGCTGGCGCAGCTCCCATTAAAATTAACCCTGGCAGAAAGGGAACAATTGGTTGAAAAGGGATATCAATTGGTAATGAAGTAGCGCATTGGTCTTTTGGTTTGTATTCTTCAATTGTCGAATACTAATAATTATTCACGGCCCACGAAATGATGTATCGTTCATGGCTTTGGGCATGTGTGGTATTCATTGAACGTCCAGCCCGCAACTGCTGCCCGGGTTTTATTAAAATTAAATATTAAGAACTAAAGTTGGGCTTTATTCGTCGGACCGAAACTGCTGTTGATAGGTACTGAAGTCGATTGCTCCAACGTTAAGCCACACTTGCACACAATACCTTGTGAGCGGTTCGTGCCTTTGATTAGTAAGCCACTGACAATTTCAATTGTCCGCCCAAACCTTCTTTTACTATGCGCATTAATGTTGAAAGTCTGATGTCACTGGCATTATTTTCAATTCTCGAAATGTAGGATTTTGTCGTGCCACACTTTGCTGCAAGCTGCTCCTGTGTCAGGTTTTGCTTTTCACGCATTTCTTGAATTAGAACACCAAGTTTAAAGATTTCAAATCCTTGTTCATAATCTTCTCTCTTTGCTGTTCCACGTTTGCCGTATTGTTTGTCAAGATGGTCAACAAAAGATGTGAGGTTTTTATTTTTTTGCTTTTTCATTGAAATACTCTTTTTTAATTTTTTTTGCTAATTCAATTTCGTTTTTAGGTGTCTTTTGAGTTTTCTTTTGAAATCCATTTGCCACCACTATTAATTGTCCTTCGTCAAAAAAAGCAAAGGCTCTAAAAATATTACTTCCTGCTTCTACACGAATTTCATAAAGTCCAACTGTACTTTCCATGTGCTGAAAATATTTCTTCGGTACCCGGTCTATCGTTGCTATAAGCTCAAACGTCCAGTTGAACTTCTTTTGTACATCTTCTGTTAACTCATTAAAGAAGTCCAGATAGTAATGCTTATAATAAAATATGTTCCGAATGAAATTTTCTCCCACAAAACAAAGTTAGCTAATTAGATAACATTTGCAAAGTTAATTGCGAGAAAAATATGCCAGGTTCTTTCGCTTTAAAATTTGAAGACTGCTCGCAAATGGCATGACTGCTAACACCCGCATTTACACTATAGAAAAATCAAATTGCCTGTAGTTCGGACTCTGAAGATTTACTTATGAACGTTCTTTAGTACGAGTGAATTCCGCGATGATGCTATCTCGATGAGCGGACAGTCATTTGAGAATACAGATGCTGAGGAATAATCAGCAGGATTTGAAAAAAAATAAAATACTTTCGATGAAATTCTACTAACGATTGAAACCATTGCTATATACAATACTTGTCTTATCCATGGGTGCCTGCATGCGCCACTACATATCGAAAGCTTACCATGGTGAGCCGTGGCAGGCGCAAAGTATTCCCGGTAAAATCGAATGCGAATTTTATGACAAAGGCGGTGAAGGAGTTGCTTATCATGATACGGATAGTATCAACAATGGAAGCGGTAAACTCAATCCTGCTAATGGCAGTTACCTAAATGAATTCAGGATGAAAGAAGGCGTTGATATTTCCTACACAAAAACTAAAAACATCGATAACAACCCATTCAATAAACATGAACCTGAGATGAATCAATTGTATGTGGGATGGACAAAGCCCGGTGAGTGGATACGATACGTAGCACAGGTAAAGAAAACCAGCAATTACCGCATTGCATTAATGTACACTGCCGCTGGCGATGGTGCCATTTCTATTGATGTTGATAATACGCCGGTCGCAGGTCCCTTAAATGTCCTTTCTACTCATAACGATGCCGATACTGTTGCATGGCGCCAGTGGCACCACTGGAACAAAACAGACTCGCTAACTACCATCCACTTAAAAAAAGGAATACACCTTCTTACACTGCATGTAGTTGAAAATGGCAATATGAATTTTGACTATATAGAATTTGTAAAAGACTGACGGTGGGTTTACTTGAGTGGTGCCTGGATTTTTCGCAACACCCGCAACGGCATAATTTTACCGGGTGTTTTTAAAGAGAAAATATCAGGAACTAAAAAGATCAAACACAACTTATAAAAAAGATGCTGTTTTAAATTTCTTCAAAACAGCATCTTTTTATTTCAACCTCTTTACTTTTTTACTTAGGCTTTAAACGAATAGCCGTCTCTGTATTGCCTTCTTACAAATTGATTGGCTTCATCAAAGTTGGTAATTTTCATATTGTCGGCATCCCATAATAATTTTTTTCTTCCCGGGAAATTGCCAGACGCGTCCTTTAAATTCCAACTGCGAAGCGCAAGATTAGCAAACAAAACGGTCTCAGTAAGTGGCCCTGCATAATCAAAGTGAGAGCTTGTTTTACCTTTGCCATAGCCTGCTATACAAGCGTTCACCCATTGTGCATAGTGGCCATCTTGTCCGCCCGGTACTCTCTCTACTGTTTGTGGCACATTCACTCCTTTAGTTTTTGAAGTAGGTAATAATGTAGGATCATCACCATAGCAACCGCACATCATTTTTCCTTTTGTTCCTTCTATGATGGCGCCACCATCTGAGTTACCCATTTCTTCATTGGCCCCCAATTCTTCAGGGCGCTCCGGCCTGATGTTGCCGTCCATCCAGGTTAGTGTTACATCGGGTTTGCCATTCTTTCCAAGGAACTTCATTTTTATAGAAGAGGCTACCGGGCAACTCTCCGGATGATAAGCAGGTGTCCACATTTTTTCATACACATCAGCCACGCTGCATTCTACTTCTGAAGGATACCCAAGGCCTGCTACTTTAAATGCAGGATCAATAATATGACAACCCATATCGCCCAATGCGCCGGTGCCAAAGTCCCAGTAGCCACGCCAGCTAAACGGAACAAAGCCGGTATGATACTCGTGAAATGCAGTAGGGCCCAGCCACAGATTCCAATCTAATTCCTTAGGTATCTCATCTTTGGTAGTGGGATAGCCCGTTCCCTGCGGCCATACGGGCCTGTTAGTCCAGCAGTGAATCGTATGTGCATCACCTATCAGCCCGGCATTATACCAATCTTCCATCAGGCGCACACCATCACCGGAAGAACCCTGGTTACCCATTTGAGTTACGACCTTATATTTCCTGGCCGCTTCGGTTAATACCCTTGCTTCGTAAATATCATGCGTCATTGGTTTTTGTACGTACACATGCTTGCCCATTTGCATGGCCATCAACGCAGCAACTGCGTGCCCATGGTCCGGGATAGATACAGATACCGCGTCTAAGTTCTTTCCTTCCTTATCCAGCATTTCCCTATAGTCTTTATAATAAGGGGCTTTAGGAAAAGCGGCCCTTGTTTTAGCGGACGAACGATCGTCCACATCGCATAGGGCAATTATATTAGCATTACCCGATTTGAAGAAATTGGCAAGATCGCTTTCTCCTTTGCCACCTGCACCTATTCCACCGATATTAAGTTTATCACTGGGAGCAACAAACCCCCTGCCCAAAACATGACGTGGTACAATGGTAATGCCGGCAGCAACTAAAGAGCCGTTACGGATAAAATTTCTCCTTGAAGAATTTACTGGTTTGTTGTCATTCATACAGCAATGTTTTTTTTAATTAAAGAGATTATGTTTTTTTCGAATTAATTATTTCAATCCGATAGCCTTAAAGTTAAGAACTTGTATGTATTGGGCGAATATTTTTTATAAGGCTGCTCATTTGCGCGTTTTGTGGAGCACTGGCAAGTGCAAAATATTTTGCTATTAAAAAAATGCCAATCAACAGGTTGTTCTATTTATCTCTGATGTAAGTAACCGCATTTGCCAAAGCGGCTTTTAAACTTTATGCTGTAACCGCAGCAATAGTTATGGCAACTAAAATCAGTGGAGCTAAAATGAAAACGAGCAAACTTAATGGCGCGTGAAATGCAAAATTGTTTAACCATTTGCTTCCTGCAAAATAGATCAATGGCAACGCTATAAATTTAGCCACGACAATTAATTTAAAAAAATCCTGGAAAAACAAAACAATAATACTATAAACTGGTGCTCCTAATCGTTGGTCATTAGCTGCCCGAAATGAATCACATTTTAGGTATCCAATATATAACCAATTCTTTTAGGTAAAATACTGATATTTGGCAAAGGCAGCTAATGCTGGTAACTGAATTTATGATGCAAAAAAGACACCTGTTTCAACATGAAAAATATAAATACGATCAAAGTAAATTTTAAAGGCGGAATTATCCCGCAGGTGGATCTTTACAATATATTACTGGCGGCGGGTAAATCGGGATTACTCTGTGTAAGGTTTGGTTTGCGGCAGCAGCTTTTTCTTGATATAGAAATAGAAGAACTTGGTAATTTGACGGCGGAACTTGACATGCTGGGCATCAGCTATGAAATAAACAACGAAGAATTTCCAAACATCATGAGCTCTTTTCCGGCTGAAGAAGTTTTTATTACCAACACATGGCTTACAGAAAATGTGTACCGCGAAATATTTGAATCAATAACCCACACGCCCCGGCTAAAAATAAATATCAGTGATGCTAACCAGAGTTTCACGCCATTACTTACGGGCAACATTAACTGGGTAGCCTCACCCGCCGAGCCGCATTTCTGGCATTTGTTCATTCGTTTTCCAAAAACAAATATTATATATGAATGGAAGGATGTTATTCACACAAAAGATGTGGCTGCGGTATCGTCTCTTATTGAAGAAACGATCCTTATGGACCGGCTGAAGTTTTATGATAATAACGAAGCAAGTGGTGATGAACTTTATGAAAGAATAAACACCGGTGCATTCAACACAAAGCCAGCCGGAGGCCCACTACAACTGCCACCTTTCAACCTTCCTTATTATGAGGGCCTCAACCGTTACAATGATAAATACTGGCTGGGCATTTACAGGAGGGATGAATTATTCAGCATAAAATTTTTAAAAGATGTTTGCCAGCTTTGCATAAAAACGGAAACCGGGCAATTGTGCTCCACCCCCTGGAAAACAATTATTATAAAAGGAATAGGCGAGGCAAACAAGGCTGACTGGAGTTACCTCCTGGACAAATACCATATAAACATAAGGCATGCCGCTAATGAATTAAATTTCCAGGTGGAGGATAATAACCCGGATGCTTTGAAATTAAAACAGCTCCTGGTAAAGCACCTCAACGATGATGACATACGGACATTTGGTATATGCGTCGGAATAAAAACGCGGAAAAAAAGCGAAGTTTTCAGTAATATACTTGTGCGCCGCAAAGCTTTGTTTACTATAGGCAACCAGGGATTTTTTTATTCGTATGATATTTTATTTTCCAAGGATTATAACCCGAATGAACGAACTGATTTTATATTCAGCAGCGATAATCCCAAAATTGTACTTGCCGAGCAATTGCGCCGTGCCGTTCTTTCATTTTATAACTATACCAACCCGCAGCCAGATGATGAAGAAGAGGGATTAACGTGGAGTGAATAAATTCCAAAAAGATCAATTTTATTTTTGTCGTGATCATTTTCCTTTACTGCAAAATCTTCCATACTGTTGGCCAGCGTTGAATAAGTAAATATACAACAACGGATACGGTTAGCCGTAATCATACTTAGGATTTTTGGAATATCCGCAACGACAAACAACGTCCCCTAAAGTGGGGACGTTGCTGAGAAAGAATGATCTACCATTTATGTGAATCATGGCCGGGTGTTTTTCTTTCGGCTTTCTGATTGCTTTTTGCATATTGGTGTTCCACCTTGCTTATTTCATTGTTACGTTGGGTTTGCAGCCACTTAACTTGCTTTACTTTTTCCCTGCTGCTTAAACGCCTGTTATGCTGAACGGCCACAATTTTTTGATCAAACTCACGATTGATCTTTTCCAGCTTCACCTGCTTTTCTTTGTATGAAAAGTAGTTGTCATTGTAAGCGACGCTGTTGTTTTTGTCAAAGCCGGAATGTTGTCCATAATCATTGCTTGTTTTATTATTATCATTCCGGGCAATGTTTTTCTCGTTGTGAGATTGTGCAGAAGCGAAACTGATAGTACCGGCTGCAACCAAAATCATTGTAAAAATCTTTTTCATAATTATTTTTTTTAAAAGTGAATCAATGTATATAAGATGGCTTGTGGAGGTATTTGTTTAAAGTAGATAATGGCTCTACGTCGCGGGATGTAAACCGTTCGTCGCATCATTTGGGTATAGCCTGGTAAGAATCAGTTTTTCATTAGAAAACTTAGGGGATTGAGGGTGGAATGTTATGCCGCGTATCTGTCGGTTGGCCGTATTATTATGAACCATTTTTCAGCAGGAAAAATATTTATTATACCTGGTACTAATCCTGATTTGCCCTTACTGGTTTATTTGGGAGAATTAAACATGGTGGTTGATTGGTCTCAAAAAAGAGGAAGTTCTAAAAGGCCAATAAAGAATAAAACAACCTACCAGGCTTGCTTTAATTTGCTTACTAAAAATTCACCAATGTTCCTTCCGTGGTGGTTCATTTCAGTTTTTGAAAGAAGACCCGTTACATCATAAGCAAAATAAAATTTAGCTATTTCGTCTTTACCGAAGGTTTGTATTAAACCTTCTGCTTTTTTTCTCTGGGTAGGGTACCCGTCGATATAATTGGTGATCCCATAATCTTTGTCAAGTATTTCTTTCGCATAGTGCGATGTTAAACCTTCGTTCAAATCAAATGCAAAATTTGCCTCGTTTGCCCATGCTCCGTAAGAAATCGCTTTTGGCAGTGCCGACACTTTGTGCACTGATTCATGAAAAGCCATTCCAAATTCTGCGTTAGGAACCAGGTGAATTTCCTGGGTCGCAGGGCAATAAAAACCGTCAGTGCTGCTAAGAGTCGAGACATTGGTGCCATAACATTTGTTGTAGGCATTCACAAAATTCTGTTTTGACATTTCAATAACAAATTTCCCCTTTGCATCTATGGACCCTGTACCACTTAGTTTTTTAATAAAATATTTTGCATAACTGCTGTTGGCAAGTGCCGCATTTATCAGTGAGGGGTGTGATTTGGAACTTGCGGGATCTTTTGCACTTATTGAACTTAAATTGGGTTTAGCGGGAACCTGTGGTGTGGGTTGTCTTTGTATCGCGTTATTTCCCGCCTTTGCGGAAAAAAAAGGAATAGGCAAGCCGGGTGAAAACAAATTACCTGCCCCATTTTTTGTGGCTGAAGCTGGTAAATTCTTTATGCGAAAAGCAGGCATATACAAATGTAATAAATGCGGAAGTGATTTCTTTTTTTGCTTTGAGGCTCCTTTAACCTCAGAACTAAAAAACGATTCCCAAAACAAAAAAAGACCGCTGATGTTTTGATTTATAACATTTGTGAGTTTGTTGTACGGCACAAGTGAGACGCCACGGATATTTTTAGATAGGACGAAAGGAATGAACTTACGCCATAACGAAGTGTATACATGTGTCGGAGTAATTGAAATACCGGCAACTGCAAAAAAAACTGCCATCTTTTTTCAAAGAAAAAAAGATGGCAGCATCAATATATTGATTCATCTAACTCTTGGGAAAGTCGGGGTTCGCCTTTACTTCTTCAATTTGCTTAATATGGCGCTCATTATGGGCAGCTATAAATAATAAGACCTGGTAGCCATCAATTGTACCGAAGGGTAATTGCTGGTAACGGTTTCGTAAATCAACATCTGTTGATTCAACAAATTTAATATGCTCGTTTCTTTTGTCCAGGAATGCTTTCAGAGTAGCCTCCTGCGAACCAAATTTTCCGGTTGGCTCAAATGGCTTCTGCGTTTTTACTTTATTGGTCCGGTCTTCGAGTATGTTAATTACCTGCTCGTCCGTCAATTTTACCTCTGCTCTTTTAGAAGGATCTGCATCTGTTTTTAAAACACCCTGTATCATCCCGTCAAAATTGATTTCAGATAAAGCGATGTGCTCCGTGCATTCGGCAATTGACCAGGACTCCGGGCTGGCCTTGAAATTCAATTGGGCTGCACTTAAGCCTTTAACAGCCGCCTGCAGATCGTTAGCTGATTTGGTAAAAAGATTTGAAGCAAATTCTCTTTCCGTTTGTGTAAGAGGAGTGTTAGTTGTTGTAAAGCTTACCATGGCAAGCATCAGCATTGGCAATAATATTTTTTTCATAATTTCTTTGTTTTAAAAGTTTACATTTTCATTTTCCGTTGACCTTAAATTGTTTTGATTTATACCGGTATGACGAATGACGTTTTGATATTTGGACATCGCTTGAAAAAATAATTTTTACAAGGTATAGTTTGGTAAGTTCTTATACAGCGAAAGGGGAGCTTGCATCCAGGGTATTTTTAATCAGGTAAGATTGATAAGTAAGCCTTGAGCCGAAATTGGACGGAGTTTAATTTTTCAGTACATCATATTTGGATTGGCGGATGTTTCAGGAACCTGTTGAATGGAGTCCCAATGCTCACATATTTTTCCGTCATCATCAAATCTAAAAAAATCCATAGTAACGTATTGATCATCTCCGGGCCATGTTTGATGAGTATGTAACGCCACTAAATTTTCTTCTGCAATACAGCGAACAAATTCAATGGATTTGCCAGGATATTCACGCTGCATTCTTTCAAAATAATCGATGAATCCTTGTGTGCCGTCAGTAACAGCCGGATTATGCTGGACGTATTGCTTACCCACGTACTTTTCTATAGCACCTCTTGGGTCGCCTTCATAGGCAGTTCTATAGAAAGCGATCGCATTTTCTTTATTCTTTTTTAAACTCATATTTAATTGCTTTAGTTGATTTCATTTTTTTCTCTTCCCGGTCTCCCGTTTACGAGCCGCGCTTGTACCGCTGAATACCCACTGTAATTTAATTCAGGTCAATTCGTTCGTCTGAAAAGATCCGGTGCGGTGCTACACTTCGCTAAAGGACGGTTTATTGTTTTCTAAAATTGAATAACTGTTTTACCGATGGTTGTTCCCGACTCCTGCATCTGATGTGCCTTTTTTAAATTTTCCACTGTAAAGCCTTCAAGGGTGGTTGTCAAAGTTGTTTTCAACGTTCCGGCATCCAGCAGATCGGCTATTTCATCCAGGATTTTGTGCTGCCTGTCCATATCATCCGTCGTAAACATGGAGCGGGTGTACATGAACTCCCACGAAAAGGTCACGCTCTTGTTTTTAAGTAAATTCAAATTCAACGGTTTGCTGCTGCCGGTAATGGATACAATATGTCCTTGTGGTTTTATAATGTCAGCCGCGATTTCCCAATAACCTCCTAAATCCACAAAATCCAAAATGTAATCTACCTGGCTATGGCCGGTTTTTTCAAGCTCGGCTTTCAGGTTGTGGGGATTTACCACATAATCGGCACCCAATTGTTTACACCAGTTTTCAGATTCTGGTCTTGATGCCGTAGCAATTACGGTAAGCCCCGCCACTTTTTTGGCAATTTGTATAGCGATGGAGCCTACACCGCCGGCACCTGCCAATACCAGGACCGTTTTTCCTTTATCGGTTCCGGGATTCACCTTAATGCGGTCGAACAAAGATTCCCAGGCAGTCAGCCCCGTTAGTGGAATGGCCGCTGCTTCCGCTATAGTCAAATTTTTAGGTTTATGGCCCACGATGCGTTCATCAATAAGCTGGTACTCGGCATTGCTGCCGCTTCGTGTAATGTCACCGGCATAGTACACTTCGTCACCTGCCTTGAATCTTGAAGTTTTATCGCCTGCTGCTTCCACAGTTCCCACGGCATCCCATCCAATTATTTTGGGTGTATCAAGTATGGTATCCTTTGCCGCATTTTGCCTGATCTTAAAATCAACAGGGTTTACGGATATTGCCGATATTTTCACCAGCAAATCGTATCCTGCAGGAGTTGGCTTTTCGGTTTCAAACTCAATAAAACTCTCTTTTTCGGTAATGGGTAATGATTGTTTAAATCCTATTGCCTTCATCATTTTCTATTTTTGTTTTTATGGTTTATTAAATATTGATGGAATTTCATAGATACTAAGTTATCCAATGTAGCGAAAGGCCTGCTTTTTTAATTCGTTCTATTCTATGTTGCTGATAATTGTTTTGCTTCAAAGCATGAATGTATTTAGGTGTGGGGTTTTAGCAACACGTACGACTGAAGAATTATCTCACCGTAACGTCCATTCGCAAATCATTATACCCCGAGGAACTTTGCCACACATCTGTATTGGCAAAACGGATACTGTAGGCCGGGTTATTTGCAAGGCTTGCATAAGCATCCGGCAGGTTAAGAAACAGGCGGTAGCTTCCCGATGGAATATTGGCCGGCAGTTGTAATTTCTCAGAAATATGGATATTACCACTAAACCACTTTTGTATTTTAGTATCGAGATCAATAGAAAAAATGCTCCCTGTATTTTCATTTTGAAAAATGAGTTGTACAGGCCTGTTGTTATACGGTGATGCATAGCCGTCGTTGCGGAGATCGGCTTCTAATATAAATTCCTTTCCGGGATGAATCGTTTTAGGTATAGCAGCTTTCTCCAATACAAAACGATAGCCCAGTTTCTCCTTAATGCTTTTCATGCAACCGAGCGAGTCCCAATCATTGTTTACATCATTGTTGTAAGAAGCATTCAGGTAGCTGTAATGCATCATGCGCATTTCTGCCTCTGCTCTTCCCACAGGCTCGCAATCATTCTGCGGGCTGAATGCATCATCACAGGTTTCGCCGCCCACTACTGTATATTTTGTATCGGCGCTTATATAATTGCGAAGCGCTTCAAGCGCAGGCTGGCGTGGTTGTGTGGAACTGCCATAGTCGTAGTACGTGCCATAATCATCGGGCGAAGAAAGATAGCAATCGTTATGGAAGCCGAGCCTTGCTGCATCTGAATGTGAATACGCGTCACTCAAAGTAAGTGGAGCACTCGAAACATCTGCATGAGGCCCGTACAAATATTTCTGTTTTATCTGCGGTGTTCTTACCTGTATCAGTCTTGTTTGCGGCAAAGCATCGAGTAATTTTTTTAAAAATTCATTCCGTTTCACCCAGCCGCTATCCGTCATTTTCCCAACGCCATTTTGGGAGGCATCGCCAAAGTAATCGGTATAATAACTCTCGCCCCATATACCGATAAAACCTTCCTGTAATACAGCAATCACATCCGCATTCTTTTGCAATAAAGGTTTTAATTGCTCCACGTGCTGAAGTACAATTTGCTCCGGTGCATCACCATACGGCGGGCATATTTTATTTTCATCGGGGCAATCACCGGAGTGCGACCTGTTGGTATAAGCAAAGCGAAGAATCATCTTCACGCCTGCCTTTCGCACGATGTCAAAATCATTTTGCAACTTTTCAAGAAATTCGGATGAAAGAGGCTGGTCTTTAAAATTATCCAGTTCATAGCCTCGATAGATCAAAGAAGATAAAACACTATAAGTGGCTTTGCTCATGGTCTGTGGCTTTGTTCTTAATTGCACTAGCCCTGCAGAATCGAGCGGAACAAAATTGCTGGCCTTTGTTCCCATTGGTATATAAAAGCCACGCTCCGGGTTTACAAAGTCAGTATGGTCTTCCTGGTATTGTACATGCAGGGTAGGAGTGCATGAGAAAAGTAATAGAGCAAATGATAAGGAGGTAAAAAGGAATTTCAAATTTTGGTGGTTTTG
>JBBSBD010000180.1:0-13023 GCA_038251675.1 Chitinophagales bacterium | reverse complement strand
CTGATGTATTATAATAAAATAATGACCGAAAGAATATTTTCAAACTTAGCTTTAGACCTGAATTGCAAAAAAATAAAACGGCTTTATTACCAATGCCTGGATATAGGACGCTTGGCAGCTTAAAAAATTACCGAACTATTGTTATATAATAGAAGAAATATTTTGTAATTTTTAAATGTGGTGATATGTATTAAGGCTTCAAACTACAATGCTGAGACAAAAAATATTGAATATCCTTTTTTTTCTAATGCCGCTTACAACAGCGGCACAGGATATTTCATTTTTTCATCTGAGCAAAAAAGATGGCCTTAGTGATAACAGGGTAAGCGGTGTAGTGATGGACCAGAACGGGTTGCTTTGGGTGAGCACATCGGAAGGGCTTAATTGCTATGATGGATACAAAGTAACACGCTTCTACAAAGAAGAATACCCTGCGCTTCAAAATAATAATATTTTAAGAATGACCTGTGATGAAAAAAACAGGCTATGGATTCATTTTGTTGATAAAAGCATTACCATGCTTGATGAAGAAAGAAAATTTAATACCATTTCAATTGTAGAAAACGGACAACCGGTGAAGGCAGACTTTTTATTGCCTTATACTTCAAGAGGTGTATTGTTTTTAAGTGGTTCAAAATTGTATAGCCCTGACAAAAAAAATCCACTTAAAATTAACAGGTTACACTGGCAGGAAGATACTGCTCTCAGTTATAATTTTAGACGAATAAATACATGGGATAAAGACAAACTCATTTGCAGCGGATACGACAGGCTTTGCCTTTTTGATGTTACTAACCTTAAGGTTTTACATACACTCACCATACCGGATGTGCTGGCAGCGGTAAGATTGTCGGACAACGAGGCATTGATCACGACCACCAATAACAGCAAACTATGTAAAGTGAATTTTACCGAAAAAAAAATAGTGTCATGCTATGGCAATTTAAAAGATCAGTTTGGCGAAGAGATGATGATTTATCCACGAAGCATTTATCACCTGCGTGACAAACAATTCGTTTTTACATCGGCTTATGCAGGGCTGTATCTTTTTGATGCCGCTGCCAACAAACTGGTGCGGTACAAACATGACCCTGTTGACCCGAAAAGCATTTCAGCAGATAATACGAGCTTTTTATTTTCCGACACCAGCGGATATTTTTTTATTTCATCAAATTCAACAGGCCTCAATTATTTTAATATAAATCATTACCTGGCCCGTTGGCAACCTTCTTTCCGTGATTCGGAAACAGGTAAAATTTTTGACGGATATATTAATTGTATCACCCAAAGCAGCGACGGGAACATCTGGTTGGGAACCCAAAACTCTCTCATTGAATGGGACAGGAAAAACAACACGACTTTTTTTCATTCTTATGGAA
Organism: Chitinophagales bacterium; assembly: GCA_038251675.1. Lineage (GTDB taxonomy): Bacteria > Bacteroidota > Bacteroidia > Chitinophagales > Chitinophagaceae > Ginsengibacter. The sequence goes on along the minus strand of JBBSBD010000180.1, from coordinate 11,644 downwards.
AAAAGGGGCAGGAGCTGAAAGATGCTGAAGAAGTCCGTGCTATTTGTTTTGACAAACAGGGAAAAATATGGATTGGTTTAAACCGCTTTGGCGTGGTAGTTATGGACCATAAGAAAAACATCATAAAATACCTGGATAAAAACGAGACAAATAATTCATTATCAGGAAATCTAATTAACGAAATCCGCGAAGCACCGGATGGAAATATCTGGATAGCAAGTTCAAGGGGACTAAACATAGTAAACCCTGATAATTTTGAAATAATAAAAACCAACCAATATTCGTACCTGCAGACATTGAATGAAAGGGCATGTAATTTTATCTACTTTACTAATGAAAGAGAAGGCTGGATCGCAACAAATGATGGAGCATTTCGTATCGATCTTATCAGCAAAAGCGTAAAGCCCTTTAACATTAAAAATAGCCTTAAAGATAATGCAGTGTCATGCATAACTGGTGACAACAAAGGGAATATTTATATAGGAACCTCTTCGGGCCTTACTATTTTAAACGGTGATAAGGTAATTGCATTCTACGATCGTTCAAATGGTCTGAGAAGTAATAAATGCGAAGGACTGCTAACCGATAATAATGGCAATATATGGATAGGTAATAACACTTCCCTCGTTTGCTACAATCCTGCGGGTAAAAGTTTGGTAGCTTACGACAACGGTGCGGGACTTAGCGATGCCGGTTTCCGGCCAAATGCTTTCTACAAAAAACCAGATGGTGAAATTTTATGGGGAGGTGATGAAGGAGTAAATTATTTTTTCCCTGAAAAACTAAGAAGCCTGAATTTACCACTCAGGCCGATTGTATATAGTGTTACCACGTCAGACTCCTCTTATTGGCTTGCCGGGTCAAAGCGCCTTTCTCTTCCCTGGTCTAAGAATTCAATAAGTTTTGCTTTCTCTGCAATTGACCTCTATAGCAGCGGTAATATTTATTACAAGTACATGCTTGAAGGAGCTGATGATTCATGGAAAATCATTCCCGGCCCCCAGGAATTGCAATACAGCAAACTTCCTTCGGGGAATTATACTTTTAAATTATTGGCATCGAGAGATGGTGACAATTGGGTGCCATCAAAAAATGATATTGTTATCACCATTCGTACGCCGTGGTGGCAAAGCAAATTATTTATAGCGTGCTGTGTTGCATTGGTTATTTCGTTATCTACTTTTGTGTGGGGCAGGCGAAGCAAAAAATTAGGTGAACAAAAAGAACAAATAGAAATAGAAAAGGCGATTAACCATTTTGCTTCATCCATGAACGAACAAACAACCACTGATGATATTTTATGGGATGTCGCGAGAAACTGTATTAGTCGCCTCAAATTTGAAGACTGCGTTATTTATTTATTAGAAAAATACAGGCGGGTACTAATTCAAAAAGCAGCCTGGGGGCCGAAAAATATAGATGTGGCCGATACCACAGACGATAATGACAAAACAAAATCAAAGGAACATTCAGATGCTATACTCAACCCGATTGAAATTCCGGTGGGAAAGGGAATTGTAGGAAGTGTCGCTAAAAGTGCTATAGCGGAAATTATAAATGACACCTCAAAAGATGAAAGATATATTGTAGATGATCAGCGACGTAACTCAGAGATTGCTGTACCTATAACATACAATGGAAACGTGCTGGGTATTATTGACAGCGAAAATTCGAAGAAGAATTTCTTTACGCAAAAACATCTTTCAATTCTTACGACCATTGCATCGTTGTGCGCAAATAAACTTGTAAAGCTGCAGGCAGAAAACGATAAGCAACATGCGTTAATGGAACTATTAAAACATCAACGCAAAACCGCAGAGGCACAATTAAAAAGCCTTCGGCTTCAAATGAATCCTCATTTTTTATTCAATTCCCTGAATTCAATACAGCAGCTAATTTTAGCGGGCGATGAAAAAGCTGCCACCCTTTATTTATCAAAATTTTCACGCCTGTTACGCTCTGTATTGTCACATAGCGATAAAGAAAAAGTATCGTTAAAAGAGGAGCTCGAAATGCTCAGGCTCTATGTAGAACTGGAATCGCTTCGCTTTAAAGAATCATTTCATTATGAAATTGTATGTGATGAAACCATTGACGCTGACGAAATAAAAATCCCCACCCTGTTAATACAGCCGTTTGTAGAAAATGCAATCTGGCATGGGTTGCTGCATAAGGAAGGACCACGATCATTATGCATCAGTCTTAGTGAAGACTCAACGGAAAATATTATATGTGTTGTGCAGGATAATGGAATCGGAAGAGAAGCCGCTAAGAAAATAAATGTGGCAGATACCCATGCCGGCAAAGGTATCGCAGTAGCCGAAGAGAGATTGAAAACATACAACAAACATCACGTCCTTAAAAGTAAAGTTTTGATCGAAGATCTGAAGGACATAAATGGAAATGCAGCAGGAACAAAAGTCATGATGACATTGCCACTAATAAATAAAAAAAATGCTGAAGGTATTATTGATAGATGACGAAGAAAGAGCAACCGACTCCTTGCAAAGAATGATTGAAAAATTCATTCCGGAGGTAGAATATGTGCGGCCATGTAATGATTCCCGTAAGGCAGCGGAAATGATTCATCACATTCAACCCGGCTTAATTTTTTTAGACATAAGAATGCCCTATATGAATGGCTTTGATGTGTTGAAAAGCATGCCCGACAAGAATTTCAAAATAATCTTTACAACGGCTTATGATGAATATGCTATACAGGCTATCCGTTTTAGCGCCTTTGATTATTTGCTAAAACCGGTAGATGCAGAAGAACTGATACGTGCTATGGACCGGTTTATGCATACAACGCAACATCCCGAATCTCAAACAGAATTGTTACACAATATTGACCTGAACATGCAATTGCAAAATACCAATCAATTCAGGCTTGCACTCTCTTTAAAAGAGGGTGTTCGTTTTTTGATGCCGCATGAAATCATACGCTGCGAAGCCCATGGAAATTATACCAGGTTTTATGTAACCGGCAATAAACAATATACTATTTCAAAAACCCTTGGAGACTATGATGAGTTGCTGAATGCTTATGGCTTTATCCGCACACATAAATCACACCTGGTAAATAAAAATTTTATCTCCTTTATCGATCACAATGGATTTGCCATTTTAAAGAATTCACACAAAGTTGAAATTTCAAGAAGAAGAAAAGAAGATGTAATGGAAGCTTTGAAGAACGATTAGTAATATTTGATTAGCGAACCGCCGCCCTCCAACGGTTTGTCCAATTGCTTCCCGGGGTCGGCACCGCAGGTCAGACCAGTTTATATCCCTATATACACTCCGTCTGCTCTTCAATCAATGACAATCTTAACACGTAATTTGCTTACCGCGCTCCGGCAAAACTTTCGAATCAGTCTATTTTTCGCAAGAAATAAAAATTCATCAGACCATTCTTAATAAACCCTAGTCTTTCATATAGATCTATGGCTTTTTTGTTATCGAACCTTACGTGCAGAAAGGGAATTTTCTTTTCCTTCAGGATTGAATTGATTTGATGTTTAAGCAACAAGCTTGCAAAGCCTCTTCCTGAAAAACCCGGGTGCGTGCATACCGCACTCACTTCGATAAACTCATGAACATGAAGCCTACGGCCTGTCATTGCGGTGAGTTTATCATTATTAAAAATTCCATGGTAATTTCCAAACTCAATAGTCCTTTTGCCAAACGGACCTGGTTTAGTAAGTGTCGCAAGATTTACCATTTCCTCAACATGTTGTTCATTGAGAGGAATTACATCTGAGAAGTTATTCTCAAATTCCTTTTCTGATAAATATAAAAATTGATAGCCGGGAATACGTTGAATTAATTTCCAGCCTTTTGGCTCAGGAATTTCCTTCCTGGTTGCGTAGAGAATGTTACGACCACCCGGTAATAACTGGTGTAACTCTTTAAATCCATCATCATACTCTTCATGAAAACCAGAGAAAGGAGAAATTTCCTTCTGGAAATATTTCACTTGCTCCGATCCAAAAGCTTTGTCGGGATCACCTGTTAGTAAGGCATGATAAACGGGATTGTCTAAATAGTACTTCACAACACAAATATAATTTCCAATGCAACGAAATCATTTGAAGAAATGTCAACATGGAAATAAACTTTTATGGTTATGAAAATTAAATTATTGTTACTTTTTTTATTAGCATTCGAATTTTCATGTAGTAAAATAGCGCAGGAGAAAAGGCAAAGTGAGAAACAGATTGTTGGAACCTGGGAACTTGAATTTTATTCGTGCGGAGAATGTATAATTGCTTCAACGGCATATCCTGAAGGAAGTGGCAACATAATCGAATTTTCAAAAGGCGGTCAATTTATTAGACGGTTAAAGGATTCAATATTGTTCGAAGGCCGATATAACATTGTGACCAGTAAAGAATGTACCAGGTCTGGAGATCTATCCTTAAAAATTAATGAACCACCTTCGCCTTCCGAATTTTTTATAAATTTTAGCGACAGTAAATTACAACTGAGTACTCCCTCTTGTTATGCTGATGGAGCTGTGTCAATTTATCGACGTATAGACTAATTTATAAATGCTTTTTTGTATAATGATTTCACCAAAGTAAGACCCAAATAAACTATACGGAGTGCCGCTCGACTGCAGCCTTCATTGACCAAAGCCGTAGTATCATTCCAAAGTTATTTTTTCATAAAAGCTCTTTTTACTCGTTCCGTCTGTTACCTGCAAAATATACACTCCACTTTTTAGTTGGGCTATATTTAATTCTATTACATTTTGCCACGGCCTCTTCCCAAAATCCATAACCAGCTTACCTGTTACATCAAACAATTTCGCGTTAATATTTGCCGCGTTATTATTTAATCGTAAGAAAATCTTTCCTGCCGACGGGTTCGGATACAGGGAAAGAACTTTTACTTCATCTTGCAGACTGATGGATATTATTTTTGAATAAATACTTTTACCATTTTCATCATTCATTTTAATGCGATAAAAAATCTTTGAACCGAAAGCGTTCTTATCAATATAATTGAATATCCACGAATCATCGTCTTGAGAAACAAACCCGTTTGCTTTAAGGAAATCGATCCTGAAAAAATTAACCCCATCACCGCTGTGTTCTATTTCAAAATCCTTTATCAAATTATCTTTTACCACTCTCCACGTTAGTGTAATCCCACTGTTTTTCTTATCGGCATTAAAAGAAATAAATCGCAATGGCAATACCACATTCGCAGAATGCATAAAAAAACTCGAAAACGAAGGCGTGGAAAATTGCACGTAATGATCCGCACCGTAGTCCATATAAGCATCCGGGGCAGTTTGCGATGGAGTGCCGCTGAAAACAGGCTGGCATGAAGCATCCGTTTTAGTAATGTTCAAATCATTTATCGAAGTAACAGATGGATCTGCGCTTTGCAGCGCAATTAGCTCAGTGTTCTTAATATACAAACGAACACTTGCTGAGGCGTTGTTTTCAGGGGAGAGCGTTATATTTCTATCTAAATAAAATTTACCATTGTTATTTCTAACGGTCCCGGTTGTGTTTACAAAAACACCGGGAGTTATATTTCCCAAATCATTCCCATCGCTGTAAATTTCTGCAATGATGTTTCCCGTATTATCAAAGAGAGGAACCCACCTGTATTGATTTTTATTTAGTGAATTAATAGCAACAATGTTTCCATTGATGCAATTACCGCCGTCTGATACGGGAGGCAATGATGAAGGATCCCAGGCGCATATTACAAATGGGCCGTCGTTAATTCCGCCCTTACCTAATACCCTCAAATAAACAATTTCCCCCGGAGTTCTGGCACTCAATGTAATTCTCGCGTGATGATCCGAAGGCACAGGATCAGGATTGCTGTTATCGTCGCAGGTGATTAAAGTAAGTGCCGCACAACTTCCTGAATAAGCTTCCATCACAAGATCATTGATGCGTGGATCATCCGCGGACGTTTGTATGATCAAAGACCCTGAAGCAGGAATGGTAGCTTTAAACCATACATCCTCGCTGCTTGAAAGTGCCGTGCAGGCAGGCGATCCAAAGCCCGCAGAAGTAGTAGCGTTAGAGAGATCACCTGCAACCGGTGAAGTGCAAAATCCATTAGTGACGAGAATGTCTATAGCATTTATGCAATCATCATTTTCTACAATAACCTCGTCAACGAGGCAAAAGTCAAAAGTCATAAAATTATTGGTACCATAAGAAAATAACCTCATATAGTAGGTATTGCCCGGAGTAAGTCCACCGATCAATTCACTTCCGCTGCCTGCACCAATATTGGGATTGCAACTGACAGCGGTTGCGCCGGACGGGCAAGCAGCTTCATATATCGCGTAACCCAAGTTAGCATTGCCGGATCCTGATGTCGCTTGTTTCGCGTTACTGAAGTTTAAGAGCACCCCGTTTGTATTTGCTGTAAATGAATACCAGATATCATCGTCATTAAAATTGGTGCAGGCAGGATCGAATGAAGAGCGTGTAGCCCCCACAGTTGTACTTTGATAGTTGGCATTGCAAATTGTGCCCCGGGGTTGAGATATTATTTGAGCGGCATTTATGCATTCATCATTTGCGGGCTGTGCTACCTCCTGTACACAAAATTCAAAAGTGGCATATAGTGTTGATGATGCTGACCAGAATCTCAGGTAATAAACATCTCCCGGCACCAGGCCATTTATTATAAGATATCCCGCCCCGGCAGAGAGTAAATTAGAGCAAGCGAGATTACTGTTCGTTACCGGGCATGCACCCTCGTATAAACTAAAACCAATTTGTGCACCCTGTCCCGTGCTATTATAAGAAGCATTCAAAGCATGAAGCACAATACTTTCGGTTGTTGCCTGGAAAGTGTACCAGATATCATCATCATTTAAAGAAGAGGTGCATGAAGGATTGGGCGACGATTTGGTAGCACCTTCCGTATTGGCAACAATTGCAGATGAACATGCAGTACCAAATGGTGTAAGGGCAAAGTTAGTTGCCCCCGAGCAATCATCATTCACAGGCGCCTGTGCATTAATTGTTCCGCAAGCGAGAAAAGAAATCAGCGACAATAAAATAAAGCGTAAATGTTTTTTCATGATTGCAGGTTTAAAAAAATGAATGTCAAATGCTATTCCTTTAGCATGCTATTGCGGTAAATACTTCTCTTTTCCTCCGTCTTGAAATAGTAAGTATTGACCCGTCTGTGAGCTGGAGTCTTCCTTCCGTATTGTATTTTAATATATAGTTTTTATTAATCATTTCGCCGCGATGGATGCGTATGAAGCCGGCATTAACAAGCTTCTCTTCAAAATATCTTAAGGTGTGACAGACAACCACGGGCCTCTCTTTTTCAAAATAAATTTTTGTATAATTACTTATTGCTTCGCACCTGGTGATCGTATTGGCAGGAACATATTCAATTCCACAAGTTGTTGGTAAACCTACTAACATGGGGTTTTCATTTACGATCTCATTATTTCCTGTAATAGCTTTCATAATTGTTATTTGTTTTTTAAAAATTATTTCATCTCCAATGTTTCGATTCTCTTCTGCAATTGAGTTATTACTTCATTTTGCTTTTTGATTGAGTGTTTCATTTCTTCGTTTTGATTGGATAATTCCTTTATGGCTGCCAATGCAATGCCCGCCGGATCAACCGTACTGATGCCTTTATCATCTGTACCCAGCCCAAATGCTTTGTAAAAATCTTCCGCTACCGGGCCGATGTGATATTCATCAGTGCCTTTATATTTCCATTTTTGTATTGACAGTTGTTGAATCTTTTGAAGCAGGTCGTCACTATTTAATTTGGAGAAATTTTCTTTTTTATTTCTTGACGAAGCGTTTGTCCATGTACCACCTTGGGTAAGGTATGCTCCATTGCCATTAGTTGCAGTGCTGCCTACCTGTAGCGCCCGGGTTCCCAAAATGGTATTTACACCAAATAGCCACTTTTGTACATTAGTATTTCCAAATGCTATTGCATTACTTATGCGTACACCTGCACCTGTGCCTATGCACGCAGTATTGGAAAGATTATTATTAATTGCCCCTGCGGCATTACCAATGGCGACATTATAAGTACCTGAAATATTTTCAAATAGGGCAGAATCTCCAATAGCAACATTATTATTACCAGTGGTGTTTGACAACATTGCCACATAACCTTCGGAGATATTATTAAATCCAGTAGTGTTTTTCCACAATGCATAAAATCCATTAGCAATATTGTATGACCCGGTAGTGTTTGAATTTAATGCACCATATCCGGCAGCAAAATTTCTATCTCCAGTGGTATTCCTGTACAGAGCTTGCGAACCGATGGCAATATTGCTAAAACCTGTGGTATTATAGTTACCTGCTTCTTCCCCCAAAAAAACATTGTAATCCCCGGTTGTATTTGATTTACCGGCTTCTATACCCAAAAAAATATTGTCAAATCCAGATGTATTTGCATTGCCCGATAAACTCCCGGCAAAAAGATTGCCGGAACCGACAGTATTATTACTTCCTGCTCCATCTCCAATAAAAATATTATCATCCCCGGTTGTATTTGATTTACCTGCTTCTTTACCCAAAAAAACATTGTTGTGCCCGTTTGTATTTGCATTGCCTGATAAATATCCCGCAAAAAGATTGTTGGAACCTGAAGTATTATTACTTCCTGCTGCATCTCCGATAAAAGTATTATTAGTTGTCGTTGTTATACTTTCACCTGCATGTTGGCCAAAAAAAACACTATTGATACCCTGGGCAATTTTACCGGAAAGGATATTATTGGTTTTAAAAATGAGTGGCTGATTATCTGTTGTTCCAATAAAATCTGTGGTGGGATTAATAGCGCTATTTCCGCTTAAGCCCCAGGAAGTATTATTCGATGCATTGACGGTGGCGAGCTTGCTCCATTTATTGTTACCATTCCAGAAATAGAAGCCCACTCCATCCGGCAGAGTTCCATTGTTATTAAACACCAGTAATGAAGTAACAGGGGATGGAATAGTGGCCACATCTGTTTCCGATAGAAGATTTACTCTTGGAATCAGTAAACCTTTGTTAGCATTTTTTATATCCAGCATGGCGCTGGTATTGGGTTGTGAGCCATCATTGTTGATGGCTACGTTTTGTCCTGACAGGCGCACAGCAAGCACTATCAAAAAGAGAATAAAGACAGATTTCATATTGGCTCATTTATAAATTTCAAGATCAATCAGGGATGCTTTGTTGATGCTGATATAATTGCTGTCGCTGGAGGCCAGTTCGCAATAGGATTTATCAGCGAGAAAGATGGGCTGACTCGATGTACTCGGCGCATAGATTCCTGCCCATTTGCGTTGGCCATTTACCATGTAGGTGCAAACTTTAAGCAGGTTATAATCCGCCACTGCCTCAGATTTGTTCAGGAGAGGCATGTCGTCCAGTGATTTTCCATAGTAAAAATGAGATGGTGTACCGGATCTCCACACGCCACTCCATACCAGGTTGTCGTCATCGTCTTTATAAACTTCCACATCTATCAACCGAAGGTTTTGCCCGGCCAGTTCATTTACCTTAGCAACAAAGTCATTGGTTTTGTAATTGCGATACAAGTTGTAAGTACCGGTGCCCGGCTCGAATACACCGGCCCAGTAACGTGTATTATTAATTGTGTAAGTTTCCAGGTCAATCAGCCGGTATCCCTTTCCATTCATTTCTTCCCATTTATCATGAAAGCCATCGGTAGTATAGTTTCGATACAGGGCCGATTTTGTACCACTCTTTTTAAAGATTCCATCCCAGTAACGCACTTCATTATCGCCGAGGTAAGTTTGAATATGCGTGAGTTGATAACCTGCTATATTTTGCAGCCAATCCCATTCGGCATGAAACTGGTCTTCGCCCAGGCGTCTTCTCCATACCGTGGTTTCCCCCACATTGTAATTCCAGATCCCCACCAGGCGGTCGTTTCCGGAGGTGCCGCTGCAGGCGCCCTGGTTACAAATACTGTTCTTTGCTCCCAGTTCTTCCGGGCTTACTTTCTTTCCATAATATTTTTCAATACGCTGTGCCAGGTTTTTTGCATCCGCATACGAATTTCCGTTAATGATAACCACCACGCCAAATCCCGTATTTGGATAGAAGGCCATTTCGGTGCGGATTTCATCATTGGCGCCGCCATGTGAAATCCTAACTTCACTGCCTGCCTTCTTGTTAGTGAGATCATAACAAAAGTTGTTATTATTTGGCACGGGTTGCCAGATTTCCGAGGTATTGGCGAGGATGGAATTATTCATCATGCCTATTTCCAGCTTGGCCAGGTCTTCAATATTCGATGACCAGCCTCCTCCGGGCAGTTTCCAAAGCACATCACCTTCCTCCATGTGCTTGAGTCCGCCATTGCAGGTCATTTCATAACCTTGGTGGCCGTTGAAATTTTCCTTCAGGCTGGTCAGTCCCAGCGGATCTTTAATGTTATTCTTTACATACTCTACGTAACCTTTATTGCTAACCTCCTCCACTACGGCGCCGAGCAGGTTATACCCGAACGTGGTGTATTGATTGGCAGTGCCGGGTGTAAAATTCAGCGGGGCATCCCGAAACACTTTAACACACTGTTCGGCATCAAATGCCTCATCCGACTTATACTTTTTTTGATTATAATTCGTGTAGTGATTAATGCCGCTTCGGTGCGATAAGAGCTGCCCGACCGTTATATCATCCTTATTGCCGTCCGAATGCCAGTAGGGCACTTTGTTAACCACCTTAGTATTGAGCGATAATTTGCCATTGTCAATCAGTTTCCAGGCCGCAAGCGAGGTAAGTACTTTGGAAATGGATCCCCATCTGAAAATCGTACCTGTAGTTACGGGGTTGGTGCGTAGCTCATCCAGGTGCCCGTAGGCATTCAGGTGAATGATCTTCCCGCCCTGCACCACTCCTACTGCGCATCCGATGTAATTTCGTTTTGCCATTTCATCCAGCACAATGTCGTCCACGGCCCGTACAAGGGCATAGGCGGGAGCCGCATTTTCTTCCCGATGGCTGATTTCGCGAGGTTTATTGCCTGATACAACGAGGGCAAGGGCAAGGCCGATAGCTCCTGTTATTTGTAGGTAGATGTTCATATTAAAGTGTTTGTGGTAATTAAATCTGCTCTCGGAATCAATAGAACCTTATTATTATTTTTTATATCCAGCATGGCGCTTGCATTGGGGTGAGAGCCATCAGTGTTTATGGAGACGCTTTGAGCATACATACTATCAATAAGAATGAAGCAGCAGAATATCGTAAAAAAATTTTTCATAAAAATGTTTATCGATGAATGAACCATATTTCTATTTCCTCAGTGAAATTTTTATTTCTGTTTTCTTTTCTACCTGTTTTCTTTCAAAACCATTATTTCCTTTTTCAAATCCAAAAGCTCTTTCTTCACTTCTTCATTTTCTTTAATTAATTCTTTTATAGCAGCCAAAGCAATACCTGCCGGGTCAACCGTACTGATACCTTTATCATCTGTGCCCAGCCCAAATGCTTTGTAAAAATCTTCCGCTATTGGGCCGATGTGATATTCATCAGTTCCTTTGTATTTCCATTTTTGAATAGATAGTCGTGAAATTTTTTGAAGGAGGTCATCGCTATTCAGTTCGGTAAAATCGTCTTTCTTAACTATTGAAGAAGTATTAGTCCATGCCCCACCT
>JBBSBD010000179.1:0-13037 GCA_038251675.1 Chitinophagales bacterium | reverse complement strand
TCTATTTCAATATCAACATCCAGTTGCATGACTCCATTTGCTGCCAGTAATTTTTTTTGCAAAGAGATTTGTATCATTTCCAAAATCTTTTTAAGTAACCTCCATTGATCAAATAAACAAACAGGAGAATTATAAAAGTGATGGCAAATAAAATGAGTGAATACCAATTTGCATTGCTATAGTTAAGCGATTCAACTTCATCGTAAATAGCTATGGAAGCCACTTTCGTCTTGCCCGGGATATTTCCTCCTATCATTAGCACCACGCCAAATTCGCCAATGGTATGTGCGAAAGCAAGCACGACACCTGTAAGCAACGAGGGTTTTATATTGGGAAGGAGCACTTTAAAAAGTGTGGTTAGCCGCGATTTTCCCAGCACATAAGATGCTTCAGTAATTGCAGGATTAAGATTTGAAAATCCTGACTGGATGGGATGAACCATAAAAGGCAAACTATAAATAACTGAAGCGATAACAAGGCCGCCGAAAGAAAAAATTAATTTTATGCCTAATGAGTCAGCAAGGAAACTCCCGAAACTATTTGCCTGGCTGAAGGCAATTAAGAGATAGAATCCTAAAACAGTCGGCGGCAAAACGAGAGGCATGCTCACCAGCGTCTCCACAATTGCTTTGATTCGAAACTTCGAATAAGCCAGCCAGTAAGCCAGCGGAATTGAGATAATCAAGAGAACACAAGTCGTTATAAGCGCCAGTTTAAATGTCAATATCAAAGGTTGCCAATCCATTATTGAGATATCATTATTTCATTTGTTTTGATCATGGCAGTAACTGTTTCACCCTGCTGCAAGCTAAGTTGCATAACGGCATCCAAAGAAATTATGGCGACGATATTTCCAACTGGAGTATCAACCGTTATTTTGCTCACCAATTCTCCTCTTTGTATTTCAATAATTTTCCCCGGCACTTTATTTTGCAAACTCACCAGGTGTTCCAATCCCTTCCCTATGATCACTTCTGTTTCCTTAAAGATCACATTAATTTTATTATCCATTTTCAGCCATGCCGCGGTATCGGGAGTTTCAATCACCATTGTTTTGAAAGAAATATTGTTGGCAGTTATCGTGACCAAAGATATATTGCCACTCACTTTTATAGATGTAATTGCCCCGGTGACGATATTCATATGCGAATGTCATTTTTCAGAATAGCCAAAGTTTTGGAGGATATCTTTTGCCTTCTGGGAGAATAAAAAATTGTAAAACTTTTGAACGTCTTCTTGCTTAGAGCCGTTGTGCTTAAGCACCACAACTCCCTGCGCTATGGGTGAGTAATCCGCTGCATCAATATCTTCCCAGTTGCCTTTGCCTTTCATCCCAGGGGATAAAACTACCGATTTGGCGGTAAAGCCAATTTCCGCGGATTTCGAAATAATAAACTGGTTGGTTTGCGAGATACTTTCGCCGTACACCAATTTGTCTTTTAAATCTTCGTAAACATTGTAATGCTCCAGCACCTCAATAGCTGCTGTACCGTATGGGGCAGTTCTTGGATTGGCAATAGCGATGTGTTTAATCTCTGCATTTTTAAGTATGTCAATAGATGGCTTGATGCTATCAATCACCGACCACATTACTAATTTACCAAAGGCGTATATCGCTGGTTTGCCAGTAGCAAAACCAGCATTAAATAATTCACCAGGATATTTCATATCAGCAGAGACAAAAACATCATAAGGAGCGCCGGATTTGATCTGCGCAGTAAGTTGCCCTGAAGAACTTACAATTAAATCACATGTAATACCTGTCTCATTAGTAAAAGATTTAGATAATTCTTTCATGGCAAATTGCATATTTGCTGCGACGGCTATTTTCAAATGATCATTTTGGGTTTCGTGGCAAGCCGTTAATGCCACGAAACAAAAAAATAAGAGGAAGAGAATTCTGCCCATTTTATGATTGCTTTTTGTGCTTAGCCAGATCAAGATTTTGTCTTACTATCAGCCAGAGCACATCCGCGTGGCTATAACTATTGGGAGCATTAAGGGCTGCAAACTGGCTGTTATAGGTTACACCGATTGATAAGTTTTTTGAAAAAGAAATGGAAGGGCCAACCAGGAACCTGTTTTGATCAAATACATTGTAAACCACTTTTTTTCCTGCATTGATAAATATTTCATCCCCAAGGTTCATAAAAAGAGCCTTGTCTGGATTAGCCGATGACAACTTGAGGAGTTTAATGTTTAACATACATTGATAACGAAAGCGGAAATTAAAAGTATGGCCATGTTGTATATCTCCATTGACTACATTTTTAAAATATCGCTCCTCGATTCTAAACCTATGGCTTATTCCAAGGTTCTTATATTTGTCATTGATTGCAAACTCCTGGTAAGGACGATATTCCACTTTACTTAATTTTTCGGAAGTATAAAAACCAAGATGAGCAAAGCCTGCCGAGACTCTCATGCTACTGTTGAGTTGGTAGCCGAAGCCCGTTCGTACTATGTATTGTGAGCGATTATCAAACAAAATATTCCATCGGTAACCGCAGTCAATTGACCAGGTCCATTTATTTCCAATTTTTGACTGATTATAATATTGTATCCATTGCTGGCTCCCCTTCTTTACGTTCCTGTTTTGCGCCAATGCAATTGTTGATAATCCAACAAAAAAAATTGAAATGATCGCTTTCAGGTTTGTCATAAAAAGATTTCCTCCGTAAAAAGAATGTAGTTTGCTTTTCTTCACAATGATATCGAATAAATGTGTTCGTAAATAGAAAGGTTTCAAATATCATAAGACAGTTTACACTCATCTGTAGTTGTGACTTAGATTTTAAATTATTGAAAGTAGTGTGCGAAAGGAATAACCTGACTTTCCTGTTTTATGGGATAAAAGAGCAATGTATTAACAAAAAAAATTGAACTATATAGCTACGCTATTGATCGTGGGCTGTAGGTTTATGAGCGAACAAAGGCAGAGTATTGAATTGCTGTTTGAAGCTATTTTTAGATTTCAAAAACGTAAGAAATATCCCTAAGCTGTCGTATAACTGATGAACATAATCTATCTGGCGATACCTGTTAATTCCGAAATAATATCCTTTAAAAAAAAGATAGGTATTCATTAGAAATATATTTTTAAGGCATCGCAAGCAAATGTACCTGTAATCATTTTTGAAGTTATTGATATTGTTTTTGTTTACCCTGTAAACATGCATCACCGCATACGATATTCCAAAATTTAGAAATAATTTCTTATAATATTTTATGGTCGTTCTGTTTGACGGGATAAAATGTTTAAATCTTAATTCATCAGAATAAAAAATTCTATATCTTATTTTTGCCATTGCCATACACAGTTCATAATCTCCGCTACTGCTAAGTGAGTTACCTACCCTGTCAGGCAATTGAAATTGAAAATCAAACTCCTGCTCCAAAATATCAAATGCCTTTTTATTGACAAACATAGCGGCGCCATAGACAACTGGTTTTATGGTATCTGTAATATCACCTTCTTTATCACTTTGTCTGCCTACGGCTAACGCGTGATATTGGTTGGCCCAAAAGTAGGGAGGTTCTTTATCTTCAAATACCGGCAACCCTGTGCCACCCAACACTCCAATCTCAGAAGATGTCCCGAGTATTTTCAATGCTGTCGAAAGATAATTTTCGGCCAACCAGTTATCGTCATCACAAAACAAAACATAATCGAATCGTGCTTCATGTATTCCCTTTTTCCTGGCAAACGACAGTCCTTGAGTCATTTCCTTAACTACCCTAAAATCCGGCTTATCGCCAATATTGGCATTCCAGGTTTCGATACTAAAGTCCGCGGTATTGTCAGTAGATGCATTATCTACAATAATGACTTCCCATTGTGATAATGGAATATTTTTTTGATTAGCCAAATGCGTCAGTGTTGATGCAAGTCTGGCTCTGCTGTTGAAACAAGGTACAATTACCGATATTCCTGCTCTCATATTCTTTATAAGATTTGGTATAAATCATCTGAATGTTTGTCCTTGGGTTTTCGAAATTAACGAAAAAAATTTCCACAGGTGAGAATGCCTGCCAACAAGGTTAAAAGATGGGACTGTTTCGAAAAACCAAAGCTATTTTACTTCACGATCTTTTCAAGCAATCCCGAATGAAAAGACATTAATAAAAAAAGCCCCGCCGGTAACAGCAGGGCTCAATTGGTTTGATTCCCTTTATTTCACTATAGGACAGTTTACCAGGGCTGCGTTAGGATTTAATATATTGGCCTGTAAAGCGGTTTCTAAATTTTTGACTTTATCAAAATCAGCATTGTCAATTACATGAACCTGCCATAACGGTGAATAGTCAGGCTCACCAGGGTATGCATCAATCACGTTATGTGTTTGAGTAGTTCCGGGCTCTGTTTTAAAACCTGATGACGGGCCTGTACTATTGTCATTAAATTGCACATAAATATCTGCTATCGGCACCTTGCCGTCTGGAGTTGCGATAAGCGGCGCTTCATCAAAATTGAAATACGCTGCGGCGCTATCCTTGTACCAGCAAATAACAGGTTCATTGGAGCCGCCTCCAAATTTCGCAGAAGCTTTAGATCCAAATGGTATCACGGGGCAATTCACAATTATGTTTGTTTTTTCAATAGGAAAACCGGATGCAAAAATTTCTTCTTCACTCGTTAAAGTATTAGGTACATAATTATCGGGAACAATCACCTTATTCACTACCCAGAAATCATTGTAGTCATCGGCACCTGGAAGAGATGGAATTACATGATGCTGCTCCGTGACCTCAACATTCGGGCTGCTTTTTCTAAAGAAAACATATATATCATCCGGCTCGGATGGCTGTACATCAAAATTATAATAAATAGTAAGGGCGCCGCTTGCAGTAAATCCATGTGTTATAAAAGGGCCCTCATCAAAGTTGACCGGTGCATTCGGAAGCGGCAGATTATTATCCTCGGCACGAACAAACAATGTGCCTGATGAACTATTAAACCTGTCCACCGATACATGCGGGGCTTTGGTAATGTCTTTACCGGAATGTGGTTCGTGATCTTTTTTGCAGGCGGTGAAAATGGCAGCAAATGCTAAAACAGAAAATAACTTTTTCATTGATTTTATAATTTTTAAGAGTTAAAAAGCTGGCGTTAATATCCTTTGTTATTGTTGGAATTCTTATACAGGTTTACCTGTCCGGAAATTGTTTCCGGATGAATTCAAGGTGTACGGGAGAGAAGCTTACGCTCCTGTCATTGTGAAGGCTTTTTGCAAAAAAGCTGAGTAAAAACAAGCTAACCTGCTTATCTATTTGAATTATACGTACACAAGTGAAAGAGGTTGCAAGCGGTTAATATTTATTTTATGAAATTTGTGGTCGTAGTTTTAAATAGCCACAAAGTGAGGGGTAAAGAGCAGTCTTAAGGTTGCAACGATTAGGTGAACTATCGAGTTCAAAACGAGACTTTACGGATGAGATGGTGCCCATTATGTAACAGGCAGAAATCTATATCATAATTTGTCGTACAAAAGAATTCGGCTAAATAGATTTTTACAAGGCAAACCAAAGGCTATCCCGATAATAAGATCATAGGAAAAAACTTACCTCCCCAATTGCACTGCTTTTTGCATAGCCTGGTATCTCTTGTCCCAAAGAGCCATATCCTGGTTGAGTCCATCATCAATGTGCACAGTATCCCTTACCTGGAAAGTTCCGCCCCAGCGCAGATCGTGGTCATCTATAATGAATTTAATGAAGCGCTTTACCGGTTCTGCTACTGAAGGGTATTTCGCTAGTTCTTTTGAATTAGCAGACTTTGTTCGGTTGCTATAAACCACGTTCATATCAATCGCATGGCCGGCCATGTGGTTGGACCGGGTGGCGGGCTTCACAATAGCACCACCTACATTTGACGACGTTCGGAAAGAACTGGTCACATGAACAAACACATCGGCTTGCTCCGCATAAGCGTTGATCTTTTTGAGCATTGGCAAAAATTGCACATCCGCACGGCATGGCTGCCCCTGGAACCGCGAACCCTCGAATAGCACCAAAGGTGATTCGTCGCTCGGTAAATTCTTCACAGCAAGGTCGCTCCAGTTCTTTCCATAAAAGACATTAATATCTTTGATCATGAGATCGATCAGGGGCCGGGTTAATAAATCTCCATCGGAATCTATGCTGTTATCCTTAGCATAGGCAATAACTGCGTTCCGTGTGCTTTGACCATACATACCATCAGCGCCATATTTTGGAAAATTCAACTGTTGGCCATACCCCCTTTCGTTCAGCAAAGTTTGCACGGCAGTAACGCTCATACGTGTGCCCTTTGAAATATATTTTTTTGTTCTAAGATCAGAAGTGTTGATAGACCACAAGACATACATTGCCGGAAGAAAATCATGCCGCTGAAGAATCAATTTGGATAGTGCATTAGACACTGAAGTACCGTCACTCTTGTTGTTGTTTTTTATTGCAAAAGCAGACACAGCGTTTACGGTTGCGGCACCATAATCTCCATCGGCCTGGTAATTATCAAATTGCAATTCATTCTTAAAGCCAAGCTCAAACAGTATCCGTTGCAATTCAGTTACTAGCTCCTTGTTTGCGGCCCCCTGGAATAATGATTTGCTTACATCACCCTGGCTGAGGGCTGCTTCTAAAAGGTTTGATTCCATAATTATGATTTAATTGAACTTAATAATCTTCCTGGATAGATATGCCTGCCAGTGGGGTTAACCTACAGTTGATTTGCAAAAAGTGTACTATTTATTATTTACAACTTAAGCACTAAACAAACAATCGCAAAAACTCAGAAGTCACGTACAGCACGAACATAAAAATCATTATTCTTATTATAATTATAGCTTGTGCTGCCATTCGAAAATTTAATTAAGTAAGCAAAGTTATTGCCCGCCTCGCTGGAACTCCAATAGAGCCCCCCGGTATTTAATCCGCCCACCTTATCTTTGATGTTATAAATCATTTTTAACTCCTCTTTGGTTGGTAAACGCCAATTATCAAAACTATCCGCTACCATCGTCTCACAGATTTTTTGTGCAGTATTCCAGTCCGTTTTTGAACCGTCATTTTGGTCGCTTTCTGCAACAACCAAACCGTGTTCCTTTGAATCCTTCAAACTAACGACAATGCCTCCATTGCTATGGCTGCCAACGGCGAGCAAAGTTTTTTGTATCACTCTCAGCTTTTCTTTTCCTGTCTGTGTTAAATTGTCTTCAATTATTCTTTTAATCGAATCAGATGTCTTGAATTTTTGAATCGAACTTGAAAGTTCAGCATTTAAACCCCGTTCTCTTTCCAACAGCTTTTCCGTTTCAGCCTTTTGGCTGGTGATCATTGAATTTTGCCTAAAAAATGTAAAAGTTGCCAGCGCTGCTCCAATTACAAATATCAGCAACACGACTAAGCCAATCGTCAACCGACGTTGCTTTTGTTTTCCCGCTTTTTCTTTCTGTTGTCTTTCTTCTTCCTGGCGGCCTCTTTCTTCCTCCTGTTTTTGCAAAGCGATAGCCTCTTTTTCACTATCCATTAAATATTCAATCGTTTCCTCAAAACCCGCCTTATACCTGTTGCCCCATGCCGCCACGGGCTTGAATTTATTGTACCATGCAAGGGCAATCTGCAATTCGCTACCGGTTAAAAAATCTTTTTTCTTTTGTTTATAAAGTTTTGCTGATTCGGATAACTGTAAATAATTTGATGCAGATACGCCTTCTTCATCCACCCACTGGCTGCAGGTATTCCATTGGCGTATTAAACTTTCATGGGAGATGTCTATTATTTTATCGGCTGTGTCGCCGGCCTTGTTGACGACAAGAAAAGACCGCCTGTCTTTAATAAAAAGATCAATGATTTCGAGAAGTTTTTTTTCTGTTGCGCCAGTTAGCTCTTTCAGTTGACTGAGTAAAACAGGGCGCCTTATTTTTCTTCCATTTTCATCGATCGCGGTGAGCGCCTGGAACATCTTTTTTGTGATGCCTAAATCCTCATCACTCATTCCTTTCAGGGCTTCATCCGCATGATTGGAAAGCGCTTTTTCAATACCACCAATACTTTCGTAATCCTGTAAATCGAGTTCACCGTTTTTACCTACATTCATTTCATGGTCCCATATCCGCATCAGGGCATGTTGCAGCAATGGCAGTTCGTCTCTTATCTTACCTGACTCATTCAACAGGCGTGATGTGAGTGATGGATCAAGTTTACCGCCGTATAGTCTCGCCGGGCCTTCGATAACCGTTTTCAGTTGTATGCGGTTAAGACGTGGTACCAGGTACTGGCTTTTATTCATAGCTTCCGGTAGCCCATAAAATTGATCGCAGTCACCGATAAAATCGGAACGCATGGTGAGCACCACATAAAATGGTAAGTCTTTTTGCTGCGAGAGATCAAGCACGATGTTTACAAAATCAATGGCCTCATCTTTCCTGGCAATATTTTTTGGGGCCATTGCAAAACGAAACAATTCTTCAAACTGATCCACCAGCAAAAAGAAGTTCACATTCTTTTGCTTTGCAAGCGGAGTGAGAATATCTGTTATGGCACCGGTGCCTTCTTCACTTATTTTCTGCGCCAGCGACGAAATATCCCTTTCAGTTGTCACCGGATCAACCTGCTGAAGTATTGCTTCAGCCAGGTTATACAATGGGCTTTGGCCTGGTTTCATTATGGCAACGAACCAATGATCGCTATCGCCAACAAGATATCCTGCTTTTAACGCCGGTATAAGCCCTGCTCTTAATAAAGAAGATTTACCACAACCGGAACTGCCCACCACAGCAACAAAATGATGCTGCCGCAGGTGTTGGAGTAATTCAAGTGTTTGCTCATTCCTGCCGAAGAATAAAATGCTTTCGTCAAATTTATACGGTCGAAGCCCAACGTACGGGTTGGCGTTGTCTGCTCTCATACAGCCTCCATTTTTAAGTCAATTAAAAACTTTTCAAGTGTTGACTTATCTATTACACCGTTATTGCTGCTATTGATCACGTTAATTTTCAGGAACCGTTGATTGAGTGAAATATCGCCAGATTCTTTATGAGGAGGAGCCATATAAATAAAGAAATCATCTATGGGATAATTGTTGGTAATGATGAGTTGCAGGGCTGCACTCATTCGCTCCAGCACCCATTCTTTGGATACACTTCCATATAAAAAAATCAATTTATTTACCTGCCTTAATCTTTCGCCCATTAAGTTAATGTTCTTTCGGGGGTCATCTTCCTGCGGATTAATAAAGGGTTGAATCTGGTGTTCCAATAACGTTTTGCTAAGATCGAGCGCATACAACTGGTCACTAAAATGTGTGTCTAACAATACCGATACTTTTCCCTTTTCTTGCGCTGCCTTCTTTTGCATTTGCTGAACCTTTACCTGCTCCGCAAAATCAGTGATCTCCATTGCTAACGTGCTTTTGGAACCGCGTACAAATTCATAGCTTTTTGAAGCCCTCTTTCCAGTCTCAAGCTCCTGCAAAAAGAGTTTATATTTTTCATCTTCTATGCCTGAAAAATCTGTTTCGGCGGGTACCCATATCATCTGGGCTTTATCGGAATTCAGCGCCAGTTCTACTTGCTTCTCAGGATACCAATTACTAGTGTCGCCTGTAATTTCGCGCCCCGGAAATTCATCCAACAAATGAATGGAAAGATTGGCATTTTTCAATGCTTCATTTGTTGCTTGTTCGTGTTCTGCCGCTTCGTAAGGAGGAGGAATACCGCTAACTACTTTAAAACCCTTTTTTTCTAATTCAGTAATGGTACGTTTTCGGGCTGTGCGAAGTGTATCGGCTACCTCACCCATGTAGATGGTAAAAATATCTTTATCCTCGTTAGGATTTATTTGCTGCTGTCCTGTTTGCTCTTTTTGAAAATCACTTAATAAATTCCAGACTGCATCTCTCACGCTTTGCATCTGCGTACGGAATTCGGTGGAAAGAGTATCAACCGTATCACCAAAATCGCCTGCCTCTTTTGCATCGTGAAAAGGGAAGCCACTGGTGCCGCCAAGTTCTGCCGGCCATTCATTAAAAGGAATATTATTGAGCAATACATTAATGATACGGGAACGATCCATAACCTTTAACCCGGTTTCTTCAGCCTGTGCTTTTTTGTAAAATGTATCCAGTTCCTGTTTGCAATAATCTGATGCAAGATAGCCCGGAGAATTCAGGCATATCATAATGGCCGATTTCTTAATACCTTCTTCAATAGACTGATCAAACAAAACACTACCGTCTAGTTTCTTATGGTCCCACCAAAATTTAACCATATCGAGTCGGCCAAAACGCTTGGCGAGCATGAGGTTGAGGTTTTTGTAAAACTGCTCTATCCAGCCATCAGCCTGGCCTGGAAAAGCGGCATTATCAACGTGGGCATAACTTATAAAAATATCGTATTCGTATCCGGGGATTAGTGCCATTAATATTGGTTCGTTTTGGAAAATGCAAGCGTAATAGTTAGTAAGGTAAGAAATTCTCCTTTATTAACTTTTTTGAGTTTGCAAATAATGATGCAGAATTGAACAATATAAAAGCCGAATATGAATTTCTTATTGCAGAGCCGTTGCACAGGACTTATACAGATGTCTCCCATTTGAAAGTTGGTTTTAAAAGAATTGATCCTAAAAAAATGCATCTAGTATTTCCCTGCATGGAATCCATGCAGAAAATTCTTTGTACAGGATCACAAACCCAGAAAATGAAAATTGGATGACAAAAAAATATTAAAGATTTCTTTTATCTGGTTAGAAAGAATAGTAAATTAGTGGTCCGCTAGTGTAGATTGCTTAAGACGTTTACTTCTCAAACATCAGAAAATTTCTTTCCGATACCTTCTATTTAATATCGACTCGGTTATTCAATTTTTCTTTCTTACATCATCGCCATAAAAATCCTATTTGTTTTTTATGAACCAGGCAATCATAGGTATTCTTCTCATACATGGGAAATTAAAAAATTCTCGTGGTAAAATATTTCATTGCCGTAACGAACCTCGTAGTTGATCGTATTTCAATGCAGAAAACATTTCCAACTTATTGTTCAAAAATCAAATAATTTTTTTTATGAAATCGAAAATTATATCCCGATTATGGTTAATAATATTCGCCACGATTTTTTTTACATCTTGCAAAAAGGAGCACAGGCATTTTTGCGATGGCGATGATACCATTACAACAACAACAAAAGTTTTTGCCACAGGTTTCAATGATCCGAGAGGCCTCAAGTTTGGCCCCGATGGATATTTATATGTTGCCGAAGGAGGAATTGGTGGTAAGAATTCTTCTACAGGATGCGACCAGGTAATTCCACCTGTAGGCCCTTATACAGGAGATGTAACCGGCAGCCGTATTTCCAGGATAGACCATGCAGGCAACCGCACTACATGGGTGGATAACCTGCCTTCGACCGTAAATGCAATGGGAGATATAAGCGGGGTTGGCGATGTGGCGTTTATCGGTAATACAATGTATGCAGTAATAACCGGCGCAGGTTGTTCCCATGGTGTACCTACCATTCCAAACAGCGTGATTAAAATAAACCCTAACAGAAGCTGGACCCAGGTAGCTAACCTGAGCGAGTACCTGAAGGACCATCCTGTAGCGAATCCTGAAGAAGATGATTTTGAGCCTGACGGAGACTGGTACAGCATGACAAGCTGGGGTAATAATCTATATGCTGTTGAGGCCAATCACGGTGAGTTGGTAAAAATATCTACCAATGGAACGATTACCCGGATTGTAGATGTTTCTGCAACTTACGGGCATATAGTGCCTACCGTACACGCATTTTACGGCGGCAATTTTTATGTAGGAAATTTAGATACTTTTCCGGCACCGCACGGAGGATCCAGTGTTTATAAAGTCACTCCGGGAGGGCAGATAAGTTCCTACGCGACGGGATTCAATATGATACTTGGCATCGCTTTCGACAAACTGGGAGGATTATATGTGCTCGAGATGACGACTAATAATCCTTTTCCAACACCGGGAACGGGAGACATTGTAAGAATCGATCCTTCAGGTGCAAGGCAAGTGATTACAACAGGGCTGACTTTCCCAACAGGTATGACACTTGGTTCCGATGGAAAAATATATGTTTCTACTAATGGATTTGGGTTCCCTGCAGGGGCGGGACAAGTATTGCAAATTAGTTTCACATGCGATGAGATGTCAGGCAATATAAAAAACTGAACTCACTCGAGTTTTACGGGTTAGATATTTTTACAAGGATAAAAAAATGTCGGTAAAGCAAGGCACTGTGTGAACGGTGCTTTGCCTTTTTTTGATGTAATACGCAATCTGATCACTCAACTTTTATTTCTTTCGTGACAGTTTTCACCTCTTTCAAAAGCAAAGGAAATGCAGGTTCCGGCATGCCACCATGATCGAATCCTTCAAGCTCGTATAAAGTTGTGCGTTTATGGCCTGCGAGTTTCATCATTCGTGCGAGGTATGCATTTTCTTCATAACGGCCGTATAATTCCAATTCACGATCACCGGTGATAAGAAGCGTCGGTGGTGCATCTGCCCTTACAAAATAAAGCGGTGCATATTTATCTATTACTGGCTGTGTCTCTTTTATCCCGCTTTCTTTACGCACCGTAAAATGGGTAATCGCCTGGCCGCTGAATGGAATTAATGCAGCGATTCGGTTGGCATCAATATCATATTTCGCTAAATAACTTTTATCTAAAGTGATCATCATTCCTAAATAGCCTCCTGCCGAATGACCCGAAACAAAAATAAGTTTATCGCTTCCGCCATAACCACCGATATGACTAAAAACCCACGCCACAGAAGCAGCCGCATCTTCAATATATGCAGGCGCAGATACCTTCGGCGACAGCCGGTATTGTACACCAACTATTGCATAACCTTTATCCATTAAAGCCTTTGGCAACTCTTTGTCGCCACCAGTAATACCGCCTCCATGAAACCACACGATCGTTGCATAGTTTTTTGCTCCTTTAGGATAATAAATATCCAGCAGGCATTGTGATGCGATGTAAGGGTCTGTTTTATTAATAGCATCTGTGTAATAAGGAATATTTTTTTCT
>JBBSBD010000178.1:0-13060 GCA_038251675.1 Chitinophagales bacterium | reverse complement strand
TCCTCGGGCATACAATAGAAGCAGCGAAGGTTGCAATTGTCTGTCAGGGAAATCCTCAGGTAATCGTGAACTCTATTGTAGGTATCAGTGATCATTAGGGTAATTTAATTAAAAATCTTCATCAGGAAATTTTAGTTCGGTGCCAGGTTATTTTTAAAGATAAGATCGATGAGTTTGGGTGACTATTTTTTGGTTGTAATTGTTTATTAAAGATGTTTTTAGCAAATCATAATTTGGGGCTGGCATCAATATTTCTCTGGTCATCTGCGGTCCGGGCTATCCGTTGCAAGTCCGGCACAAAACCCAGGCTGCCCTTTACGCAAGGCTTTTCGAAGTGCCTCACCGGGCTTTCCACTACTATCCCGCAGCCCGTCAACAATAGATCATTGTTCAGCATTGCAAAGCCAGTCTTTAATTTCTTTCATGAATACTTGTTTCCCTCAATCTTAAAAATCCGCCCTCTCTATCAGAAAGCACGGCTCTTATTTCCGCCAATAATGATAAGGCTATTTCTTCCGGCGTCAACGCTCCAAGGTCAAGGCCGGCAGGCGCATAAATTCTTTTCATATCCTCCCCGGTAACAGCTAAATTTTCTCCTTCCAATTCCTGGAAAATTTTCTCCGAACGAACTCTTGGTCCCAACATCGCGATATATGAAGCGGCGGTTTCCAAAGCCTTCGGTAAATTTCTTTTATCCGTTTTATAGTCGTGCGACATTAAGATGATCGCTGTGTAATCATCAAAGAGAATTTCGTTGAACTGCTCAACAGGTAGAACCTGGTCAATCGTTTTTGCAAAAGTTGTATTTACTTTCAATGGATTCGAAACAACAGTTACCCGCCAGCCCATTTCCTTTGCAAGCCTTGCCAATGGATAAATGTCGTATTGGTACCCCATCAAAATCAAATGGATTTCCGGCAGGAGTATTTCTATGAAGAGTGATATTTTTTTTCCATCCTGCGATTCTGTATAGACAGGTGATGATTTACCTTTTTCAATTTGTTGATTTATTTTTTCATTTAATTGCTTCTTAACTTGGTCGTCTTCAAAATTTTCCAAACTTTCTACTCCGGAATATTTTATTACTTCACCAGCCTGTACATTTTTCCAATCGCCCTCAAGTCCTGTAATAGTAATTAAAACATTTGTTTGCCGGTTTGTTCCAATGCATGCTTTTAAAATTTCAACCGGGTTATTTTTATTTTCATAATCAAGAGGTGTGAAGAGCACATCAATGATACCATTACAACCTAATCCCACGCCAATCTGGTGCGCATCATCTTCTGTGGTGTCATAAGTTATTAATGATGCTGATGATTTGGTTATTGCTAATCTTGCCCGCTTTAATGCATCTCCTTCGAGGCAACCTCCGCTGATACCTCCCACCCAAATGCCATCGTCCGTCACGAGCATTCTTGCACCCGTGCGGCGATAGGATGAACCTTCTACCCGTACAACAGTTGCCAGGGCAGCACGGGTTGTTGTTTTATCTATCTCATCGTATGCCTTTATTATGGTTCTTATTTCTTTCATTGGAAATAATAATTGTATTTGCAAAATTACATTTCTTCAAACGGAGTCGGTTGTTTAAAAAATTGAAATTTTTATAAGTTACTGAGAAGAAATAACTTGTTCATGTTATGGAACGATATGCGACTATCTTACTTGCAGCCGGATCTTCTTCACGCTTTGGCGCTCCGAAACAACTGGCACAGCACAAGGGAGAAAGTTTTATTGCACATGCGGTATCAGAAGCCATTAAAGTAACACCGGAAGTGATTGTCGTATTAGGGGCAAACTATGAGGCAGTGAAAAAAGAAATAGAAAATTTGACAGTGCAAATAGTTTACAATAAAGATTGGGAAGAAGGGATGTCATCATCAATACGTTGCGGATTGCTGGCCTTATTAAATAAAAATCCTTCGACTAAAGCAGTTATTATGGTAGTTTGCGATCAACCATTTTTATCTTCGGCAATAATGGAAGAGTTGATTAAAAAATATGAGGCGACACAACTTCCTATAGTAGCCTGCAGTTACGAAAATGCCATTGGAACGCCTGTTCTTTTTGATAAGATTTTCTTTAAACCTTTACTGGAACTCAAAGGCCAGGCTGGTGCAAAAAAAATTATTTCCCAAAATTTGAATGTCACGGTTACCGTACCTTTTCCATTGGGGTATATTGATATTGATACTAAGGAAGATTATAAAAATTTAGAGAATTTAAATAAAAGTTGATCGCGTGTAAAGATCTAAATTGCGTTTTTTTGCCGGATAGAAAAGGAGCCAGGCAACTGCCCTGTTTTTAAAAAAAAAACTATGACAATAAACATTAAGACGTTTGGGATTGCCCAGGAAATATTTGGAGAATCAACAGTTGCAGTGGAAGTCAGCGATCCCACTACGTTTACTGTAGGCAATCTTAAATCTTTGATGGAATCTGATAAGCCAGCGTTGAAAGATCTCGGCTCCTATATGGTCGCCGTAAATAATGAATATGCAGAAGACAAATATCTTATTCAGCAGGAAGATGAAGTGGCAGTAATTCCACCGGTGAGTGGCGGATGAATTTAATTGGCGCTTTCGACTTTGGTCTTCTCAATATTGCTGAGTGATTTCCACGATTTAAGGCCTCCGTCCAGGGATAAAAGACTCGCGCCTGGAAATTGAACCTGGATGATTTTTATGGCTTCGGCGCTTCGCCTTCCTGATTCGCAATAAAATACCAACGGCTTATCAAAAGATAATAAAGACAAATTATTTTCAATTTCCGGGAGTGGAATATGCTTACCGCCAATATGAAAGTTATTTCTTTCCTCCACAGTTCTCACATCAACCAGGTTGTATACATTTTCTTCCAATTTTTCTTTAAGAAAATCCGGAGAGACAAGATTGATAACTTCGGTTGGTTGTAATTCAGTGATGACAGTTTTGGTAACAGTTCCTGTTTTAATAACCCTGCTTTGCAAAGTTCGTGCATCAATCATAAATATTTTTCCTGCAAGCAACTCTCCGCTACATGTAATCCATTTAATTACTTCATTGGCCTGCACGCAGCCTATAATTCCTGCGATGGTTGGTATCACCCCCCCCTCAGCACAAGAGGGAATTTGCGATGCATTTACCTGCGGAAATAAATCCCGGTAATTAGGTGACCAGGTTCCATCATTATTCAACACATTCAAAAGCGAGACCTGGCCTTCGTACTGGTAGATTGCCGCATATACCAAAGGTTTGTGGGATAATACGCAAGCATCATTCAACAAATATTTTGTTTCAAAATTATCGGTGCCATCTACAACAATATCATAGTTATTAATAATATCCATCACATTTTCCGATGTAACTTTTCCAATGATTGGAAGTAAGGTGATATCCGGATTTTGAAGTCGCAATCTCTTGCATGCATTTTCTGCTTTTGATAATCCTACCTCTGCTGGTGTGTATAAAATCTGTCTATGAAGATTGCTGATTGATATGGTATCGAAGTCTGCGATACCAATAGTGCCTATACCCGAAGCAGCAAGATATTGAGCAGCAGGGCAACCAAGGCCGCCGGCGCCGACTATCAAAACTTTTGCCTGCTGTAATTTTTCCTGGCTTTCCTTTCCGAAGCCGGGTAAATTAAGCTGGCAACTATATCGTAGCCATTCATCCTGCATTGTGCAATTCCTGGTTTTGCATAATTATTTGTTCGGCTTTCTTAAAATCTTCAGGGGTATTTACATTCATTAAAGCATTTTCATCTTGAGGTTGAAGAATATGTGCCTTTCCGCTTTTAATCAAAACCTTCCTGGGACAAGTGTAGCCTTCAGACAAAAAAGAAAGCAGCACATCATGGCTTTTAGGTTCCCAAATGGTAATCAGGGGTTCCGGCAATCCGTCAAAAGGGCTTTGAAATGTCGTTGCTATTGCATTCACGTTCCTGTTTGCTAAAAGATATTTCAGTGTGTCGCTATCAAGTAAAGGTAAGTCGCACGCAACCACGAGCCACGCAGCATCAGGTTGAAACCGGAATGCTGAAAGTATAGCGCCATAAGGGCCGATGCCGCTATAAGTATCGATGAGTGTTTTGTAATTTTTGCCGGTATCCGGATCCTGTCCCTGGCGATGTGATATATAAACCTTGTTACACAAAGGCTTCAACAAATCCGCCATATAGTATTGCTGTTCTTTACCATGCCATTCAATAGAACTCTTGTCACGCCCCATTCTTTTACTCTTACCACCTGCCAAAACCAAACCGTTTATTTTAGCTCGTTCTGTTTTCATTTTTTGCTTTTTTATTGCCACGACCTTCAGATCGCGGGTCATTCAAGGGTTCAAATTGGCTTTAACCAAAATTGTTGAAAAAATCATAGTGTTTATAAATTCTTTCGGCTAAAGGCCTTGATTATTTTTTATTTAATCCACGACCTAAAGGTCGTGGCAACTTTTTCGAAAAAAAATTCTTTTGATCAATTTTAATAGAATTATGTTCTTTCGAAATCTTTTTTGCCGCCTGTCTTTTTTATAAGTTTAGTTTCTTTAATGACAATATCATGGCTCAATGCTTTGCACATATCGTACACCGTTAGCGCCGCGATAGAAGCTCCAACCAATGCTTCCATCTCCACGCCTGTTTTTGATTCAATGCTGGCTGTTGCTGTAATTACCACCTCATTTTTGTTATTCAATTTTATGTCGATCCCGCAATTGTCCAGGCCGAGCGGATGGCAAAGCGGTATAAGCTCACCAGTTTTTTTTGCAGCCATAATACCTGCAATAACGGCTGTTTGAAACACCGCGCCTTTTTTAGTTTGTATGTCGCCGTTCACCAATTTATCCAGTACTTCTCCCGGCAGAAAAACAATGCTTTCAGCGGTTGCGCTGCGTTGTGTGATTTTCTTTGCGCCTACATCAACCATCACAGGTTTGCCATTGATATCAATATGCGAGAAATCATTCATGCCCATAAAGCCATTTTTTACATCAAATTTTTAAAAGCCCATACCCGGAATACATCACCTTTTTTAAACTTATTCTTTTCCAAAGGTAATTCCATAAAAGCATCTGTCTGCAGCAAATTAGCAAAATCTCCCGAACCGTTTCCTTCCACTGGTGTGGCGGATAGCTCGCCTTTTTTATTAATCAAAAGTTTTACTTGTAAGAAGTATTGTAAGGTAGCCGTGAATGTAAAATCTTCCTCCAGTATTGCATAAGTTTCGTTCGTTGTTACTTCTAAGCACCTTTTAAGCCAGGGCAAAAAATAACGTTGAAAGCATACAAATGTTGAAACAGGATTGCCGGGGAAAGCAAATACCAGTTTTCCGCTTTCCTGCTTTCCAAACCAAAATGGTTTTCCGGGGCGCTGCTGTACTTTGTGAAATAATTTCTTTACATGCAGCTTCTCCAGCGCTGGAGGTACATAGTCAAATTTCCCCATGGAAACGCCGCCGGTTAAAATGATCACGTCGTATTCGTCCATACACAACCTAAGCTGTTGTTCAATCTGGTCCTGGTTATCTGGAAGATGTAACAACACTGCGTTCAACACATATTGCTTTAAAATTGCCTGCAGTGTATAATCATTGGAGCGCCTTATTTGGAAGGGAGCGGGGGTTTCTTTTATCTCAATTAACTCGTCGCCGGTGGAAACAATTACAATTTTTGGTAATTTTTTCACAAGCAGATTTGTTTTTCCAACAGTTGCGGCAATGGTAATAACTGTGGGGGTGATGAACTGATTGGATCTAACTAAAATTTCATTTTGCTTTTTATCCTTTCCTTTGAAATGAACATTCTGGGTAAGTATGACTGTTTCAGATTTTACTGTGGCGATCCCATTATTAATTTCAATTTGTTCATAAGGAATAATGGAATCGGCTGAAGCAGGTAAAACCGCCCCCGTCATGATTTCAATACATTCATCATCATTATTTATTTCAAGAGGTTGCTCTCCTGCCGACTGAGTCGCTTTGATTTTAAATACACGATTTCCTTTTTTAAATGCCTCAAAGCGGATCGCAATTCCATCCATCGTAACCCTGTTGAAAGGCGGAAAATCCCTGTCGGCCTTAATATCTTCGGCAAGCACTCTTCCCAAACAGTTATCAAAAGAAATGACCTCTGTTCCATAATCTCTTAAATGCTCCAGGATAATTTTCTCTGCTTCTTCGACTTTAATCATACCTGCTTTTTGCCTTATTAATTAACTGTTTACTTTCCATTGATGCGTTTCATCTTCAAAAAATTCTTTCCCCCAAATCGGCAACTCCTTTTTGATTCTTTCTACAGTTTCCCCACAAGCATCAATGGCTGCCTGCCGGTGCGCAGATGAAGTAAAAACAAAAATGCATATTTCGCCTGCTGCGATGGTGCCAAGGCTATGATGCACGTGCATGCACGTGAGCGGATATTTTTCAAAAATTTCCTGTCGAATACTGTGCATTTTTTCCAAAGCCATTTGCTCATAGGAAGTGTATTCAATGGCAGCGACTTTCTTTCCATCTTTTTCATCTGCACGTACCTGTCCTAAAAAAATGCTATGGCCTCCTATACCCGTTTGGGTTTTGTGCTTTTCAATACTTTCGGCAATAAACGAGGCTGGAATTGCTCCCGTATAAAAGATGTTTTTTACTTTATGCTCAGCCATAAGTTTTGTTTGAATCCCGGGAAACCGGGCTGTAAAATTATTACTTTAAAATAATGTGACGGTAGATTGGCCACAATATGATTCAGAAATCATTTGCGAATGCGGGGTAAAAGCGTAAGAGAGGGTTATCATATATATTAGGACAGGTTATTTCTCCCGTACCTGCCCTTTATTAATCACAGCCTTACCTTTAGCAATAGTATTTTTAACTATATCCACTAAATCTATAATCTCAAATGGCTTCTTTAAAAATCCGCTAACTGAGGTCCTTTCGGATACTGCTTCTATTTCAGCATTTGCCGACAAAAGAATGATTGGTATGTGCCGGGTATCTTCGTTTTTCTTAGCCAGTTTGATGGCATTTTCACCACCTATCTCGGGTATCCACAAATCCATTAAAATCAAATCGGGTTTTACCTTGCTGATATCATTAATAATATCATCGCAATATATACGCGTTTCCACCCTATAATTTTGCCGCTCTAAAATTATTTTACACGCTAACGAAATCTCCGGATCATCGTCAAATATTAAAATGCATTTTCTCATAAATTATATTGGAACAGTAAAATAAAATGTGCTTCCCTTACCTGCCTCGCTTTCTACCCATAGCTTCCCATTGTGGCGTTGAACAATGTCATTTGCGATGGATAACCCGATGCCCAGACCCTGGAAGTGGTGGGCACGCTCCTCCTCACGGTAGTAGCGATCAAATATTTTCCCCAGGTTTTCTTTTCGTATCCCAATACCGCTATCTTTTATTGCCACGGTTACCTGGCCATCTTTCTGAGATGCGTTTACGAATACTTTATTGGCCTTTG
This sequence comes from Chitinophagales bacterium, assembly GCA_038251675.1. GTDB lineage: Bacteria > Bacteroidota > Bacteroidia > Chitinophagales > Chitinophagaceae > Ginsengibacter. The sequence goes on along the minus strand of JBBSBD010000178.1, from coordinate 5,606 downwards.
GTGAATACTTTACAGCATTGGTTAAAAGGTTTATAATTACCTGCTGCAATCTTTCTTTATCAGCAGAAACATCGTGGCCTATTTCCCCTGTTTTTATAATTTGATGGTGATGCGCTGTTAGCTGCACATCTTGTATCGCATCAGAAAGCATTTCATTAAAATTAAAAGCCGTGATGTGAAGGTTGAGTCTTCCATTTTGCATTTTACTTACATCCAGCAATTCTACAACAAGACCATTGAGCCTGTCAATGGCAAGTTCTGCCTTTTCTGCAAACAACAAATCTTTATAACCTGATTTTACCAAACTTCCATGTAACAATTGTATATAGGCTTTAGCGGTAGTAAGCGGGGTTTTCAATTCATGACTGGCGATGCTGATGAATTCATCCTTTGCCTCTTCTTTTGTTTTTTGAGCATGTACGTCACTTGCAGAACCGACCCAGGAGGTAACTTTACCATCATCATTCAATATAGCTGCTGCACGGCTTATGTGCCAGCGATACATATTATCGCTTTTCCTTTTCAACAATATTTCCATATTAAAATCCTCGCCGGTTGCTATGGAATGCCCCCACGCTTTTTTTACATCACCCAGCATTTCCGGTTTTATTATTGGTTCCCATCCCCCGGCTATGGCCTCAGCAAAGGTCATTCCTGAATAGTTGAGGAAAAATTGGTTGAAATACGTCACCGTACCATCAGCGGCTGCGGTTGAAGTAATTTGAGGAATATTTTCAAGCATTTTTTTCAGCTCCTCTGTATATTTTTTTTCAACTTGTTCTATTTGTTTCCTGGCGGTAATGTCATTAAAGGCCAGCAGTATCCAGTGTTCTCCATTCTCTTTTTGCACAGGCTCTGCATTAAAGCAAATGGTGCGGCTTCCTACTATCGGGAATGTATAGGTTACTTCCCATTCAAGAGATTTTTTATATCCTTTTTGAATACTGATCAACATAGTTTCAAGACCGGGTACATTCCACCCGTTATTTTTTAGTTCAAACAGGTTTTTTCCAATCGTTTCCTCCTCTGTTATTAAAAAGCTTTTATAAAAAGCCTGGTTGGCACTTTTTATGCCGAAGTCTTTGTTAATAACAAGCAGCGGCTCGTGTATGGTTGAAACGATTGCTTCTGAATATATCCTGGCCTCGTTATACTGTTCATTACGGTCAAACAGTTCCTGGTTTACCGTGATCAGTTCTTCATTGGTGCTTTGCAGTTCTTCTTTACTTGTTTCCAGTTCTTCATTCAGGCTTTGTAGTTCTTCGCTCCCGCTCAGCAATTCTTCATTCGAACTTTGCAATTCCTCATTAGCAACTTCCTGGTCTTCGGTAATGCTTCGCATATCTTCACGGGCATGTGAAAGATCTTTTTCTAAATTTTTAATGCGAATACTTTCGGGACTATTTTTTGAACCCGGCGATCGCGACAAACCATTGCCTGCACGGGTTTTTGTAATAACTACCGGGTCGGCATCTTTAAAAAGAACGAGGAAGTGTTGGTCAATGGTATTATTCAGGGGTATTATCTCTATAGTAACTAATCTCTTTCCCTCATTAATTGGGATACCCTCTTTACTAAAAGGCTTATTAGTTTTTTTTGCTTTTTGCAAAGCACTGCGAAGCTCAAAGGACAAGCCGTCACGGGCCATTCTCAGCAGATTTAAACTTGCTGCCCCCGGTGAAGGTTCCAGGAAATCACCAGTTAACCCCCGGAATTGTACTATGTCAAGCTGTTCGTCTACTATCACACCCGCAGGGCTATATTTAGATAATAAAATATCGTCAGCATCTTTTTGAAAGTCATCCTTTCTTCTTTTGTTGCTTCGCAATGCATAGTCTCTATCCTTTAGCGCCTCTTCGCGTCTTTCAGAGGCCATATTCATAAACCTCCCGGGAAGATCTTTTTTTAGGTATAACTTTTCATTGTTGCCCGGGGATAAAAATAGTTCCGGACAGCTGCTAGTTGTTTCTGACTTCCCCAGCAGCAAATATCCCTTTCCATTGAGCGCATAATGAAATGTATTTATCGCTTTCTTTTGCAAAAAAGACTCCATATAAATAAGCACATTGCGGCAACTGATAAGATCAATTTTTGCAAACGGGGGATCCTTTAAAAAATTATGTGTCGCAAACACACACATATCCCTTATCGCTTTTTTCACTGCATAATGTTCATTTGTTTTTATAAAAAATTGTTGAAGCCTTGCGTTTGAAATGCCCTCCACTTCCCTTTTATCATAGACGCCTGACCTTGCTTTGACAATTGATTTTTCTGAGACATCGGTTGCGAAGATCTGTATCTTAATAGTGGAAACTTTATCGCTTAAGTATTCATGAAGGCACATCCCCATAGAATAGGCTTCTTCGCCCGTGGAACAGCCGGCTATCCAAATGCGTAAAGGATTTCCTAACGTTTTATTCTTGATAAGTTCGGGAAATATGGTTTCGTATAAATTTTCAAAAACTTTAGGATCGCGAAAAAAGGAGGTCACCGGTATCAAAAGATCCTGGAATAGAATGTCAAGTTCCTCCTTGTTTTGCACAAGGTACTCCAGGTAATCAGCAATAGTTTCCTTCTTAAGAATAGCAAGTCGGCGCAGAATACGCCTTTGAATGGTTGATTGTTTATAATATGAAAAATCAACGTATTTATGAATGCGAAGGAGATTGAGTAGCTGTTTTAGACTTTCGCCCTCGGTGTGTTTGCCCCGTGCAGAAGTATTATTTAGCGGAATTTCATTAATGGTACGTTGCAACTCAAGCAATTGCCGCGGCATTTCTTCCGGGGCCAATATGAAATCTACCACCTCTGCTTCAATAGCGCTGCGGGGCATGGCTTCGAAAGCAGCAGTATCAAGGTCTTGTGCAAAAGTTATTCCACCCTGGTCTTTTATATTTTTCAATCCCAGGGTACCATCTACGCCATTGCCGGATAATACTATACCTATCGCATGACTCTGATGTACTTCTGCCAGTGAAGAAAAGAAAATATCAATAGGCATATTTTTGTGATCTTTTGAAGGCCTGGGGCTTAGTTGCAGCACGCCGTCGGTAGCAACGAGCATTTTATTTGCAGGAATAATATAAACCTCGTTTGGTTTTACCTTCACGTTGTCACTTACTTCATTCACCGGCATAGTAGTTTCTCTTTGCAGTATCTCCGGTAATGAACTACTGTGGTCCGGATGTAAGTGCTGCACCAATATATAGGCCATCCCTGTTTTTTCGGGTATTGCTTTTATTAATCTTTTAAAAGCCTCCAGGCCTCCTGCTGAAGCGCCGATCCCCACTACCGGGAAGAGATTTTCTGAAAGTATTTTAGGTTTACTTTTATTTACTTTGGGCATAATCTATATTCCGTTAATAGGAGAACGTATTATTAACTATAGCATTTAGCTAAGCTATAATCAAAGAAGAAGAGGAAGCTTTTCAAATTAGAATTGTTCCAGAAAAGAGAATAAGCCTTTGTAGAACTTTAGTAAGTTACAGTATTGGTAAATTAATATCGAATATTTGTTAAGTTAATATATAATTGAAACTCAATATTTTACTTGGCATTATTACAATTCTTGCCGGGTGACCCGCGTAGTGAAAAACAGGTCTGACCTTCGGTGCCGACCTGAAGCGATAGCCGTCAGCACCGAAGGTCGGACGGCGGCTGGTTATTTAGATTTATGTCGTTGGCTGATCCCAAAAGTTTATTTGCCCTTTTATTGAAAACCGGTCTGACCCGCGGTGCCGACCTGAAGTGATAGCATGCCTCCGGCGACGGCCTCGAGAAAAATCGTTAATTTTCTCATGTGAACATTATTTCGGATGAAACATACCATATCTATAACCAGGGAAATAACGGGGAGCCCCTCTTTTTAAAAGACGAGGATTATATCCAGTTTCTGCGACTTTTTAGAAAATATGTTTCTCCTTATTCCAAAGTATTGGCATATTGCTTAATGCCGAATCATTTCCATTTTCTCATACACGCTACAAAAGATTCCGAAAAAATTAAAAGGATTGGTAATATTGATCTATGTCAGCTCTCCAATGGCTTTTGCTTACTCCAAAGTAATTATGCCACTTATTTCAATAAACAAAATGAAAGAACCGGTTCTTTATTCCGACAAAAAACAAAAGCTAAATCCATGACCGAAGGAGATAAAAACTACGGGTTTACTGCGTCTCAATATATTCATCAAAATCCATTGAAAGCAGTTTTGGTAAAAAGGATGGAAGATTGGATCTATTCATCATTTGCCGATTATTTAAAATTACGAAATGGAACTTTATGTGATCAGGAACTTGCTTTTAGACTCATTGGTTTTAACAAAGAAAATTTTGCTGCCGAATCCTATAAATCGATAGATGAAGATTTGATTCCAAAAATTTTTATTTAGCTGTCGGTACCGAAGGTCAGAAAACGGTGGAATTTAAGAGTATAAATAAATAACCGGTCTGACCTGCGGTGCCGACCTAACTTAATCTTTTACCCTTCAACAGCTTATTTACCGCATCGTTAAACGAGCCCGCACGGGTAATTTCTCCGGCATTTACAAAATAAATTTCGTCTGCGTTTTCAATTGTATTGAGTCGATGAGCAATTATAATACGCGTGGTAGTATCAGGCAGCTTATTCAAAATATCTTCCAACAACCTTTCGGTCATCGTATCAATATTTGCAGTGGCTTCATCAAGTATCAGCAATTCAGGATTACGTAAAACGGCCCGCATAAAAGCTATTAATTGTTTTTGCCCTAAACTGATATTGTCTCCACCGGATGACACTTTTGTTTGTAAGCCATTTTCAAAAATCGTTAATAAACTTTGGAGGTTGGCGTCTTTTATTACCTGCTCCATTTGTTCGTCAGAATAATCTTTGTATTGCTCGTTGCCATATAAAAGATTTTCTTTTATAGTGCCGGTAAACAAAAAAGGTTCCTGTAAAATGAAGCCAATCTTTTGCGAACGCTCTTCCGGTGTATAGGTGCGAATGTCTTTACCGTCCAGCAACACAGTTCCTTTGGTGGGATCGTATAATCTTGAGATAAGAGATGCAGTTGTTGTCTTGCCACCTCCCGTCGGACCAACAAATGCATAGCTTTTTCCTCTTTCTAATTTCAATGAAATGTTGTGAAGTATTTCTTTGTCTTCTTCATAACTAAAATGCACATTCCTGAATTCCAATAATGCATCGGAAGAAATTCCATTGGCATTTTCTAACGTGGCAATATCAGAATCCAGGGAAAGAATTTTTGTGATCCTGTCCCAGCCGGCCATCGCTACCTGGAAGGTCGTCCATAGTGAAGCGAGTTGTCTTAGCGGGTTGTAAAAATAAGTTGCGTAAGCAAGATAACTAACCAGTAACCCTATAGAAAAACTTCCGATGGAGATGAGATAAATGCCATAGGCCAATACGGTTAATTGCGCAAACCCGGAGAACATACTATAAACCGGTAAGAAAATATTATTCACTAATCCGGCACCTACGGCTGTACGATAGTTATGTTGATTCGCTTCATTAAATCGTTTCCTGAAATAATCACGACGATCAAAAGCAACAATCACCTTAAAATTATTAAGACTCTCCTGGATCTCGGCGCTCATGCCTCCAAC
>JBBSBD010000177.1:0-13325 GCA_038251675.1 Chitinophagales bacterium | reverse complement strand
GCATAAGCATCGTATAGTCCGAAAGAAGGATAGGCATCTGTTGCTTCAAGTTTTTCACGGACCAGCGCTATATCCAGGCAGGTGTCTTTATGATAAATTACTCTGCCCGTAGCAACGAATTTTGCCAGTTGTTTTGGGGTTAATAATCTTTTGTACGGTTCCGGGCATTCATAAAACCCTAATGGAATCTTCCCGGTTAAATCAAACAATTGAAATATCCTTTCTTCGAAGACGTCCGGCTCTTCATTTGCCTTAGCAATAAGGCTGGTAACTATAATGACTGCCTGCACTCCGGTTCCATAAATCCGGTTCATAAATTCAGCCTGGACCGAAATAGATTTTCCAAAATTGCCCACCGCTACAACAGGAACGCTTCCTCCGGCAATTTTCATCACATGGTTTACCACCTGTAACTTCTCTTCATCGCTAAGCTCATACATTTCACTGGACTGGCAATTTGCAAACAACCCTTGCACACCTGCCTGAAGATACATTTCTGTTAGCCTTGTAAGGCCGTCAAAGTCGATAGTGCCATTATCTCTAAAAGGAGTAAGCATTACAGGTATAAATTTTTTTTCGGTCATTTTTCCCATTTGAAATATTTTTATAAGTCAATAAAGTTTTAGGCTTTCGAAATTTTTTTGTTCTGAAAGCCTGCTCTCATTTCATCGCAATACGAAATTTTGTTATCCCTACTCCGGTTAGAAAAATTACAAGTGTACCGATGACAATTATTAAATTTTTATCCAGGGGGTTTCGCAGGTAAGCATATTTTTCAGGAATCAATTGCGGCAGCGCCATCCATACAATTACTATTATTCCTATAATCGTGGCCGTTAAGGCTGCTGCATTTCCGGTATGGCGGCTTATTATTCCAAGTAAAAACAATCCCAGCATTCCCGCTGCGAAAATGCCCGAAAGCACCCACCAGGCATCGAGTACACTGCTAATGCCTATCATGGCTATGCCACAGGCCATACCTAAAAGGCCGCAGATGAAAGTGCTGATGTAGAGTATCGATAGTGATTTTTTTTGCGCAGCATTTTTATTAAAATATCTTTTATAAATATCTTCTGTAAAAACAGTAGCTGATGCATTCATGCCGGAACTGATCGTGCTCATGGCTGCAGCAAGTATTGCTGAAATAATAAGACCCAATGCCCCGACAGGCAATTGAGTAACCATAAAATGCGGCATGATCTTATCGCCGAAGTCCGATGGCTTTAATGATGCAGCGGTTGCCGCAATCATTTCTTTCGAAGCTGAAATTGGAAGCCGTTCTGTGGCAGCCTGCAACCGTATGGTTTGTGTAAGTTCGGGATGCATTTGGTAATAGGCATAAAGCGCAGTACCGATAATAAAAAACAAGAGCGATATAGGAACGTATAATTTTACGCAAAGCCAAACAGACTTTGCTGCTCCCTTCGCAGAACTGGCAGTGTGGTACCGCTGCACATAATTTTGATCCATGCCAAAGTTGTTCAGGTTGATAAAAAAACCATATAAAAGAATCACCCAGAAAGTTGATTCGGTAAGATTGGGAGAAAAGCCACCGAGACTAAATTTATGATCCTGTTTTCCAATCTCTATGATCTTTGAAACACCGCCGGGTATGCCCTGGATTACCAGGTAAAGAATCAAAACAGCACCAAGAGTTTTTAATACCGCCTGCACTACTTCGGTCCATATAATGGCTTCCATGCCGCCGGCAACTGTGTAAATAATAATGCAGATGCCGACTACAATCATGATTGAAGCCATGCTGTAGCCGGTCAAAGCTTGCAGGCTTAATGCTATGCCAAAAAAAACAGATCCAATCCTTGCAAGCTGAGTAAGTAAAAAACAAATCACTGCATAAGTTCGTGCCCATGGGCCGAAGCGATGCTCGAAATGAGTGTAAGCTGATATCTCCCCACTGCTTCGGTAAAATGGAACAAAATATTTAGTGGCAATCCATGCGGCCAAAGGCATGGAGAGGCTGAATACAAAGGCATTCCAATTACTGCCAAATGCTTTGCCCGGAACACCGAGGAAAGTATTGCTACTTAAAAAAGTTGCATACAGAGAAAGCCCGATTGCCCAGCTTGGGATCTTACCGGATGCTTTAGTGAATTGCTCCGTTGTTTTATTTTTCCTTGAAAAATAAATACCTACTGCCACCATTGCCAGGAGGTAGATGATGATAATTGAAAGATCCGGCAATGTGAGATTTTTCATCATACAGTTTTGTTTAAAGGATGCACCACTGCATACTTTGAAATATTATTTTATTATGCTCTTATAAAAATTTTAACCGGTCTGACCTTCGGTGCCGACCTGAGTAAGCGGTCACAATTCGAAACACATCTATTTTTTTAATTTTAAATCTTACACATCACACACAAAAAATTATTTTCATCTATTTCGTATTTGCTTTATTCGCAATCGAACGAAGTTTATGCAAAGACTCTTTTAATGCATCTTTAAAAAATTTCGTATCATAACTGTACGAAATGAATCGCATTCCTTCATTTACCCATTTATCTACCTGCTCCATATTGCTAAGGTGTATGCCTGGTGCTACTCCGTATATATCACATTGCTTAATCACTTCACGAAGCGCTTCTTCCATTCTTGGATGATGTATCTGCCCTGAAATTCCCATATCATGACTGAGATCTGCGGGTCCGATCATTATCGCATCGACTCCCGGTGTTGATATAATTTTCTCAGCATTATTTATTCCCTCTTCACTTTCTATTTGTACAATGGTCATAAGTTCCCGGTTGGCCCATTCGGTATATTCTTCAATTTTATAGTCTCTGAATAAAGTAGCGGTGGTAGATATGCTTACCCCTCTTGTACCCAAAGGAGCATATTTTGTAGAGCGAATGATATGCTCTGTTTCCTCCCGCGTTTTAACTTGCGGCAGCACCAAACCTTCGGCGCCTATATCCAGCATTTGCGCCATTTGATGATACAGTTTATCCGGTACGCGGACAAATAAAGCAATCTCTTCATATTTCGCTACCAGCGAAAAATTACCGAGAGTTTCGTAATCATAATCATTATGCTCCGTGTCAAGAATAATATAATCCCAGCCTTCCGAAGCGCACATGGCAACGGCTTGCGGCGACTTTAGTATGCGAAGCATTGTTCCGTAGCATACCTGGCCTTCCTTTAATCTTTTCTTTACGTTGCTAATTTTTAAATTCATACAAATTGTTTTTTTTATTGTCATCCATCGAAGTGCTCCTAATTAATAAGAGACATTTTATTGTTTTTTTATCAGCCAGACTTCCGCAACCTGTGTTCCTCTTTGTCCATTATCGCAGGTCCATGTAAAGATGACTTTCCCGTCCGCCAACGCTTCTGCCGGCACCGGAAATTCATAGATGGGTTGTTTACCCGTTTGAATAAAATCATGGATAAGATATTTTCCATCGGCTATGAGTTTCAACCTCGAATTGAAACGGCCAGTATAAGCTACTCTTAATATGTATGAGCTTTTGGGATTTAGGTTCTCATACTTCATCATTAACGGTGTATCGTACAATGTCGTTACCTGCGTCATCCATGCCTGGGGTATCGCCTGGCCTTCAAAGCCAACCGGTAAAATGTCAACCCACTCTTCGCCCTTAAGGCTTGCGCCAAAATCGCTTAACGGAGACTCAAGACTACCGGGATCCTGCGCCCATGTTTTTTGGCGAACAACATGTTTCCAATTTCCTGTAGAACCAAGATTATCGTAAAAGCCACCCGGGCCGGGATTTGACCTGTTTAGTAATTTATCAATAGCGTCTAATCTTTCTGATTCGGAGGGTAGTTTTTTTATTTTTGCAGATTGCGAGAGTAACCACCTGGAATCGTTTAAAGGCAAATCAATATTATCCATAAAATTTCCCCTGCCGGCCATAGCGTCTTGTGGTTTTTTTACCGTTAACTGTGAGCCGATAGAATTGTAAACGGAATCTGCAAGAGCAAAACAGCGTTCCCTTAGTTCAGGCCTAATTGGCTTCTGAACTGCTTGTTCAAGTATTCCTGTAGCATTGTCAATTGCTTGTGATGCACCCGTACTTTTTGCATTCGCCAATGCATCCTTCGCACTTCTTTCGAGAGCGTTTTCATAAACCAGCCGGCTGTGAACATAGGCATCATAGTATGCCCGCAAAAGGCCCATCTGAAACCTGAAATTTGACAATACTTGTGGTGATGCTTCTTTCTCCATCTGCTGCCATTTTTGTAAAGTGCTATCGACGCTGGTATTGGTAAGCAATGGACCTTTAAGATTTTTTTCTAAAGAAAGAATGCCATCCGCAAAAGTTTGCAGGTATTCAGGCCCGATAAATAACCTTGCATAATCACGGAGTGTCTCTATAACCGGCGTTGTGGGATCCCAGTCCTGGCTGCTCCAAACGAACTTGTTGATGTCGTCATTTATCCCTTCGGAATAACTAATGCTTCCCTGTGCATATTTTGCAAAAACATTTTGAATTTGCTTTTCACCGGAAGGCCGTGGGTTATAACATTCCCTGCCTATCGTAATAGCATAGGCGAGATCCCATTGAGGAATCGGGTATTGGCAACTTAAGCTATGTGTAATATCAGGGTATCTCCTTATAGGAATATCTTTATTTACAAGTCGCCTCACTTCACGGATGGGCTCTTTTACCCACGGCCCAAAAACTACGCCTCCAAACCATGGATACTTTTGATTGACTTGCTTGTAAAATGCATCATACCATTTTTGTGATGGACGAAAAACTTGCGGTGAAACCCATATTTTGGCATTGGGATGATACTGCTGTAAAACAACGGACATCTTTTTCAGCCAGTTAAATAAGACACCAGGTTCAAGATCGCCCGGGTCACCACCGGGAACAAAAACTGCATCCAGTTTAGTTAACACTTTAAAAACTTCGATTCGTTCATCCAGTTCTCTCTGGATTGATAAGGGTGAAGTATAATTACTCCCCATATTTGGATACCACATCCACACATCGAGCCCATATTTTTTACAAATACGTGATTGCTCAGCAATCATTTTAATAGCAGGGAGTTTCATGTGACTACTGATAGAATCATCGTCAGTATTTGGTGGCATGATTTCAATACTGTTGGCTCCAAAAAGGGCAAGGTCACGAATGTAATGATCAAACTGTGAGACCGACCATGCATCGTAAGCATTGGTCTTTGGCCTGTATCCTAACTGATGCCCACGAATAGGATAGGCAGGGCTGGAAGAAGTATTTATATTCCTTGGTGCAAGGATTTGTCCTGGCTTCAGTTCCATTTTACGAAGCAGGTAGCCGACACCGTATAATGCGCCACGTTCATCATTCCCAGCAACTAAAATGGTTTGTTCATTTTTTAAAAAGGTGATTTTATAACCATCTTTTTTAGTGGGCGGAAGTATATTTAAGGCTGTCAAATATTGTTTTGGAATGCTACTTTCTTTTTTATCAATACAAATAAAAATTACCGGTTTGTTATCATTTGAAATTTCGTGCAAGAGGGACAATTCGATATTAGTGTGCTCCCTGATAACATCCCGCAGAACCGTTGCAGCTTCCTGTAGTTGTACGTTGCTTTCTTCCGGTGCTAAAATCACAGCATTTGAAAAGTCCGTTTGTTGTGCAAAATTTATTTGACAAAGCATAACACACAACAAAAACATTAATATAAATTTCTCTAATCTCATTCCATTATTTGCTTAAATCAGTTTGATATTATCCATTAATTATTCCATTAAAACATAAGGCTCTTTATTTCGGGTGCTTTTCAAATTGTCGCTGGTTGGTGGGGACACCAACCAGGGCGGCCCGCCGTGGGCGGTGTCTCCACCGCCCACATGCAGCTTAGCAAAACGACAATTTGAAATGCATCTTTCATTTCTTCAACAGCCATATATCGCATACTTTCGATTTCTTCCTCCAGTTCAATTGTGATTCCTCGGGCTCATCAAAAGAAACCTCAATTCTTCCATCACGAACATATTTACTTGCAATATGAAACTCTTTAAACTCTTCAAGATCCCTGTTATAAATAAAAGGATCAACCCGTTCTCCGTTTATCCGCAGCAAGGCTTCTCCATAACCAGCGATCCTCAATGTGTAATCACCTGCTGGATCGAGATCTTCATAAATTAATTTGGGAAAATTTTGAAAAAGTTGGGTGGACAAACGTTTCCGGCTCATTCCATTATCCCACCATGCTACATCCGTTGCATCGTCAGAAGTAGTAGTGACATGTGTCTCTTTTGAAATATTTGATACATCATCATAATAACTTCCGGGTCCGGGATTTTCCCAGGTGCGAATTATTTCAAGGCGGGCAAGTTTTTCCTGCTCAGTTTTCATCGCACGGATTTTTGTAAACTCGTCTGTTAGCCACCACCGATTGTTCAGGGGATAATCAATAAAATCGAGAATTGCCCCGCGTTCTTCACCACTGGCGTTATATTTTTTTACGCTTGTTTGCATGCCGATCGATTTAAAAAGAGCATCGCAATAATCAACTATTTTTTGTCTCAATTCAGGATAGACGGGATTTTTGTCAGCTTCTTTTACTATCATTAAAGCATCGTCCATAGCTTTATCCGCGCCAAATACAGCTGCCTTTTCCAATACTTCATTTGCTTTCTTTTCAAGCCCTTGTTCGTAAAATTTCCGGCGCCTGTCGTAGGTGTCGTAATAGCAACGCATCACCAGTTGTTGCCAGCGCCAGTTATCTTTTAACTGTGGATTTTTTAATTCAAGATTTTGCCAAAATGTAAATGTTGTTTCCACGCCGCCGTTTTCTTCCAGCGGCCCAACCCAATTTCTTTCAAGGGCCAGGATGCCATTGGCTGCTGGTTCTGCGAGTGAAGGCCCAAAAAAATACCGCGCATATTCCTGCACTACCTTGTTCACTTCTTTATTTGGATTCCACGCCAACTGGCTCCAAATTGCTTTGTTCACATCATCATGTATGCCATCAGAGTAAGAAATAAATCCATCAGTAAAAGGTGCAAAACGATTGTGAATTTTTGCATAATAAAAAGGTTGAGGATTACAAACTTCACGTCCTTCGGTGAGAGAAAAAGCCTGATCCCAATTTAATACCGGGTATTGGCAGCGAACAGTATGCGTAATATCCGGGTAAGAAATGTGCTTATATTTTGCGGGCAAACGAAAACGAGTCTCTGCAAGATCTGGGCTGCTGGGCCCTGTGATAACACCGGCCAACCAGGAAGGATTATTTTCTTTAAGATAGTTATAAAAATAGTCCACCTGCGAGCCGTGAAAGCCTTGTAAAGAAATCCACACACCGGCATTGGGATGATACTTTTTAAGTTCCGTTGCGATTCTTTCAAGAAAAGGCATTACATATTTTGGGTCATTATCGCCGGGATCGCCACCCGGAAAAAAGACGCCATCAAGGCGGGGGCACTCTTTATAAAAGTCAGCATGTTTTTTTACCTCGTCTTCAAATTTTCTTTTGTCGGAAAGATCAACATCTGCAGGCGTCCACACCCAATAGTCGAGTCCATAATTGTTACAAATTTCACTCATATTTACGTTCATCACTTCACGGGGAACTTTCATATTAGGGCCGGGCTTATCATCCTGGAATGGAATGTTTTCAATGCTATTGGTGCCAAACATAGCAAGCTCACGAATATATTTTTCAAACTGATCTACCGTCCATGCATCCCAGGAATTGGCGGTGTTACGATACCCAAGTTGGTGTCCACGGATGGGATATACAGGCGAAGTGGCAATTTCATTTTCCTTATTAAAAATGATTTTCCTGTTTGAGAGTCCGGCAGTTCGAAGAAATTCCCCAATAGCAAAAATGATCCCTCTTTCGTCAGCAGCAATCAGCCAAAGAATATTCTTTCCAGTTGATTGCGTTGATGCAATCCTGAAACCTTCCGGTTTTTTTTCCTGGGGATTTTCATCCTTACTTTTTGGCACACTTACACCACCAACTTCGTTGTCGTCTGCTTTAGCTAAAACAATTGCCGATACATTGTTCCATTTTGAAGCAACAGATAGATTAACGGAAGTACGTTGAGTAACTTCTTCCTGCAACACCCTGATTGCAGTTTCCCTTACGGGATGTTTTATGTTGGGCGAAGCTATAATTATGGCCTTGCTTAAGTCTATCGTTTGTTCCCTTGAAACGGCAGCGGCCAGTATAAAGTTTACGAGTAAAAATGTTTTAAAATAAATGGATCGATACATGTTGCCGGTTTTAGGCAGTTATTTTTTTTATAAAGTTGAAGCAGCAAATCACTTACTGTCCTTTCTCATTTTTCAAATTTGGTTTTGATCGCCACGTTGCTTCTGTTCCAAAACGAGTTTGTTTATTTTTCAATAATTCAAGTTTATCAGCCGGTGGGTAATGATACATGGCGACATAGTTCCCCAGCGCCATGAAGGGTTTTTATCTTCCATCTTTATACTTGAAATATTGCCTTTCATTCCTTTATTCAGGTGAGATTCTCCAATCGTTTGTAATGATCCGTAAAGTCAATTTTGCTATCCCAATAAAACAAAACTAAATGAACAGCGATTATTCAAACTCCACAATTATGACTATTAGTTCACCTATTATGGTTTATAAAACCGGGCTTCGCCGCGATATTTTATGCATGCTAAAACCTGTTATTTACGGGCATTTTCAAAAAATAACCTGGAAGCAAGTCTTCTTCGTTCTTTTAAGCTAAAGCATGTTCGCGGGAAGTCAAAATGCTTTTAACCTAACTGTGCAAGCAAGGTTAATTTGTCATTTATATAATATGGATTATTCGCAAATCAATTGTAACTTTTGCGCCGGTTTTGGTGAATTCTAAACCATTGCTTTGAGAACTGAAGTCTAAGGATATGAATATTTCAGGGTACTGTTAATTATTCATAATTTTAATTATCCAAAACACGCGATTATGAGGGCAAATTTTGAATACCCTTTATTTCCAAAAAACTCATCTTCCGTTTTCCTGAAGACACAGGGGCCTGAACATGCTCCTTTGCATTCTCACCCGAATTATGAAATGAACTTTGTTATTAAGGGAAACGGGACTAGATATGTAGGTAATAATATTGACGATTTTGAAGAAGGCGATCTTATTTTATTAGCGCCCAGCGTTCCGCATCGCTGGCAAAACACCAGCAACAAGCACCACGATTACTCGTCGCTTGTAATGCAATGGGGTGATGATTTTCTTGGTAAAGATTGGCTTTCGACTCCCGAATTTAAAGACATCCGCAGGTTACTGGAACTGTCAGTAAAAGGAATAAAATTTGATAAATACACCGGGAAGGAAATTAAAAAAAAGCAATCAGACCTGCTCGTACTTCCTCCTTTTGAGAAGTTGGTGCTTTTATTACAGTTGTTAAATGAACTTGCAAAATCTAATGAATTTAAAATACTTTGTGACGAGGAATTCTCATTTACTACCCATATTCCAAATTCCCGCCTTGATATTATTTGCAATTTCATAAAAGAGAAATATTCAGAAAAGATTACTTTGGCTAACGCTGCTTCTTTGGTGAATATGAGCGAAGGCGCTTTCTCCAAGTTTTTCAGCCAGACTACAAAGAAGCCTTTTTTCAGCTTTCTAAACGAATACCGGATAAAAATGGCGCGTAAACTTCTCTCTGAAACTGATATGCGGGCTAATGAAATAGGCTATGCTTGCGGCTATGAATGTCTCCAGTTCTTTTATCGTCAATTTATGAAATATGCTGAATGCTCTCCGCAGACCTACAGAAAAAAATCTCAACTGGTAGTATAGTACCTCGTTAATCTTATTTTCCACATACTATCACATTTTTTACCAATTATTTGATTTGGGATCTTCTTCAGGTGATATTACAGAATATTCATAACAAATAGGAAATTAGGAGAAGGGGGAAAATAAAAGAGGTCCCGAGCGGATTCGAACCGCTGTAGAAGCTTTTGCAGAGCTTTGCCTAAGCCACTCGGCCACAGGACCTTTTTTTAAGGACACAAAAGTAATAAAATTATTTTTAGAATTTTTCATAAACAAAGTGCGAAATTCGGTGTTCATTTTAATACTCTTGAATAAAAAGCCAGCCCAAAAAAGTGTTTTGTAAATTTCAGCGTTTTATAGAATAAAGAAAAAAGTCATGCAACAAATTGCTGAGTCAGAACTTATAATAAACAACAGGGGCGCTATTTATCATCTTGATGCGAGGCCTGATGAAATTGCATCTGATATAATTACAGTGGGCGACCCAGCCAGGGTGCATGAAGTAAGTAAACATTTTGATAGTATAGATGTGCAAAGACAACACCGTGAATTTGTTACACACACAGGCTATATCGGAAAAAAAAGAATTTCGGTTGTAAGCACAGGCATAGGAACTGATAATATCGACATTGTTTTGAATGAGCTCGATGCGCTCGTAAATATTGATTTTACTACCCGTACCATAAACAAAGAACTGAGGCACCTAAACATTATTCGCGTTGGAACTTCGGGGTCTTTACAAGCGGATATTCCCGTGGATAGTTTTGTCGCCAGCTCCCATGCCATCGGAATCGACAACCTAATGAACTTCTATCTGCATGAAAACAATGAAGAAGAAAAGCAATTGTTGCATTCATTTGTTACCCATACTCAATTGCACGGCAGGTTTAGTGAGCCCTACATCGCAGGGGCATCTATGTCGTTAATTAAACATTTTGTAGAAGGATATCACCAGGGCATCACCATTACTTGCCCGGGCTTTTACGGGCCGCAAGGCAGGGTGTTGCGACTTGGATTAACCAATCCTCAATTGAATGACCGCTTTACGGATTTTAAATTCGGGCAGTATAAGATCACCAATTTCGAAATGGAAACTGCCGCTATTTACGGATTGGGTAAAGCTTTACATCACCATTGTCTTTCGCTGAGCGCTATTGTTGCCAATCGCATTCATAAAAATTTTAGCGCTGATGGTAATGCCACGGTGGAGAGATTAATTAAAAAAACACTTGATATAATTTCAGAAAAACTTTAAGATGAAAATTGAATTTTATAAATACCAGGGTACCGGTAATGATTTTGTAATATTGGATAACCGCGAAGGTATTTTCAGCGAACTCACTCCAAAGCAGGTAAATCTTTTATGCAACCGCAGGTTTGGAATAGGAGCGGATGGGTTAATGCTATTTAACAACAAGGCTGGCTTCGATTTTGAAATGAAATATTTTAACAGCGATGGAAAGGAGGGTTCAATGTGTGGCAATGGTGGCAGATGTATTTTGAAATTTGCCTCTATGATGGGCATTAAAAAATCCAGCTACAACTTTTTCGCAGTTGATGGCGAACATGAAGGTGAAATTGATCTTGATGGAGAAATAAGCTTAAAGATGAAAGACGTAGACGGTGTTGAAGATTTTTCAAATCATTATGTGTTGAACACCGGTTCACCTCATTACGTAAAGACCACCAGCGACGTGATGAAAATAGATGTGGTGGCTGAAGGAAGGGCAATACGCAACAGTAAAGAATTTGCCGAGGAGGGCATTAACGTAAATTTTGTGGAGACACTTGATGAGGACACAATATACGTACGCACGTACGAGCGTGGCGTGGAAGATGAAACGCTTAGTTGCGGAACCGGTGTTACTGCCGCGGCACTTATTTCTGCACATAACGATAATGGATTTAACCGGGTTGAGGTAAAAACTACAGGTGGCAGGTTGAATGTTGAATTTGATAAAATAAACGAAAGTAACTTCAACAATATATGGCTAAGCGGCCCTGCGGAAATGGTGTATAAAGGGGAAATAAACTTAAAAAGCTAAGACGTGTTTACTATTCGTGTGTATGGTATTTTAATTAACGGGGAGAAAAAAGTATTGGTAAGTGATGAGTATATAAGGGGGAAATATTACACTAAATTTCCCGGTGGGGGCCTCGATCTTCGAGAAGGCACAAGGGATTGCCTGAAAAGAGAATTTAAGGAAGAAATGGATCTTGATGTAGAAATTGGCGATCATATTTACACCACTGATTTTTTTCAGATGAGTGCTTTTAATCCGGAAGACCAGATAATCTCCATTTATTATTTTGCCAAAGCCCTCGAAGAAATAAAAGTCCCGTTACGCGATAAGGAATTTGACTTTGATGAAGATCAGTTAAAAATTTATGCGGAAAAAAATGAGATCGAAACCTTCCGTTTCATAGACTGGGATAATTTTTCTGCCGAAAGCGTAACGTTGCCAATTGATAAGGTAGTGGCGGGGATGATTAAAGAAAAGCAATGATCAGGCCTGGCTATATAATTTAAACTTCAAATAATCATTTCAAATAAACTGCTGCAAAGCGGGCCATGGGAGCCATTCTTGCTTTACTCATGGAAAGGGTATCGCCGGTCACGTAATAATTATCAACCGTTTTTAATACTGTAAATAACTGGTTCTCGGTATCAAGTTCCGGGCAGGCCATCATAGTGTGGATCATGTCGCTGAACGAAATATTGAAATTATTTTTCGTTGTATAAGTACCTCCAAAGCCATTACAACCTGCAAACCCTTCAACCCGGTTGCCTTCCTTTTTAAGAACGATATGAATCTCTTTTTGATTCTCAGAATCCATCGTGACGGGTTTGCCCATTAATTCTGTAAGCTTCCAATAAGTTTCTGTAAGGCTTACGTGGGGTGTAGTCGACTTATTCATATCATTTTCTGCCGATGCAATTTTTTTTATGTGGCTGCAATTTGAAAAAAGTACCATTGCCAGTCCAGCGATAAGAAAGTTAAAGATCGATTTCATAAAATGTTGTAGTTCAGGAATTATTTAAATTCAAAAATAAGACCACTTTTTTTATCAAACTTGTATGGGCAATTCATTATATTATTTAAAATAACAAACCTGTTACCTGGTCTGATGCAGGATTAGTGGTAGTTTATAACAATCTTACTTTATAATTCTGAAACTTATAGATAGTATTCTGAAATGCACTAAACATTTGTTGACTAATAAACTTTAAAATAATACACACGCATCTTCCCATAGTCATTCAACATGATTCCCGGTATCCACTCCTGAACAAGATAAAAATGTTGATCGGTGCTATCAAGTGTAATATTAAAGGATGCCTTTTCGCAATTATTACTTTTCGTTCGACCTTTACTTAGAAGCTGTTTGAGTTAATTATTTTAGAATAGTTATAGGTTGTGGATAAGTGTATAAAAGATCTTTGTTGAGAATAAAAATCGGCGGATGATAGGTAATGAAAAAAACATATCATTTCTCCACCGATTTTCAATGGCAAGTTATTGAAAGTCTGATTAATAGTCGTCGTAAACCTAAGTGGGAACTTAGAAAAATATGGGAAGGCATT
>JBBSBD010000176.1:0-13360 GCA_038251675.1 Chitinophagales bacterium | reverse complement strand
GAAAATTATCGTTTACAAAATATGGTGTCAATAACGTAAATTCATTTATCAATTTTCAAAAAATAAAACTATGAAGTCCCTATCCGAAACATGGTTTACTGAAGGTTATATTGATTTTGAGCTAAAAAAATATACTCTTCTTGCTTATCTGCAACACGTAGATTCCTATTTCCATCAAAACAAGTTGTACCCGCAATTGGCTGATATTATTTTTCACTATAATAATATCGTTGCCTTTAGAGAGAACAGGCGATTTCTCCAGGAACAATTTCCTAAGCAACTAACTGATGTAAGCATTAAGAAACTCCAACTCGAATATGAAAGAATTATTGAAGATGATGAGCTAATGAAAGAGCTTGAAGAGATTGTACATTACTCTGCCCAAAAAATAAGAGGGGCTATACAAAATGGCACAGAAATCTACGAATTTGTAGAGGCAAAACTAAATATTGAGCCGGTTGGTATAATTCCTCTCGATACTAAAGAGGGCTACCTTCTTATAAGCGACGGCTCTTATAATACAACGGTCGCTTATCAATACCAGCTTTCCATATACGAAAAACATAATGAGAAATATCGTGGTTTGAGGACTTCGTTTGTACAAAAGTGGATACGATCTGTAAGCAATACTGCTGAAAATATCAAAGCAGAATTAATACGAGAGAGGAAGGATTTTCCTAATCCCGCTGTCTACAACATAGAAACTCCATTAACTTACCCGATGGAAGAGACTTTATTACCTATCGCGAAAAGAAGTTTTGTAAAATACATTAGCAGCTAATCATTGCGTCACTTGCTTGTCTTGTTTATATCAAAAAAAGAAGTGGACCGGCTTCTGAACTTGCCGAATAGAAAAGGAATAAAATATATTGGAAGGCAGATCGTTAGTAATTTAACTATCCGCCATATCCAATATGAAAAAAGTTTACGCAATTACATTATTCCTCCTTCCCTTATTTATAGCCGCTCAAAAAAGAGTAGATCTTGACCGGTACCGATTTACGGTTCAGTACAGATCGCTACCGGCTATACAATTGGATAGTAGTTACCATACTTATAATGTAGAGATAGAAGGCACCAAATTAATGCATCCGTTTTTGAAAGAACTGTCTCCGGAAAATTCAGTGATACTGGAAGGATGGAGAAAGTTGGATAACGACGGCCATCTTACGGTTAAAGTAAAACTTGACGACTTGTTACCGGAGTCATTTGCAGTAAAGGAACGCCTTGAGACTACTAAGAATAGTCTCGGGCAGGTAACAGGCACCCGGCTTCTTTACCACCAGGAGATGATTTATACGTTTGCTGCGAATGCCATCATTAGCGATTATCTGGGAGCCCACATAATGGATAAACTACTTGCAGACCGCGGATACAAACAAGTTTACAGCAGCCCGGAATTTAGCATAAAAACAGTAGCGGAAGGATACTTTGGGATAAATGCCTTACATATCACCAATAATCTTTATCAAAGCTGTGTTAAACGGGCGATGCATTACCTCAGTGATGAAATTACCACCAATTTTGGTTTTAAAGACGTTACGGTTAATGATTTCGTGTGGGTTGTAGGTAATAAAAAGCATCCTGAGTATTCCGATAGCCGTCGTGCAATTCAGCAAATGAACGATGCGCTTTTCACCCTTACTGCCAATGGCCAAAGTGAAAACATACGCGAACAATTAGAGCCTGCGATCAAATATTTCGCGAAAATAAAAAATACTTACACCTCTTCGAGCAGGCATGACCGTAAAATAAGATATGCCAGTTATTATAACCTCGCGGTGATTTATTATTACCTGGATGATCCCCAGTTCATGATGAAAGAGGCTAATGGGCTTGTTTTAAATGATTTTGATACCCAGGATGGAAAGGCTTTTGAACAATCTGCCACGAGATTGAAAAATTTATTTAAGATTTCTAATACAAATACCCGTCATTTCACTATAAATACCTCCCAATTTAAAGGGCCATATGAAAAGAATTCGGTTACTGCTAAATAAGAATAAATACTTATAGCCTAATCGGTCCTTGAATTTTAAAAAACAATGATTTTATGAGCACTGCTTAATCCTGGTTTCCAGGACAAAAAAACTTGTGCTTATTCACCACTATCATTTCACTAATTATTCTTTAATTAAGTGCTTATCGAAACCCGCGACAAGCAACTTTTCATAGGCACTCCAAACCTTTATGGCAATCTCCTGGTAAATTTGAAACCCCTTTGCCGGATAGAGCTTAATACGCTGTAAATCGCCCATCATAATATTGATTACTTTTTCCAAAGGAATGGCTGTTGTAGGATACGCCACAAAAGATATTTGCGGCGAGGTAACAATTAACTTTTTTTCAGGCCAATGCTTTTTAAATGTGGCATATGACCTGCGTTCCATGTAAGGCTTTTGCACCACAATAAAACTTTGCGGACTAAGCCCCTTTCGTTGCAATAATTGTTGAGTGAATAAGATATTTTCGCCTGTATTGGTGGATCGGTTTTCAATTAAAATATTTTCCGCAGGAACCCCTTTTTTAATAGCTATTTCTGCAAACTGATCTGCTTCTGACACATCCCACATTTCCTTTGTAAAATTCCCGAGCCCACCTGACATAACCAATAACGGCCCCCATCCTTCCAGGTAAAGTTCTGCTGCTCTATCTGCAACCCTCAAATCGTGGCTGCCAAGGGCAAGTATACAGTCAGATGCAACAAGGCTCTGATGCATTTGATGATAGTCCCAAAGTATTTGAGCTAATGAAAATATTTCAGCGGTTATCATTATTTAAAATTCAAAATTATACGATAGCACTATCTTGCATTGAAGAAGAAGCAAAACTAATTTTCTACTAATATTCCATAATTTCAATTTTTTTAAAATCTATCGGATGGCTATTCGATTGAAGAGAAATATAGCCATCCCTTACAACATCATCACCATTAATAATCAATTTTCTTGCAAGTGCATTCGTAGAAATAAATCTGGGATTTTCAAATTGAATGACTTCTTTGCCATTCACGAAGTGAGTTATTTTTCCATTGTTCACATCAATTTCGGCAACTATCCATTGAGACCGTTTGAAGTTTTTTTCTACAACGGGTTCAGTGCAATAAGAAGTATTTCTTTTTCTATTGATTTGAATATACATACCGGAAGCACAAACTCCGCCGGTAGGGCGTTGCAGTTTATTATTACCGCCCAGCAGATGATACTCCAGGCACACCAGGAATGGCTGGTCTAAGCCAACAGTTTCAGGCGGCTGGCAATAATATTGAATGCCACCGTCTTTGTAACCCCATGGCGGCCCGCCTTCCACCGTTTCTCCCACAAATCTATATTGAACCCTTAACCTGAAGTTGATAAATTTTTTATTATAATACAATGCCCCAAATTTTTTCTTGAAACCACTATCGTACTCGTTGTACCGGATGCTGAGTTTACCATGAGCGACTCTAAAAGTGTTCCCATAATTGATGCCGGTTTTATACCCCGCTATTTTTGGTATCCAATTATCAAGGTCTTTTCCATTAAAAAGGCTAACCCATTTTTTAGAATCCTTTTTACCTCTGGAAATTTTATTGGAATTGCAAGATTGTAACACAAATAGAAAAATAATAAAAAACCAAAGCGGAGATTTCATTTAATAATGATAATTTTTGAAGTAAGATAATTAATTATTCTGCTCTAAACATTGGTCAGGCAATGATGTTATCATTTTTTATACACAGAATCCTGGAACAAAAGATAGAATCATCAGTTGTAAAATCAATCTAATTTAAAAGTCACTAATTTGCACTGCTACATTGTAAACTAATCTTATCATTTTCAAATTCGCCACGCCATCATGAAAAGTTCTTTATTTACTTTTATCTCCTTCATCTTTATACTTAGCATACATGCGCAACAAAAAGATGCCTTATCTGCAGCGGACTATGCACATGCCGAAAAGTTTCTATTTTACAACGCTCCTCAATACATTGATCATGGCAGTGTTCGGCCCAATTGGCTTTCGGGCGACCGCTTTTGGTTCCGCGATCTTAATGCTAATGGAAGTGAATTTATTTTGGTAACCCCGACCAATGGTAAATTAACACCCGCCTTCGATCAACAAAAACTCGCCAGTTCACTATCAGCAGCAACAGGCAAAACATACGAAGGCAACAAACTACCCTTTCAAGATTTTAGTTTTTCTGATGATGAAAAATCTATTTATTTCAGCGCAAACGGGCGGCAATGGAAATGCGACCTCGCGAATTACCAATGCACGCAGGATGTAAAGCGCGATGCAAATTCCCATGTTGATGTCTCAAGAAATGAAGTACTTTCTCCTGATGGTAAAAAAGCAGCGTTTATCAAAGATTACAATTTATGGGTAAGAGATATTGTCAGCAACAAACAAACGCAATTAACAACAGATGGTGTGCAATACTTTGGATATGCCACAGACAATGCAGGATGGAAACACAGTGATGAAGCTATTTTGCAATGGTCTCCTGATTCAAAGAAAATTGCAACATTTCAACAAGATGAACGTAAGGCTGGTGACATGTATCTTGTAACGACTAATGTGGGCCACCCTACTCTTAAAGCCTGGAAGTATCCATTACCGGGAGACAGCAATATCATAACCATTCAAAGAGTAATTATTAATGTAGCTGATCCTAAAGTAATAAGATTACAGGTTCCTCCCGATCAGCATCGCGGCACATTGAGTGATGATATTTCCAGCAGCGGAACTTTTGATGATGTGGACTGGAATGCCGATGGTTCGCAACTTGCTTTTGTTTCTACTTCACGGGACCACAAACAGGAAAAGTTTCGAATAGCCGATGCCGCTACAGGTCAGGTGAGAGAAGTATTTGAGGAAACCGTTCCCACACAATTTGAATCGGGGCAAGGCAGCATCAACTGGCGCTATCTTCCAAAAACAAACGAGATCATCTGGTACTCAGAGCGGGATAATTGGGGACATCTATATTTATATGATGCTACAACCGGAAAGTTAAAAAACAAAATAACTGAAGGTGATTATATTGTTACCGAATTACTTAAGGTAGATGAAAAGCAACGCGAATTGTATTTCCTCGCAGATGGGCTTGATAAAAAAAACCCTTACTTCACGCATCTGTATAAGATTGCATTTGACGGTAAAAAGCTAAATGTACTTACACCTGAAGAAGGCGATCATTCTATTACATTCTCCCCTTCAGAAAAATATTTTATAGATAGCTATTCTCAACCAGATGTTCCTGCCATAATTAATTTAAAAGATATTAATGGCAAGCTTATTTCAACTTTAGAAAAAACGGATGTCTCCAGGTTGAAAGCGAATGGCTGGCAGCCGCCCAAACCTATAATTGTAAAAGCACATGATGGGGAGACCGATTTATATGGATTGATGTTTACGCCCACTAATCTTGATCCCAATAAAAAATACCCGGTGATAGACTATATCTACCCAGGGCCGCAGGGTGGAAGCGTAGGCTCGTGGTCGTTTGTTGCATTGAGAGGGGATCACCAGGCTCTCGCTGAGTTGGGATTTATAGTTGTACAACTCGAAGGAACCAGCAACCCATTGCGCTCTAAAAGCTTTCATGATATGAGCTACGGGAACATGGCAGAGAATACACTACCAGACCAGGTTTCCGGCATAAGGCAATTGGCACAAAAATTTACTTACATGGATACAAGCCGTGTTGGCATTTGGGGACATTCCGGCGGAGGCTTTGCAACGGCTGCAGCCATGTTCCGTTATCCTGATTTTTTCAAGGTAGGTATCTCTGAATCTGGAAATCATGATAACCGAAACTACGAAGACGATTGGGGAGAAAGATATATCGGGCTTCTTAAGCCAGGAGAAAATGGTGTAGACAATTATGAATCGCAGGCCAACCAGGTGTACGCAAAAAATCTTAAAGGAAAACTAATGCTTGCTCATGGAATGATGGATGACAATGTACCGCCTTCTAATACTTTACTTGTGATAGAAGCTTTGGAAAAAGCAAACAAAGATTATGACCTCGTATTATTTCCCAACAGCAGGCATGGCTACGGCCCCTATTCACTTTACATGATGCGGCGGCGGTGGGATTATTTTGTAAAAAATCTTTTGGGGAAAGAGCCCCCAAAAGAATATAAACTTAGTTTTTCCTCCGATCAAAGAAACGGAAACGAATAGGTACAATTATCTTTTATATTTCGCGGTCCTCTTATCACTTATTACACCTTTCCAATTGAGACCAAAGCCAAAGTCATAATTGTGACCTTCTGAATCTTTATAAACTTTCATATCCAGAGGTACATCCTCAAACTGCTTTTCAACTGTATGCATGTCCACAGGCATTTGCATGGGTAGCAAAGCGGATGGTTCTGCGACGCCTGTAATTATATCAAGCGAGGCCTGATCCTGCACGCCAAAATTTACCAATATTGCATTGGCATCTTTTTCGAACTCATCAAAAACCATTGGATTGCTCATATTCACAGAAACGATAACCGGCTTGCCTTTCATTTTTGTATACGTATCCGTTACCATATTAAGATCTGTTGTGTTAATTGCAGTTGCAGATTTCCCTTTATATGACCTGTTTTTAAATTTTTCAAACTGATCCCCACCGGCAATACTGCTGTCCCTTGCATTGGTCGCAGTATATTCTTTGTACTGCAGGCTTACGGGTACGTAGCCGGTGCCACCTGCTTTTGCCTGTGCACTATTATATCCTCCCCCGCTATTTGGACTGCTGATAAAATTCAGGGCATAATCTGCTTCATCAGGATTATCTGCAACGGTGAAATATTTTTTTACAATATTTATGTTGACCGGGTAGTCAAGCGTTTCCGGAATATCCATGCCCAGGAAATTTTTTCCCGCCGGAGTAAATCTTTTTGGAATATAAACTGTTTTATTTTTCTGCAAAGGCAATATGTGGTTTTGATTTTTCAGCATAACAATTGATTTCAATTGAGCTTCGTAACCTGCAGCCATAAATGCAGGCGCTCCTACAATCTGCTGCGAAGAATCGGGATTGAGATAAGGGTTCTCAAACAAGCCGGTTCTGAAAATATTTTTTAGTAAGCGGGAAGCAGACTGCTCGAATCTTGCACGCATAAATGCTTCACCATGTTCTTTCACTCCCATTTGATAAGCTTCTATTACAGGAGCTGCATCGTTATTTCCACCAAACTGATCAACGCCTGCCATCAATATTTTATAATGCCTCTCGGCCAAAGATAAATTTTCTACACCCCATGATTTACCGGTTATAAATATATCCACTGCACTCTCATCACCGGTCACTAACCAATCGGTACATACCACACCATCGTAATGATATTTATTTCTAAGCAGTTCGGTAATAATATACTTGTTATAATTATTGCCAACATTTTCATGGTTCCTACTATCCTGGTTGTAGGAGATTGTATAATAGGGCATCACAGCAGAAGCTTTACCCGTTTTGCCATTCAATTTGAAAGCACCTCCTGTAAATGGCAAGAGATGCTGGCTGAAATTATGACCGGGATACACCGCATATTTTCCATAACCATAATGAGCATCTCTCCCCCCCTCACCGGTTCCGCCACCGGGCCAATGTTTCACCATTGCATTCACGCTATTATACCCCCAGCCGCCCGCAATCTCTTTGCTACCTATTGATGTTTGGAAACCATCAATATAAGCCCGCGCCATATCTGCGGACAATTTTACATTCTCACCGAAAGTGCCACTTACTCTATTCCAACGGGGATCTGTAGCAAGATCAATCTGCGGAGAAAGCGCCGTTGTAATCCCAAGAGCCCTGTATTCTTTTGATGCGATATCTCCAAATTTTTCAACAAATGATGGATCAAAGGTTGCAGCCAAGCCGAGAGAACCGGGCCACATTGAAATTGAACCACCTGCTCCCGCATTAAATTCAGCATTTGCAACTGTGCCACTCCGTGGATCGGAGCTATTGTTCGCCGGAATACCGAGACCATTTCCCTCTGCAAGCGTCTGCAGGTTATTGTTCCATAGAGACGCAACTCTGGCACTTTGAACAGAGGTAATTAAAACATGACGCACATTATCATTCAACAGAAATTTCTTTTGCTGATCTGACAGATCAAAAGGTTTTGCACCACTTTCAGAAAAAGGCTTTCCACTGTACGTTCCTGCAAACGGTCCACCTGGAGGAGCAGGTATAGGCTGGTGTTTGCTGTATAACATCAGGCCGGCGATCTGCTCAATTGATAATTTAGAAGCAAGATCTTTAACTCTTACGTCAACGGGTAGCCGCCAGTCTTCATACTTGTCAAGCCGGTTATTTTTGTTGAGGTCTTTAAATGCAAATCCGTCAACGGTTAAAATTCTTACACCGGATGAGGTCGCGTAGCCAATAGTTTGACCACCTTTATTGGTAATAATAATTATACCAGATGAATCAGGCCGGCTGGTTGACCATTTTTGTGCATTTGAATTTTGAAAAAAAATGAAAATGCAAAAAGCCTAAACTGAAAAAATATTTCATGAAAAATGATTTTTATTATGATGAATTTTAAGAAAAAATTCACTGATGCGAATGCAAAGCAATCGTAACAGTGAATTTAGCAAAAAGTGCTTAGTATTTCTACCGGAAACGGTGAAGAAGAGGGTTATCCTTTTCCTGTAAGACTATTTACTGAATCCCGGTAACTGTCGCCTACAGGTAATTCAAGTGCATCAATAAACACACTCGATTTGCGAATGGCAGTGATAAACGCTACAGAGACAATGTACGATTTGTGAATACGGATAAATTCTGAGGAAGGCAATTGTTCTTCAATTGTCTTAACAGGCATGCGTGTAACCACGGGCCGGGAGGTGCTTTTCATGTGGATTTTTATATAATCCTTTAGTCCTTCAACATATACCACATCAGCCAACGTAATTTTTAAAAGGCTATAGTCAACATTCACAAAAAAATAACCGGGCTGAGATGAAACACCCGTAGTCTTTTGCTGTTTTTTTAAATCAAATAATTGTTTGGCTTTATTGCAGGCCTTTACAAACCGGTCAAAGGATACCGGCTTTACGAGGTAATCTGTTACGTCGAGATTAAATCCTTCCAACGCATATTTTTCATAAGCCGTTATCAGGATTATCATTGGCGGGGTGGGCATTGATTGTATGAATTGCAACCCGGTAAGTCCCGGCATTTGAATATCAAGAAATAAAAGGTCAATGTTTTCCTGCTGCATTACTTTCATTGCCTCCATTGCATTATCACAGGCTGCCACCAGTTTCAGAAAAGGTATTTTGCTGATGTTGTCCTCAAGCAGTTCCAGGGCTAAAGGCTCATCATCTATCGCAAGGCAACGTATCATTCGGTAATATTTATTTTCAGCGAAACTGCAAATATGCTGTCCTCTTTAGTGATGTAAAGTTCATGCTTGGAAGGATGAAGCAGCTCCAGTCTTCTCTTCACATTGGCCAGGCCTATACCACTTGCCTTATCCTTTATTTCATTGGAAGACGCATCGTACCTATTGGTTACACTAAAGTAAAGAATATTGTTTTTAGCCTTCATATCAATATCAATATAGGCGTTTTCTATCATACCCGTTCCGTGCTTAAAAGCATTTTCCACAAATGGAATTAAAAGCATTGGCTCTATATTATAATTTTTATCTGGCGGAAATATATTGGTATTGATAGTAACTTTTTTCCCGTAACGCTGTTGCTGCAGATCTATGTAACTCTGCAGGTATTCGGTCTCTTTTTCTATTGGTACTTTTTCTTCATCAGTTTCATAAAGCATATAGCGCATCAGCGAAGAAAGTTTTATGAGAGAGGGCTCCAGGAGGTCAGATTTTTTACGTGCAAGTGCCACCATATTATTTAGCACATTGAACATAAAGTGCGGGCTCACCTGTGACCGAAGCAATGACAATTCCGTCTTGAGATTTTCATTCTCCTTCTCTTTTGCCAGGTTATCGGCAATAATTTTATCACGGATGGTTTTGTAAGCAGTACTGCCGGATAATATGAAGAGAAAAATAAAGGTGCTAAAGAAAACATGCGTGTCCCAGGTAAAATGCTGGCTGCTAAGAAATGTTTTTCTCAATATTCCAACAATTATTACATAACAGGCAAATGAAACTAAGATCAATAATGTATAAAATGTATATTTTTTCTTGTAAAGTAGCCGGGGAATTAGCAGCCCTGCATTGAGATAGAAAAATAAAATGATCAGGATGTCACTTGCCACAGTTATCATAAAAATACTAACGGCCGAGTCCTGTGGTTCGGGTGGCTTGCCGTGGTCTGGATTATACGAAGGCCGCAGCAGATAGGGAAGCGAAAATAATAAGATCCAGACAAGAGCATGAATAAGTACAGCTATCCATTTTTTTGCATACCAATCTTTTTTCATCATGCCAAATTAACAATAACAAATGTATAATAGCCGCTTCTAAACAAATGTTGCGACGAACGGGGCAATTTCAGCGACATCGCTGTGGACTAGAAACTTTAAGATGATTTGTCCGGCATAAAGCTTCGCTGCCAATGAAGCGTTGGAGGCATGCATGCAAAATGATTTTTGCAATTAGAGTTTCTAAATAAAATATCAATTCATATTGGTGAAAGAAAACACGCCCATAAAATCACTGGTATTAAAAAAGAAATAATCCGCGGTAGTTTTCACTATCTATT
The DNA here is from genome assembly GCA_038251675.1 of Chitinophagales bacterium. Taxonomy (GTDB): domain Bacteria; phylum Bacteroidota; class Bacteroidia; order Chitinophagales; family Chitinophagaceae; genus Ginsengibacter. The sequence continues at coordinate 2,692 of JBBSBD010000176.1, read as the reverse complement.
GAAAACCATTCTTCCATTTTTGCGCAATTGCTATTGCTGTTTCCAGCATGCACGGTTCCCATTGTTCTGTTTTCCATTCAGTGCCGGATAATACCGATGCCTGAAGCATCTCAACTGCTGATTTATAAGAGGTGGCTGATTCTAAAATATTCGAAAGCGTAAATTGCTCTTTTTGCAAAACAATGTCTTCCAATGGTTGTTCCGGAATTATTAATTCCGGTGGCATAAAATTGTTCACTTCCACTTTACCTTTTCTTGAGGATTCGTTGTTGATTATTAAATTCATTTTTATAAAATCGAGCCTGTATTGGTTTCTCATTTCTTCAGTTACTAAAGCATTGCTGAGTTGCTCCAATACCACATATTTTAATTGCGGGCATTTGCCAATTGCCATTTTTAATAAGTCAAAAACTTCTTCCGGCACTTTATCATCATGCGTATCTCTCCTCACTTTTCTGCCAGGCGCAACAATCGAATCTTCCCAGCTTCCGCCCGAAATATGAATTTCTCTTACACGATGCAAAGGATAAAGCTGGATCATTTCTTCTAAGGCAATTTTAAAATTTTGTGACTGACAATACAGATTATGGAGATCAAGGATTATAAATCCGTTGATAGGCAGAACCAATTCATCTAAAAAAACTCCATGCCTTTTTACTTCATCAGGCGAATAAGCAAAGGCCAGGTTTTCAATTCCAACAGGGCATTTGCAAGAATTATAAATTCTCTTTAAACGGTCCCTTCCAATGGCTAATGTTGTTGAAGTAAATGGAATACTAATTGGCGCACCGTGATGGAAGTTTTCTCCGGTCATAAATCCAAAATGTTCGGTTATGTGATCAAATTGAAATGATGTGGAAATCTTTTCCAGGTGTGCGAGCCATTTTTGCTGATCCGGAGACCATGAGCCTGAGAAAATGGAGAAATAAACACCATGGCCAATTAGTCTTTTTTGATCACCAAAAGCATGGAGCAGTTCTATGAACCAGTCAGGAATATTTTCCTTTTTATAAAGCGTATCGAAAGACCACTCTATTGCTTCTATTTTTTCATCTTTGAAAAGCGGAAACGCCGCAGATAAAATATTTTCATCAAGATTACAGGATATGGCCGAAAAAATCTCTCCCATGAAAAATAAATTAGTAAGATTCCGCTACCCCATTCCACAAGCCGGGCAACTTACCGGTGGACTATCAGTTTTTGAGTTATGAATAGCTGGTTTTGCCATCTCATCTTTTTTAGGTTTCTCACAGGAAACAACGGCCCCTGTAGTAACAGCAATTAGCATAGCATGGAGAATTGATTTAGGAATTTTCATTATTGAATTATTTTTTTTAGGATTTTAGACGATGACAACGCATTATTCTAAAACGTTGCAGTGGATCTTAAAAAAGTGTAATTATTTTACAGGCAGTTTAAATTTGAAGATTGATCCTTTACCAATTTCGCTCTCCACCCATATCTTTCCCCCCTGTGCTTCTACAAATTCCTTAGAAATCGCCAAACCAAGGCCAGTGCCTTTTTCTTTTGAACCCGGAACCTGGAAGTATCTCTCAAACAATCTTGGTAAATAAGTTTCATCTATACCCGGACCATGATCTGTGACTGAAAAGACCACGCTACTTTCCTGAAGTAACGCCTTCACTTCTACCAAGCTATTTGTGTAGGAATATTTAATTGCATTAGTAAGAAAATTATTTAGTACCCATGTTGTTTTGTCTGGATCTGCTTCTATTTCAGGTAAGTCTTTTTCAGAATTATTTACAATTTCTACATCCTTTTCTTTCGCATTAGCCGACATCGCCTGTATAGCATTTTCTATAATTTGAAGAGGATTTACTCTTTGAATATTTAACTGTATTCGCCCGGCTTCTACCTGTGACATATTGAGTAGCTCACTTAGTATTTTGAGCATCCTTTTATTATCCTCCTTCAAATGTATTATCAACTCTTTTTGTGCCGGAGAGAGTGTACTTACCCTCTCGTCTTCGAGTAACTTCAAACTGAAATCAGATGACGCTAAAGGTGTTTTTAATTCATGCGATACGGTTGAAATAAAATTTGTTTTTGCTACATCCAATTCTTTGAACGAGGTAATATTTTTTAGAACAATCACTTTATTTTTTGCATTGCCGTGTTCAATTTCAATTACTTCTTTTATGAAATAATTTTCCCTGTTTTCCACCACTATTTTAAAAGGGATATTGTTTTCATTGTTTATTAAAAATCCAAACAGGTCATTTTTAGCTTTTAATTCATCAACATGCTTGCCTACTACTTCTTCCGATAATAGCCCTAATAACTGCAATGCCTGGTAATTTGCAAAAAGGATCACATTATTTTTATCTACACCTATGCTCGCATCTTTTAAACTATTGATCACTGCCTCCGCACGGTTCTTTTCAAACATCAATTGATTCACGTTGCTGCTTTCAAAATACTCAAGACGTTCGGCCATCTCATTGAATGCATCAGCTAATATTCCAAACTCATCTTTGTTCTTAATATGAATGCGGTGTTTGTAATTTTTATTTGCAATCTCTTTTATCGCTTCGGTCAACCGGTTTATGGGATTAGTAACAACGGAAGGAAAGTTGATCAGGAAAGTTAAAGCAATAAGAAAAACAAGGCTTCCAAGTAAAATTATAATGCCGAGCGCATCTTCAGCAGTCTTCTCAGCTACCACGCTTTT
>JBBSBD010000175.1:0-13374 GCA_038251675.1 Chitinophagales bacterium | reverse complement strand
GCTTCCATGATGTATGTTTTGTAATTAGATACATGAACATTTTTATTCCATAACAAAATTTTAAAAATTGTTTTTCAAGGATGCGCAGGGATGTGACAGGTTTTGCCGGCAGATCATTCCGGCCAGGTACGAAACGTGAGGACGGCTACCCATCTATGATATTCTTGGACGTTGAGTTATTTTTGAGCCAATAACTTTATATCCTTTACTATTTTAAATTTTATTTTCTTTACATCTTATTTCAAAACATTATAGCCAAATGAATCTCCATAGCGCAGGCAAACAGCCTTTTTACTTCAAGCTTGCAATGGTACTTGTTGCGATACTTGCTTTAGGTTATATAAGCGTGTTGACAAAGGAAATGCTGTCCCCCCTTATGTTTGGGTTATTGTTTTCCATATTGTTGTTACCGCTTGCGGTTTACTTTGAAAATAAATTGAAGTTTGGAAGAGGTGCTTCGTCTTCGTTTTCGGTTCTAATACTGGTACTATCAATTGCTGCGGTGCTATACCTTGTGGGCTCACAAATCACAAGGCTGGGCCAGGACCTGCCATTGCTGAAAGAACAGGTGATGTTGTCATTACATAATTTCCAGCAATGGATATCGGACACATTCCATATCAATCTAGAGAGACAAATGAACTATGTTGAAACGGCTACATCAAAAATAAAAACCGCTACCCCATCCATGATCGGGTCAACTTTTCTTTCGGTTTCCTCCATCTTGCTGTTCCTTGTATTTGTGATACTCGATACTTTTTTCCTGCTGTTTTACAGGAGGAGACTGCTTAAATTTCTGGTGGCTGTTTTCAAAGAAGAAAACAAAGAAACAGTTTATGATATCGTTGCAAACATTCAAAGCATCATGCGGAAATATGTGGTAGGCCTTTTTCTTGAAATGAGCACAGTGGCTGTTGTGTGCTGCGGCGTTTTTCTTCTGCTTGGAATTAAATACGCTATACTGCTCGGCCTTATTACGGCGTTGTTTAACGTTGTTCCATACATCGGAATTTTTTCCGCATTATTGCTGAATGTTGTTATCACCTTTGCAACTACGGCTGTGGCAGCTAAAGTTATATTGGTGATTATAACGGTTGTAACCATGCACCTTATAGATAGTAATATTTTGCTTCCAATGATTGTTGGTTCCAAAGTAAGGATCAATGCATTTGTTACGCTGCTGGGAGTGGTGCTCGGTGAAATGATATGGGGTATTTCAGGAATGTTTCTATCCATCCCGGTTATTGCAATGGCTAAAATAATTTTCGACAGGGTTGAAAGCCTGAAACCATGGGGTGTGCTTTTGGGAGATGAAAAAATAGAAGCAAAATCGATTAACACCATTATGAAAAAGCGAAAGACAAAACCTGCATAATTAATAGCATCTGAAGATTAAAGATTGCGGCAATTCTTTTTTCGATGACCGGCAAATTTTCATCAACACCAATAAATATTTGTATCGTATAAAAAATTTATAACGCCATCCTTCTTAAAATCGTGAAATAAATTCTCCACATCTTTCATTATTTGTTCAAATTCCGGCCCTTCTTTCGGGCAATAGGATGACGATTTCAATCTGCCCTTTAATCCTTCCAAACCGAATGTCTGGCTGTTCTCTGTACTTTCTTTGTGAAGCTTGCGTGGAGAAAAAAAACCGGCAATCTCTTCTTCTGAAATGTTCTTATGCGTTACCTTATTATGATCATCAATGTTACTTAGAATCTTTGCATACTCTTTTTGAAATTCATCTTGCTCATTTCTTACATTCCATGCCAGCACAATATTTCCCTCAGGCTTTAGAATCCTGTTGAATTCAATTTTAGCCCGATTTTTATCGAACCAATGAAATGCCTGCCCGGAGAAGACTATATCAATACTTCCGTCTCTTAGATTAGACTTTTCAGCGGTGCCTTCCACGCTTATGAAATTTTTATTTTTTGATAAAAATAAAACCGAAGCTTCCCTCATTTCTTTATTGGGTTCCACGGCAAAGACCTTGTTTCCGTTGTTCAAAAAAAGCTGGGTAGAAATTCCGGTACCGGCTCCTATATCCGCAATTATTTTTGTTACATCGAGCCCTAATTTATCTACAAGAATATTTATTACTTCCCGCGGATAGCCGGGGCGATACTTTATGTAATCATCCACCCTGTCAGAGAATCTCGTTGCACTTGTTTTCATCTTTAATGCAAAACTACTGATTGCAGATGGTTCTTTATCGGGGAAGCCTATATCAATTGGCCATAACTATTTTATTCACAACTGTTGCATAACTTTTATGTTTTAAACCCAAAGCTGGTTTACACTTTGATGTATAGCATCAAAAAACAACATGGAAACCAAATCGAACACTATGCACGTCGTAATGCCCGACAATAGCAAACTTGAAGTGACCTATTATTGTAAGGATGCGAAACTAAAAGAAAGAGAAAAGGAAAAGCTAACACAACTCTTCATCGAATTACACGATTGTATTTGTACCATGAAAATTGAAAAATCAATCTGCACAAGAAGTGCTGAACTGGAAAGAATTATACATAATAAAGTAATTCAGGAAAGGGGCCATTTATGCTGAATACATGCAGATGCCTTCATTAATGAGTTGACTGGTACAGGCAAAAAACATTTCCCGCAGGATCAGAAAATAAAGCGATGACCTCTCCTTCACCCTCCGGCTCACGAACAATCTTGCCATTATTTTCAACTACTAATTTCAATGTTTCAATCGCGCTGTCTACCATAATCGAGATAAGCACTCCAGGTTCAACAGAAGGCTTTCTGCCAGTAACCCACATGCCACTTACCTGCCCCACCGTATCATCAAATGAAATATTACCGGCATTATCATCCCTTATAGTCCAGCCAAATACTTTCTGATAGAATGCTGCAGACTTCTCTAAGTCTATAGCAGGAATTTCAAGATAACACACCTTGCCATTTGTTGAAACAGCATGTAAATCCTCGTTCATAATTTTTATTTATCTGTTATAATTAGTTCCACGTCTTTTCATCCTTATTCATTTTATCTATCACTTCCTGGTAGCCTTTTTTGTCGTCTCCCTGGGAAAGATCCATAGCCTTTTGCTCCCATTTAATAGCTTCATCTTTTTTGCCAAGCTTATAAAGAATGTTCGCGTAGGTGTCCATAAATCCGGGAGTATTATTTCCTTCAAAACTACGCTTGCTCCATTCCAGCGCTTCGGCTACGCACTTCATATCAGGGCAATTTTGAAACACGGTCCACGCATAATTATTCAATTCTTCGGGCGAAGCAGCAGCGCCATATTTTTTCATGTAATCTACTATTGCGGTCTGATAATTATTCCAGTCGCCCGAGTGCTGATACCATATTACTTTTGACTTAGCAATTACCTGTGGCGCAAGTGCAGGATATTTTTTTGAAATGTTGCTATTCATTTTGGCCCAGTCAGGATTAGTCTTTGGATCCTTTGGAAAATTTTTAAAAATTTCTTCTCTCATAATAATCGGCTCTATTACTGATGCTGAAGTACCCTTGCCTAATACAGCATCTACCTTGCCAGGGTTGTTCATCATCATGTCAAAACCTTTATCCGAGCTTGTTTGTGTGAATTTTTTTACAAAATCAAGATTCTCTTTTGTATATAAGTCAGTTTGTGTAGCCAGATATTCGTTGGCTATTTTATTAGCATTCTCCATATCGTATGCATCGGCGGCCACATTTGCCATATTGAATAAAAACTCTTTATCCTTTTTCCCTTTCCCATATTGATTGAGCAAAGTATAATACTGCGTTTCAGGATTGAGTGATTTCTTTACAGCCGCCAGGAATTCTTCTGCGGGGCTTGAGCCCACAAACCGGTGAACAACGTTGCCATCCGCATCGAAGATGAGATATGTAGGATAAGCCCTTACGTTATATTTTCCAGCAAGATCATGCCCATCCTGGTACCACGATTTTACAGCATCATTATCTTTAGCAGTAGTATCCAGTTGCACTTTCACTGAAATGAATTTATCATTCATAAAATCACCTACATTTTGCAAAGGGAAGACAGAAGCGCTCATATATTTACAAGGCCCGCACCAGGTAGCAAAACAATCCATAAAAATGTATTTATTCTCCGCTTTGGCTTCAGCCTGTATCTCCTTCCAGTTTGCTTCGTGCTGAAAATGAATTCCGGTTTCCTGTGCCTGTATCAGCAGCGGAATTACCATAAGTAATAACAAGGTTATTTTTTTCATCGTTACGTTTTTAAATGAGATGGTGTTTTATAAAATTAACTTTATAAATGTATCGAATTTCTATGAATGACCGCGTCTCTGCCATGGTTGTATTTCAGTTTGCGGCGTGGCAAACTAAAAAGTGTTTAGAGTTTGTACATGATTAAAACCACGCAGGTATAACAAGAAGTATCAAAGGTCCGTCAATAGCCGGGCTCGTTGGCTTCTATGCACCACTACCTTCCGGCCAATAGAAAATTATTTTCTATATTCGCACTTGTGAAAAAAAGTATTTCCATATTCTTTCTATCTATCTACCTGCTCTCCACAACTCAATTAAGTGAGCTATTGAAACTACCGGTATTGATACAGCATTTTATGGAACACAAACAGGAAAACAAAAACATTACATTTTTTGGTTATCTAGACATGCATTATACACATGGTAGCCCTCACGATGCAGACTACGACAGGGATATGCAGTTGCCTTTTAAAACAATAGTTAATTCTGGCGTTGCTTCATTACCCTTTTGCACACTTGTCCCTTATTTCAAACTTGTTCCTAAAATTCAGCCTACAGAGAACGAAAAGCTGTTTTCTACTTATTCTTTTAATTATTCTTCAAACTATCTTTCAACTATCTGGCAACCTCCTAAAGCTTGTTAGTTATTTTTTAAAAACGCTCCCCGTTCAAATACTTAATTGTATTTGAGCTATTTCGTTTGCGTTCTCTTTTATCAAACAATAATCTAACAGGATAAAATTATGCTGACTAAAATCATTGAGTTTTCCGTGAGGAATAAACTCATCATAGGCCTATTTGTTATTACCCTCATTGGGTATGGAGCATACCAGGCCACCAAATTACCGATTGATGCTGTGCCGGATATTACTAACAACCAGGTGCAGGTTATTACCATAGCCCCATCTTTCGGAGCTACCGACATTGAACGGTTGGTAACCTTCCCTATTGAGCAGGTAAACAGCAATATTTCAGGAATGAAGGAGATCCGAAGTTTTTCAAGATTTGGACTTTCACTGGTTACCATTGTATTTGATGATGCAACCGATATATATTGGGCAAGACAACAGGTAGCTGAAAGATTGCAACAAGTACAAAGCCAAATACCGGCAGGCATTGGTACACCCACGTTGGGCCCTGTGTCTACGGGCCTCGGCGAGATATACCAATATGTAGTAAAACCAAAAAAAGGTTTTGAACAAAAATACGATGCCATGCAGTTGCGTACCATCCAGGATTGGATTGTCCGCAGGCAACTGCTGGGAGTAAAGGGAGTAGCAGAGATAAGCAGTTTTGGCGGTAAATTGAAACAATATGAGATCGTCATAAACCCCGACAAGCTTAATGCTTACGGTATAAGCATCAACGATGTTTTTAAAGCAGTTGAAGACAACAATCAAAACACAGGTGGTGCTTACATTGAAAAAGGGCCGGTCGTGTTATACATCCGCAGTGAGGGTTTAATAGGCAATATTTCAGATATTGAAAACATTACCATCGCAACAAAAAACAATGAGACGCCCTTATTTATAAGAGATGTAGCCGAAGTAAAAATCGGCTATGCCACCCGTTATGGTGCTATGTGTTTTAATGATGAAGGCGAGGTTTCCGGGGCGGTGGTGATGATGCTAAAAGGCGCGAACAGCAATGACGTAATTAAAAACGTGAAAGAACGCATTGCGCAAATTCAAAAAACATTGCCTGAAGGTGTAGAGATAGAACCGTTTTTAGACAGAACCAAGATGGTAAACAACGCCATAGGTACCGTTGAGCGCAACCTGATGGAGGGTGCATTAATTGTTGTGTTTGTGCTCGTACTTTTTTTAGGCAATTTCAGGGCAGGGCTTTTGGTGGCATCGGTAATTCCTTTGGCTATGCTATTTGCTATTTGCCTGATGAATGCGTTTGGCGTAAGTGGAAACCTGATGAGCCTGGGAGCGTTGGATTTTGGGTTGATTGTAGATGGAGCGGTAATCATTGTAGAAGCCGTAATGCACCAATTAGCTCACAATAAAAAGTTCAGGCATGTTGCATCTTTAACCGGTAGCCAAATGGATGAGGAAGTTAACCGCTCTGCCAGCAAAATGATGAATAGTGCTGTATTTGGGCAGATCATTATTCTAATTGTTTACTTACCCATTTTTACACTTCAGGGCATAGAAGGTAAAATGTTTAAACCAATGGCACAAACGGTTGCCTTTGCCTTGTTTGGAGCATTCATTTTATCCCTTACCTATATCCCCATGATGAGTGCTTTTTTCCTGTCTAAAAAAATAAAGCACAAAAAGAATATTTCTGATAAAATAATGCGCCGTGTTGAAAATACTTACCAGGCTTCATTGGCCAGGGTATTACGCTTTCCCAAATTAATATTGGGAAGTGTAGTATGCTTGTTTATAGCCGCGGTTTTTATCATTACACAAATAGGCGGCGAATTTATTCCGGCGTTGGAAGAAGGTGACTTTGCCGTAGATACAAGAGTGCTTACAGGCAGCAACCTTAATACCACGATTGAAAGCACACAGCAAGTAGCGCACATTTTAAAGACACAATTTCCTGAAGTTATTAAAGTGGTAACTAAAATAGGTAGCGGCGAAGTACCCACCGACCCTATGCCCATGGAAGCCAGCGACGTGATGGTGATATTGAAAGATAAAAGCGAATGGACTTCCGCTAAAACTTTCCCGGAACTATCAGCAAAAATGAGCACCGCCCTGGAAGATGTGCCGGGCATTACCGCTGGGTTTCAATTTCCGGTGCAAATGCGTTTTAATGAATTGATGACAGGAGCGAGGCAGGATGTGGTATGCAAAATATTTGGTGAAAATTTAGATACGCTGGCCGTTAATGCCAATAAATTAGCCAGGATAATAGGCAAAATAAAAGGGGCGGCAAACCTTTATGTAGAGCCAATTACAGGCATGCCGCAAATCGTTATAGAATATAATCGTCCTTTGATTGCGCAATATCATCTATCTATTGCAGATATCAACAAAGTTGTAAACACTGCCTTTGCAGGGCAAAGCACAGGGCTTGTGTTCGAGGAAGAAAAACGTTTTGATTTAGTAGTAAGGTTAAAAGATACCGAAAGAGAAAATATAGACGATGTACGAAACCTTTTAATACCAACACCTAGCGGAACACAAATTCCATTATCACAATTAGCAGATGTACAAATAAAGGACGGGCCCAATCAAATACAAAGAGAAGATGCGAAACGCAGGATTGTGGTAGGGTTTAACGTGAAAGGACGCGATGTACAAAGCATTGTAGAAGAGTTACAGCAAAAAGTAGAGGCACAATTAAAATTTCCTGTGGGCTATTATGTGACGTACGGCGGCGCTTTTGAAAATCTCAATAAAGCCAAGCAAAGACTAATGATTGCCGTGCCGGTTTCACTGTTACTCATTTTTCTTTTGCTTTTTTTCGCATTCAACTCCGTTAAACAAGGCCTATTAATTTATACAGCTATCCCTCTTTCTGCCATCGGTGGTATTTTATTTTTGGCGCTAAGGGGCTTGCCATTTAGCATAAGTGCAGGTGTTGGTTTTATTGCGTTATTCGGTGTGGCAGTATTAAACGGTATCGTATTGATAGCTGAGTTCAACCGCTTAAAAACTAATGGTATGAATAATGTTGCAATGATTGTTCTAACGGGTACGAAGCTGCGTTTGCGTCCTGTGCTGATGACAGCCTTTGTCGCTTCTTTAGGCTTTTTGCCTATGGCAGTAAGTAATGGAGCAGGTGCAGAAGTACAGCGGCCATTGGCCACAGTGGTAATTGGCGGTTTATTGGTAGCAACATTTTTAACACTTTTCGTTTTACCTATCTTGTATATTTTATTTGAGAAAGGTACCGGTATAAAAGTGGTTGCTAATAGAAAAATAATCATTGCTTTCGCCGGAATGTTTCTTTCGATAAATGGTTTTACACAACAAAAAATAAGTTTGAATGATGCCATAAAAATGGCACTGCAAAACAACCGGCAACTAAAAAACGAGAAACTAAAGTCGGAATACAGCAAAGCGTTAATAAAAACGTCGGCGAATGTTCCAAAGACAAATACCATTGCCGAATATGGGCAAATAAATAGTGCTTACAATGATAGTAAATTCGGTATTTCCCAGACCATCGCTTTTCCTACCGTATACAAGAAACAAAAGCAACTATTGACCGAAGAATATAACGCTGCGCTGCTGGGCGTTTCACTAAAAGAATATGAAATCAAAAAAGCAGTTACCCAGGCTTTTTACCAGTTTATTTATTTGCAGGAAAAGCGAAAACTATTGCAGCAATCAGATTCGTTGTATAGTAATTTTTATCAAAAAGCCAGCCTTCGTTTACAAAAAGGTGAAAGCAATATTTTAGAAAAAACAACTGCCGAAACACAAAAAGCAAACATTTCAATTCAACTGATACAGGTGCAACAGGCAATAGAATTGACTATTTTGGAAATGCAACTACTTTTAAATACTACGGAAAAGATAGAGCCTGATCTTGCTGATCTTAAGATGCCCAATGTAATGATAGCCGACAGCACAAGCATCTCAGACAATCCTTTACTTAAAATAATTAAACAACAGAAGATAATGGCTGTTTCGCAAACAGCCCTGGAAAGATCCAGGCTACTGCCCGATCTTTCATTAGACTATTTCAACAATAGTTTTACGGGTACAGGCGCAGATAATAAAGACTATACTTCAAGCCACCGTTTTAATTCAGTACAGGTGGGTGTGAGCATCCCCATTTTTACAAAAGCACAAAAGGCAAGAGTATATGCATCGAGGGTGCAGGAAAATATTGTAAGCAGTTCGTATGAAACAGAAACTAAGAATCTTCAAAACCAGTACAGCAAGCTATTGGCAACCTATAACAGCAATATGGAAATTGTAAAATATTTTGAAGATACAGGACTAAAAAATGCCACGCTCATTGCCCAAACTGCGAACACACAATTTATAAATGGTGAAATAAATTATTTGGATTTTGTGATGCTCACCAACCAGGCGATTACTATTCAAAGTGCTTATGTAGAAGCCGTAAAAGCTTTAGACGAAACCATTATTCAAATTAATTTTCTCACTTCAAAGTAATTCAAAAATGAAATCTAAGATTCACGAATCACGACATAATAATACTCATATCATGAGCAAAAAAATTATCATAGTGGCAGGTATTTTATTTGCATTCAGTAATTGTACCAGTAACACACCTGCAAAGGAAAGTACCGTTGCGAACACTAACGAAAATATGGTGATATTAAGCGATGCTCAATTCAAAAATGCAAAAATAGAAACAACAACTTTACAGGAGAAGAACATTTCAACCGTTTTACAACTGAATGGAAAAATTGACGTGCCACCTCAAAATATGGTATCAGTGAGTGTGCCCTTAGGCGGTTACTTAAAAAGTACTGACCTACTACCTGGCATGCACATAAATAAGGGAAACGTAATAGCGGTTATGGAAGACCAGCAGTACATTCAATTGCAGCAGGACTATTTATTGGCAAAATCAAAACTACATTTTGCAGAACTGGAATATAACCGGCAAAAAGAACTCAATGAGAGCCAGGCCAGTAGCGATAAGGTTACCCAACAGGCACAGTCGGAATTAGATGTTCAAAGAATTACCATGAATGCCCTTGCCGAAAAATTACGTTTGATAAATAAAAACCCCGGAACTATTTCTGCCGACAATATTTCTAAAACCATAAATATATACAGTAGTATATCTGGCTATGTAAGTAAGGTAAATGTGAATATTGGAAAGTATGTAAACCCGGCAGATGTATTATTTGAGCTCATCAACCCAACAGATATTCATTTAAATATAAAAGTATTTGAAAAAGATATTGCCTGGCTTTCTATTGGGCAAAAGGTAATCGCTTATGATAATGCACACCCGGATAAAAAACATATTTGCGAAATTATTTTAATCAGCAAAGATATCAACCCGGAAGGTACTGCGGATGTGCATTGTCATTTTGAAACATTTGATAAAAGTTTATTGCCGGGCACTTACATGAATGCAGAAGTGGAAGTAACTACCAATAACAGTAATACACTCCCTGAAGATTGCATCGTAAATTTTGAAGGTCAGGAATATGTTTTTATTGAAACAGGCAAACAGCAATTTGAAATAACGCCGGTAAAAACAGGTACGAAAGAAAATGGAATTGTGGCGATTGCAAATACTGAAACGCTAACGGGTAAAACTATTGTAAAGCATGGAGCCTATACACTATTAATGAAAATGAAAAACAAAGAAGAATAATTTTAATGAAAAATAGTTTACCAATAACAAAAAGAAAACTCCGATTTTATAATTGTCTGGTAACAGCTGAACGAATTTTTTTGAATAGTTTCAACTATCAAAACGTAAACTTCCCCCAGTTGTGATATTGCGCACCAGGTGTATGCAACTCACAATTTTAAACCAGCTTTATAATAAAATGATAACTTCGGTACTGCCATTTAAAAAAACAGCGCGGTTACACGTCACTTTGATTTTAAAAAATTATTGCATACATGAAGACAATTTTTGATGAGGCAACAAGGGATGAATTAATTACCCGAATCAATACACTTGATGAAAACAGCAAAGCGCTGTGGGGCAAGATGAATGTGTACCAGATGTTGAAACATTGCACGCTGTCAGAGGACATGATAGCTGGCAAAAAGAAATTTAAGCGAATGTTCATCGGTCGTTTGTTTGGTAAGATGGCTTTAAAAGGAATGCTGAAAAATGATAGCCCAATTGCACGAAATTCACCTACCGTTCCCGGATTCAAAATCGAAGAAACTGACGGTGACGTTTTAGCAGAAAAGGCAAAATGGGTTGCTATGATCGGCGAGCATGTAAATTTTCCACACACTTATTTTGTTCATCCTTTTTTTGGAAAAATGACAAAGGAACAACTTGGATATTTCGCTTACAAGCATATTGATCATCATCTCAGGCAGTTTAACAGTTAGACATAGCATTGGCCTGCAAACAGATCAATAACCTGTGCCAATTGCGAAAGTGCATGATCCAAGTGCTTGTCCTCTTTACATATCTAACTAACAAATCATTTGCGTAAGAAAACTCATCCCGGTTAATTGCTTCCACAAAATTTTATAAAAACAAAACATCCACATTTTGAAAGCTGTGGATGTTTTGTATTACTGATTAAGCAATAAAAAAGATTGACTACTTATTATCTTCAGGCAATTTAGCCGGAGTTGCTTTTTCCATTTTCTTTTCAGCTTTTGCCTCCTTGTTTGTTACCTTATCACTTACCAGTGCAATTGACGTTGCGGCATTTGCGTCGCTGGCTGAAATAGCGACATCACTGCTGCTGGTTGTGGAGGACATGCTTGTGGAATCATGTACAGGGGCTTTCGTCGTATCCGTTGAAGGCGTCTTCGTGGTATCCTGTGCAAAAGTCGCGGAAAGGGCAAAAAAGCCCGCTGCTGTAAGAAGCGTTTTTAACTTAGTTGATTTCATGATTAGTTTTTTAGTTGTTGTGATGAATTACTCAATGAAGTCTAAAATGATGCCAACAATTTCATGGCTCTTATTTAGGGACGGTCTTAACATTCATATTTCAGCGAAAGTTTATTCAAAAGGGATGAGCGTCCTTCACATTGAAAAAAGCTGTTTCATTTTGATTGGCTGAGAGGCATTTCCAATGCGTTATAAGCTCAACTTGAAAATGAATATTAGATTTCATAAATTTTACAGGACTATCTTTATTGGCATTAAAACCGTATATAAGCATCAGGTTTTTTAATTTTTATTTGTTGATAACTTTACATTTTACCGGTCTACTATTCTCAAATTATTAATGAATAGCGTTAGTGTTATCCTTGTAACTTCAATTTCCATTTAAAAAATACTGTGTCTGCCACCCTCTTGGTGTAAGAGCGCTGTATTAGCTTAATGTTCCCAAAATTTATCAGATCCCGAAGAGAACTATTAATTGCCTCAGCGACCATTTACAAAAGGGCAATTTATATTTTTACTACCCTTTAGTTGAAAAATCGATCATGAAAAATATATGAATGGAATTGCTACCATGCGCCCCACCACTTGATAGTTCAGGAATTAAAGAAGTGCAGGTTGATCCGGGCAGGCAGGAAGGATCATTTTGCTCCGATAAAAACCTGCTCCAACAAGCCATATAATTCCGGGTGCTTTTTCCGCATTTTTTCCGGTTGTTCAAAAAAATATTCTGCCGCTACCGCAAAAAACTCAGCTTCATTGGTGGCTCCGTAGGGATTGATATCCGATTTGCCTGATCGTATTTCTTTAATTTCTTCATGTATGCGCTTAAGAAAAGGCAGTACATATTTATGCGGCAATAATGCTTCGGGGATTCCATCCGTGCTTCCGTCTGTTTTGTCCACCAGGTGCACAAATTCATGAATGGCCGTATTGGATGTATCGGTATGGTTTAGAAATCCTGTATGCAAATCCTGTTGTGAAAGCACCATGACATTTTGCAATGGTCCTGTACCTACCATGCCCAAAACGTTTCGGTCTTTTCCTTCAAGACTATATTCATGATTAAAGGAACCGGGGTATAATAAAACTTCATGAATATTCCGGTACTCCCAACCTTTGAAACCGAAAATGGGAATGATGGCAGCGGCAGCTACAAAAACCCTGTCAGAGTCATCTACAGTTGTTTTAACGCCGGTAACCCTTACCTTTTCCAAAAATGTTTTTACACTCTCTTCAAAGCGAATTTTTTCTTCAGCAGGCAAACGTTGATAAAACAATACGTGCTGCGAAAGGATTTGTTTTTCTTTATCAACAGCGGGTTGTGTAAGTGATCCTTTTTTTCGGAAGGCAATTAATAGAAAACCACCTATTATGATTACACTTATGATAAAAATTGTTAATTGCATTGGAGTGGTTTGGTGCAATGTTAATCTGACCCGGATAGGCTTACACGTTATTCCACCGGCGCATTTAAACTATCGTTTACTTTTTCTCTATCTTTTTTGAATTCCAGCTTCCCGAATTTCCAGGTAAAATTAATACCGATGGATCTGAAAGGAATACTTCGCATTCCATGAATGGTGAAGTTAGGCCCAAAGACTTCGGTGCGCTGATCTACATTCTTACTGAAAGGATTCGAAGCCGTTAATGCAAGGCTT
>JBBSBD010000174.1:0-13622 GCA_038251675.1 Chitinophagales bacterium | reverse complement strand
TGATCTTTTACTCACTATAGCGGGAAATATTTTTCCGGGATATGCATCAAATTTTACCTCAGCTTTATTACCGGTTTCAATAACAGCCCATTCTTTATCAGGCACCCCCACTTTCAATATCCATTTACTCGCACCGTTAATTATATTCATGATGATAACCGGCTCACCTGATTTTGCCAACTCACCTGTGTTGTACATTTTCTTTACAATAAATCCATCTGCAGGTGCATAAATTTTCGAATACTGCTGGTTAAATGTCGCCTGCTGGTAGCTTTGCTTTGCAATGTCCAACCCTGTTTTTGCATTTTGCAATTGCTCCAAAGTTGCTACGCTATCCTTAAACAAATTCAATGCTCTTTGATAGTCGCGTTGGGCTTTATCAATGGATAATTTGACCTGCTCAACCTCCGCGGAAATTTCTGTTGATTTTAATGTGGCAAGCAATTGCCCCCTCTTTACAGTTTGTCCTTCTTTGGCAAAAATGTTGTCAATAATTCCGCCGATTTTAAACGAGAGATGTGCTTCATTTTCTGTTGCCAGAAGCCCGGAAGCCTGGATAGTTAATACACCGGGTTGTTCGTTAATAGGAATTAATTTGACTGCAATAGCTTCCATTTTAGGAGGATCTTTTAATTCATTTGCTTTGCTGCTGCATGCCTGCAAAAAAATAACAGTGACTAAAAAAAGAATAGAATGTTTCATGATGAAAAATTATTTAAATGAATAGGATGATGTTTGCCTTTCATAATCGGCAAGGGCTATTAAAACTTTAAATTGATTTATGTTCGCTTGTATCTGTGCGTTAGTAAGTTGATTACGGGCATCGAGGTATTCAATAAAACTGTTCACACCTTCTTTAAAACCCCGGTCAATTAATTTAAAATATTGACGTGCAGATTCCTGTTGTTTTACAGAAGCATTGTAAGTATTGTATGCAGTGATTGCATCGTTGCGGCTTGTAAAGGCTGACAGTTCGAGCTGTTGCTCTGTCTCTTTTTTATTTAATGAAATTGCTTTCGCATCTAATTGGGTCTGTTCAATTTTATACAGGTTTCTCTTGCCATTAAAAATAGGAACCTGCACCTGCAGGCCGGCGAGGTAAAAGATCGATTTTTTATCCACTTTAAACTTATATCCTTGCGAAGCGAGGTCCACAAAGGCGTTCAGACGTGGTGTCTTGTAAGAGCGATTCATTCGTTGGGTAAGATCATTGATATTGGTAGCTATTTTCCACGACGATAATTCTTCACGATTTTTAACATCAGGCTGGTTATTTACAAATAGATCGTTGTCAATTTGGGTACCCTCCGCTGGTGCAATTATGATAGAATCTGTAAGTGGCTTGTTGAGTAAAAAATTGAAATATGCTTTCGCATTCAGTTTTGTATTGATCGCATTTTGCAACTGGCTTTCCACTTGTTTTACCTCACTTTCTGAACGCGACACATAAGCAGGTAAGCCCTTTCCATTTGCGAGTAATGATTGATTTACTCTAAGGTTTTGATTCACAACTTGCAAAGCATTCTGGTATATTAAAATGGCTTCACTTGATTGAAGAAAATTGTAATAAGCAATCTTTATTTCTTTTACAAGCTCTCTCTTGTAAATGTCAATCTCGTTTTGTTGCAACTGATTTTGTTCCTGATGTATCTCCCGGTTATATTTCAAATCGGGATTGATGATGGGCATGGTCGTTTTTAGACGCAGGTCATAGAAGTTATTGGGCAATAATTGTTCTGATACATTTTTAATTGTGGGAAAGCTGTTCGTGCCCGTCAGTTGATTCAATGTTTTATAAACAGGATTTACCAAATCGCCTACAGGAATATCAATGGAGCGCCCGCCCTGCGCTAAACTATATTGCCCCTCAATCCATGTGCTTGGAAGAAATAGACTTTTAGCTTCCTTAAGTGAAACGAGACTTTTTTGGAGTGTTATTTTTTTTTCCTGCAGTACAAGATTGTTGCTTAAACCTTCAGAAACGTATTGTTCCGGTACTTGCTGGCCCGAGCCACTTAACGGGGAAACAGCCACCACAGCGAGGGTGAGGAACAGTGAAAATTTTTTCATAATAACAGTTTAGTAATCATTGTATAATAATTGAACAGTGTTCATTAAATAAGCAAAAAAAATCAAATTTTTTCCAGCATGTTTACAAAATACTTATAACCATTCTCCATCAGGGCTGCAGGTTCAAGATTTTCTTCTGCGTAAGCGTGGCATCTATCACGGATTAACAGGGCACACATGCCATGAACTGCTGACCAGATAGTAAAAGAAAGAAAATTGGTATCCTTTCTTTTAAAACGCCCGGTTGCTTTACATTCATTGATGATTTGTTTCAAAAAGTTCAAGGTGTTTTCTCCCATTTTCCATTTCTCAACTTCTTCCATATTCATAGGAGCCTGTACTATAAACATGAGGTCGTAAAAATCTTTGTTCTCCTGGGCGAATTCCATATAAACCTTTCCCAGAGCCTTTAAACGCTCAAATGGTTCTGCCACATGTTGCAGAGGTTGCATCTTTTCAAGCATGCGTCGGAAACCCTCCTCATGCAGCGCATGAAATATTTCATCCTTCTCTTTAAAGTATAGATAAATAGTGCCGGGACTGTATTCGATTCTCTCAGCGATGTTCCTTATGCTTGTTTGCTCATAGCCTTTCTCCAAAAAAATGCTTCGTGCCGCATCGAGGATCAAGGTGCGCATTTCTTCTTTTTCACGTTGCTTACGATTGGCTACAGTCATTTCTTAATTTGAAACACGAAAATAATGAACAGTGTTCAGAAAAAAAAATTTTCAATAGAGTTTTTTTCTTGTCTAAAAAAATGTCACATATAGTGAAAGAAATTGCACAGGGTTTTAGTTATTAATTGAAGTTGATATTTGACAGAGATATCAACTCAATTATTATTTTTTGAAAGTTTTATTGTTTTATTTGTAATCAATGGTCTTGCCCAAAATCCCACACTAAGAATATAGCCTAAAGTAACATACAGGAATAGCATCCCAAACTTTAGCCCGAAAAGATCTCCAAGCCAGCCGATGATTAAAGGAATTACCGCTCCGCCAATAATGCCTGTTATTAAAATGCCCGAGAACGATCCATGATGTTCTTTTATAGAATTTAATGCAAGAGAAAATATTACCGGGTACATAACAGAGGCGAAAAATCCCATCATGGCAAATGAGATCAATGAGACTTTTGCGGAAGCAAATAACGCGAGGCTAAGACATACGATAGCAAGTATCGTAAAAATGATCAGCACTTTGCGGCTGTCCATTATTTTTAGCAACAATAAACCAATCACACCGCCTGCAGTCATCAATCCCCAATAATAAGCAACAGCATGCGCACCGGTCGTTTGAGGATCGTACCCATGATAGCTCGAAAGATATTGCGAGATCCAATTGGCAATTCCCTGCTCGGTGCCTACATAACAAAATATAGCGATGAAGAAAAGAATCACTATAGGCTTTTTTAATAACATGATATGCGTTTTAAGGGCGCCGGGTTTCTCCTCCTGGCTAAGCGCTACTTTAGGAAATTTTGAAAAAAGAATGATCGTAATCATCAAAACGCAGATGACAGTAAATAGCCAATAAAGAGAAATCCAGGGAAGCTCAGCGGGAACAAGAGACCTGAGTATTTTATAAAATCCATTAGCTGTTTTTCCCTTGTCATCCAGGTTCAATACAAGGTAAGAATATACAAGGGGACTGAGAAAAGATGCAAGGCCAAAAACCAATTGGGCGAACACTGCATTAAAAGCATAGTGCTCCTCTCCACCCGCTGTTCGTAACAGCGGGTAAGCAACTACCTGCAGCATTGCCATTCCGCAACCGATAAGAAAAAGAGATAGTACGGCAGATAGATAATTGGGTGCAAATGCAAGTAGTAGCGAGCCAAAAAATGCGACGATAAATGCAGCGACGAGTACATTTTTTTCTTTATATTTTTCTACGAGTATTCCTGAGGGTATAGACATGACGCCGTAAGCAATAAAAAAAGCAAAGGGGAGAAGCGCTACTAATGTAAGGCTTAGCTTAAACCCCTTAATGATATCGGGTATCAGCGGCCCAATGATATTTGTAATAAAAGAAATTACAAAGAAGATGAGCATTATGAGGGCTACGATATAATAATTACGTTTCATGAATATTGCTTAATGATAAATTGATTCCAATCGTTACAGTTTCATTTCACCCCAACCCTTTCTATATCCTCTTTTTACAAACTGGCTGGCCGCTCCAAAGTTGGTGATCCTCATATTTTCGCCATCCCCATTTATAAGTAATGTAGCGGCCCGGTGTGGTTATCTCATCCCGCATTCCAAACACAGAACCATTCTTTTTTATTTTCTTTCATAAAAATATTTTTAATAATCATTAAGTACCATAAAAATTGTTGCTGCGCTTCCGGGTGTCCTGGTAATTTGGAAAAGCAATCTTGTATCCTAAGGTATCAAAAGATTTTAATAGAAAATGATTTAGATGGATATCCTGAAGAGGTATTATTGTAGTTGTATTTTTAGTTTTCAATAAATAGATATGAAATCAATCAAACGGAGAAGATTTTTAGCGACTGCTACTGCCCTTGTTGCCGGTACTGCTACGCTTGCATTACCTTTGCAACCTATGGAAGAAAAAAAGCAATTAGTGCATCATGTATTTTTCTGGTTAAAAAATCCTGATTCCGTCGAAGACAGGGACCAGTTAGTAGAAGGCGTAAAAACCCTGGCGAAAATTGAGACGATACGTAAGATACACGTAGGCGTGTTGGCAAGCACTGAAAAAAGAGATGTTGTGGATACGAGCTGGCAGGTTTCTGAGCTGATGTTTTTTGATGATGAAGCAGGCCAGAAAACTTACCAGGATCACGCTATCCACCAGGCATTTATTAAAAACTACGGACACCTTTGGTCTAAAGTAATTGTATATGACGCTGCAGAGGCTTAATCTGGGTTTAGTTTCTATTTAACTCATTTTACTTTGCTTTGAAATCCTGATTTGAAACCGGGGGAGAGGTAGGAATTGTTATCACATTAAACTCGAAATGATTTGCCATGTGGCAATTGTTACATGTGGCCGTAAGCAACTGAAAATTATTTTTAAAAGATGAAAGATTTTGTTCTTTAATAGAGTTAGCAACACTATCAATAGCGGTATAAATCATCGAGATAGTTTTAACCTCCGGCCTGTCGGTTTCAATTTCTTCAGCTTGTTGTATGCGTTCTTTTATTTCTGCAATTTCATAATCTGCAAGTTTCCAATTATCATTTATGGCAGCATACCAGAGCTTCGCATGATGTGTTTGTATGCCTCCCATTATTTCCCCAAGCCCGGGGCGGTATTGTTCTTTTACCTGGGCAAGTTGAGATGCCAGGCTATCAATATTGATTGTGGCAGAAGACTGTTTGCCGGGGTCATTTGAACAACTTGCAAGTAGCGCAAGAAGAAGGACTGTCCAACATCTGTTGATCGTATTCATCGTAAATTTTTTTATGAATTTTTAATGGCTATTACATGCAAATATTGAAAACATAAAAAGCCAAACGCGGTTTTGTTTACTGCATGAAATACACCTTACTGATTTTATTATTTTCGACTTCGTAGATAACAGTTCCTTCCAGAATTTTTTTTCTTCCAATAGTTATTTTTTCTTTATCAATAATAATATTGCCCTGTATAATTCTATCTTGTATTTCGCAATGCAGATCCGGTAAGTTGTTAAACAATTTGTCGTAATCATTTCTCATGTTGTCTTTTCCTTTGCCAAGTAGTTTACCAGGGAAATCATATAACGCTACATCATCTGCATAAGGTTCTAAAAAAGCATCAATCCTTCCTGCATTATACGCGTTTAACTGGCGCTCCACCAATGCCAGCGGAGTTTCTTTAATCAATGTGTCAGGGGCAATAACAAAACCTCTGTTGATTACAAGTTTAATATCTTTTAGATTTTCCAGGTTTTCAATTGGATTGGCATTTAATAAAATAGCATTCGCTTTTTTACCGGCTTCAATGCTGCCTTCCGTTTTTTCTTTGTCAAATATTTTTACCGGATTTACAGTGGCCGACCTTATGATTTGCCAGTTACTCATGCCACTTTTTTGCATCGTTTTTAATTCACTAAAAAAAGAGGAAGCATGCTGTGTTCCTATATTTCCCGCATCGGTACCCGCCGCAATAATTACACCGGCATCCGACATTTTTTTGAGGTTTACCATTCTTATTGAGTCCGTGTGAGCAGATGCCCTGGCTACAGCATCAGACGCAAAATGGCTTTTATAGCGGTCAATAATTATACTGTCAGGCAAGTGTCGCAAGTCGGTTATTGAACCAATTGCCTGAGGGTTTGCATTTATAAAATCGTAAAGTGTATAGGAATTCTTTTGAGCAAATGTGTTATCATAGCCATCAGCCACAATAAGTGTGGGGCAGAGAATTACCTTTTTTGTTTTTAATAATTGCACAAAAGCATCCGGCACTATTTCGTCCTCAATGTCATGAACAAGGTAGTCGCAACCGCTTTCAACAGCAAGTTGTGCGGTTATTCTTTCTGTCGCATGCACGGCAACTTTTAGATTGTTTTTATGCGCTTCATCAATAATAGCTTTTGCAACAGGTTGAAATTTCTTTGCATCTGCCGCGCTGGCTGCTATATACCATATTTTAATAAAGTCAGGATGATATGGCAATTGTTGTTGAACATATTTCACTCCATCTTCCCCGGTTTTTACGAGGCTAAAAGGCTCATCGTTTTTTAAGTTCAGGTACTCATCAGGCTCGTAAGATGTAAGCAGCGGTCCGGTCATGTAGATAGCCGGTGCGTAATTTTTATTGGCAAATGTGTCCCGCTGCTGCAGAAAACTAATGGTTGAGCCCACATCAATTACCGATGTTATTCCTGATCTCAAATAACGCCTCAGGAAATCTTCCATATTATTATGTGTCCATACAATCTCCTTTTCGTAAGGCATGTCTTTTCTTAAATCAATTCCGTCAGGCCTGGCATACAGGCCTCCACTTTGAAAAAAATGGACATGCGCATCAGTGAGCCCGGGCATTAAGTACTTTCCTTTACCCTCTATAACGGTTGCGCCAGGCGGAATTTTTATTTTTCCTGAAGGGCCTGTTGCGGAAATAATATCATCTGTAACAATTACTGTTTGGCCAGGCACCAACTTTTGTTTGTCCACGTCAACGACAGTTACATTGGTAATATATGTTTGACAGAAGGTGGGAAATGTAACCAGGATGAAACAAATAAGAAATACCGTTTTACTTTTCATCATCAAATGATTGATTTTTCTTTCAAAAGTAAGATGTAAATGTTTACATACGGGCGGTTTGTATGATAATGAGAAATAAATGCTATTAAGGAAATCTGACTGAGTTTATTTATTCAAATTAATCTAAAGTATTTGGGATGTTACGGCAGGGTATCTTATTTTAGAGGAACGATAATAAATTACTTGTAGTACACATTGCTTCATTCACCTTTAAAATCTTTGTTATGAATTCACGTCGCAGCTTTTTACAAAAACTTACAGTTCCTTTTATTGCAATGCCTTTTTTGAACAGGAATAGTCCCATGAGTTGCACGGGCGTTTCAACCATCTCTTCTGATGGCCAGGTATTGAGAGTAGCTATCATGGGGCTTGGAAGTTATGGAACACGGGTGGCAGAAGCTATGCAGTCGTGCACCAGGGCAAAATTGGTGGGTGTGATTAGTGGTACGCCCTCAAAGATTAAGAACTGGCAAACCAAGTATAATATTCCAGAGAAGAATTGTTACAATTATGAAAATTTTGACCAAATCAAAAACAACCCCGACATTGATGCGGTGTATGTAATCACGCCAAATGCACTTCATCATGACCAGGTAATAAGAGTAGCCAAAGCTGGTAAACACGTCATTAGCGAAAAACCCATGGCGGTAAATGCAAAGGAAGGCCAGGAGATGGTTGATGCCTGTAAAAAGGCCGGTGTAAAATTACTTGTGGGATATAGGATGCATTTTGAACCTCATACGGTTGAAGTTATAAAGATGAGAAAGAACGGCGAGTTTGGAAAACCTCTTTTTTTCCAGGGACTCAGTGGCTTTACAATCGGCGACCCAACTCAATGGAGGTTGAACAAACAACTATCGGGCGGTGGCTCGTTGATGGACATCGGGATTTACTCTATCAATGGCTCACGGTATATGATAGGCGAAGACCCTGTGTGGGTAACTGCGGAGGAAACAAAAAATAATCCAGATAAATTTAAAGAAGGTATTGATGAAACCGTTCAATTTCAATTGGGGTTTCCGGGAGGGGCTGTGGCCTCATGTTTATCGACTTATAGTATGAACAACCTGGACCGCTTTTTTTTAGATGGAGAGAAAGGTTGGGCTGAGCTATATCCGGCTACGGGTTACGGACCCATTGCCGGAAGAACTAATAAAGGAGAGATAAACCAACCGATAGTAACACACCAAACACTACAGATGGATAATATGGCGGCAATCATTTTCGACGGAGAAGTGCCGCTTGTACCGGTGGATGGCGAAGAAGGCGTTAAGGACCTCAAAGTAATTGACGGAATACATGAAGCAATGAAAACCGGGAAGAAAGTAGCATTAAAACTGTAATATTCATATCTTATTAGTTCCAGAAGCATTGATGATTTCAGGCAATCAGAATTTGAAGTAATTCTGAATTTTAAACTCATTTTTGAACTTCGATAACATAATCCCGGTACTTTACGTTAAACAAATGCAATTATTCGCCGTTCACTAACAAATACGAAAATTAAGTATTCATTTTGCTAAACAAAATATAGAAAACTATGAATAAGCTTTTCATTCTTGCGTGTGCCTTTGTGTTAATGTCCTTCAATGTTTGGGAACCTGATTTCGGAACTGCAAAACAGGTAGCCAGAGAAAAGCACGAACTTATTTTATTAAATTTTTCAGGATCCGATTGGTGTGGGCCTTGTATGCGATTAAAAAAAGAAATTTTTGAAAGTGATGAGTTTACTAAAGTTGCCGACAATTCATTAGTACTTGTGAATGCTGACTTTCCCCGGAATAAGAAGAATCAATTAGATAAGAATATTCAAAAGCAGAACGATGCCCTGGCCGATCAATACAATCCTGATGGCAAATTTCCTTTTACCCTGCTCCTCGATCAGGATGGTAAGATTATAAAAACATGGGAAGGTTTGCCAGATCAAACAGCGGCCGAATTTGCAGCGCAAGTAAAAGACGTTTGCGATGCCCGTAAATAATACCGCCTCTTTATTTAAGGAAGTTAAACGGGCCGAAAGGCTAATGGGAAATTCTTTTGAAATAACCTTAGTTGCCGAAGAGGAAGAATGGGCTTACTCCAAAATAGAAATGGCTATTGCAGAGATAAGACGTATTGAAAAATTATTGACAACTTTTGATGAAAACAGCCAGACAAATCAAATAAACAAATTAGCAGGTATTGCTCCCGTTATTGTGGATAAGGAAGTTTTTTATCTTATTAAAAGAGCGTTGAGAATTTCGGCAATCACCGATGGTGCATTTGATATTACTTATGGTTCTATTGATAAACGACTTTGGAATTTTGACAAGTCAATGACCTCCTTGCCTGATGTAAATACAGCAAAAGAAATGGTACGCCTCATTAATTACCGCAATGTAATTTTGAGCGAAGATGACTATTCAGTGATGTTGAAGGAAGAAGGAATGCGTATCGGCTTTGGTGGAATCGGGAAGGGTTATGCAGCAGAGATGGCAAAGGCATTGCTTAAAAAGGAAGGAGTAAAAAGTGGAATTGTAAATGCTTCTGGAGATCTTACCGCCTGGGGAACACAACCCAATGGAAAACCCTGGACTATTGTTATTGCAGATCCGGATAATGCTCATTTGCCTTTTTCTTATATGAATGTGACGGATAAGGCTGTCGCAACCTCCGGCAATTATGAGAAGTTCGTAAAGATAGGTGGCAGAAAATATTCACACACTATAAATCCTAAAACAGGCCTGCCTGTGACAGGTATTAAAAGTGTAACAATCATAAGCCCAAACGCTGAAATTGCGGACGCTTTGGCAACACCTGTTACCATTATGGGCATTACCGCTGGCATCAATCTTATCAACCAGGTACAGCATGTAGAGTGCATTATTATTAATGATGATAATAAAATCTTTTCTTCAAAAAATATCAACTTTAAATGAACCCAAAAACACTAAGCGCAAATTTACGAATGGCTTTTATTTTTTTAAGCGCTTCCCTTTTGGCAACTTCCTGCAAAACGGTAAAAGAATATCAAAAAAATAAGTTGAACGATTCCGAAATGATTCTGGGAAACAGGAAAATTGAAAAGACTGAATTAAATTTTCAAACCTACCGTGAGGGATCATCTGGCGCCAATGCCGGGAAAACCGGTGGCGGGTGCGGATGTAATTAATTACTCCGTGCTTCTATTAACCCCTATTAGATTCAGAAATAAAAAGAATTAATGAAAAGAATTTTCTTAACAGCGGCAGCGATGTTCGCCCTATTGCATTCTTACTCTCAAAGCGATACAGATTCTACCGGTTTCAAAAGCAGGAAATTAAAAATGGAAGAAGTGAATCTGGTGTCGAGTTATTACCATCAGAATGGCGACAATTCTTCTGTTACGGGCGGAATTGGTACCGAAAAGCTCACAGATCTTGCTAACGTTATAGATATAACCTTTACCAGGTACGACAAAAAATCACGAAAGCAAACATTGATTGGAGAACTGGGCATTGACCATTATACATCAGCATCTTCTGATCGGATAGATCCTAAAAATATGTCATCTGCTTCGCATGCCGACACTCGCATTTATCCATCGGTGAGCTGGAGCGTTGAAAACGAAAAGAAGGGAACAACTTTCGGAATTGGCCTTTCCTCTTCATCAGAATTCGACTACCAATCTTTTGGAGGGAACATTAGTTTTTCAAAAAAGACAAAAAATAAAAGCGGAGAGTTCACGGCTAAACTTCAAACATTTATTGACCAGTTGAAACTAATCGCTCCTATTGAATTACGTGCAAACCAGACGACGAGGGAAGATCAATATTATCCTTCCGCCGGAAGAAATACGTTTGCGGCTGGTCTATCTTACTCACAGATCATTAACAAGAGTTTGCAGGTTATGTTTCTCGCAGATGTAGTGAAGCAAACAGGCTACCTGAGCCTGCCTTTTCACCGTGTATATTTTGTAGACGGCTCGGTTCACCAGGAGAACCTCCCGGATAACAGGTTGAAAATTCCGCTGGGCTTTAGAGCAAATTATTTCCTGGGGGATAAATTTATTATTAAAACTTATTACAGGTTTTATACGGATGACTGGGGACTGAATTCTCATACCGCTGATATTGAGGTGCCGGTAAAAATAAACCCATTTTTATCTGTGAGCCCCTTTTACAGGTATTACCAGCAATCCGGTATTAAATATTTTGCTCCGTATGAAAAGCATACGGCCCAGGATCACTATTACGTAAGCAATTACGACCTGTCTAAATTCAATAGTAATTTTTTTGGAGCGGGAATAAGACTGGCGGCGCCTAAGGGGGTTTTTGGGATACAACATCTTAGCATGCTCGAATTGCGTTACGGGCATTACACAAAAAATATAGGTATGAATGCTAATATTATTTCAATGAATTTGAAGTTCAAATAGGTAGCGTTCAGAAACTAGCGTAAATGGTGTACGTATTAAAGTCTGAAAGAAACTATTATCATACTACCTAACCTTCTTTTATGTAACCGTCTTGCTTTAGCTTTTCCATCACTTTTTTTCCGATATTTTCACCCCATATTTTTCCTGCGGACATCGACTCCTGAACTATCAGGGGCGTCGCGGAGATAACTTTTTTCCCAATGGGTGACTCATAAAATTCAATAAGCTTTTGTATGTCTTCTTCAGTATAATATTTGTCGTAGATGGGAATAACCAGGGCGACTATATCGTCGGCGTTTATTTCTTTTTTTACCGATTCCCAGTATTCATTGGGTACGTTACTATAACTCTCCTGGAAACTACTTATCATAGTTTGTGCAACCTGCGCACCCATTTTTCCGGAACCGGTAAGATCAAGTAGTTTTTTTATGTTTTCAATTTTAGAACTTGATTGTGAAAATCCTGCAGCTCCACCTGCACATAGCAAAACAAGGATTAGGTATTTTTTCATTTTTTTTTTGAAAATAAAAATAGTCTTATTGCACGGAAGTTTATTATTCTAAATAGAAATCCTTAGCTCCAATCAAAGCTTTCAACTACGCCATTCAATTTCCATTTCCCAGGAGTTTTATTTTCCATCCAATCCAATGGTTCGCCAACCGGTAAATTCTGTGATGCTAGTTTGAAACAATTTTTTATTGCTTCTTTTTGAATGTCGCCGGTTGCTTCCGGTTGCGCAGAAATGAATAGAGGGGTGCCACTTTTCGCAACAAGCTCCATCCATTGTTTATTTTTCTCCCAGGGAACTTTGGGTGTAAGGCCCACGCAATCTGCATCCGCCGCATAAAAATGCCCGTGTTGTACGCCACGAAACGCCAGCGTATTCACACCCATTTTTCGTGTCCTGTCCCATTCGTTTCCGGAAGTGTCATCTCCAATCCGGTTGATTTCAAACACGCCTGCCGCCAGGTGGCTAAATGTATTGCAGCTAATAATATATGTTTCGCCTGCTGCCTCACGAATTGCATTATATAAATTCAAAACTATCTCTGCATTGGTTTTTGTATTATCATTCATCCTCCAGTTTGGTTCGGTGATCACTCCTTCCTTAATCATATCAAAACCCCATCTTCCAAAAATATCATACGATGTGTAATCGAATTTTACCAGTTCATAATTCCACTGATTATATAACTTAAAATAATTTTTTACTCTTTCTAAATTTTCAGGAATGGTCGGGTCGAGTACCGGTTTATTTTCTTCCCTGCCTTTAATGAGAGGCAGCATTAAATTCTTTGGATCCTTATAGCTTCCGCAGAGAGGTCGTGTCCAAAGACCCGGACGCATTCCCGCCTTCCGGATTTTTTCTGCGACCATACCCATGTCTCCAAAGTTTTCATCGTGGGTACTCATATCATCGCCCCAGCAACAATCTCCCGGCATAGATGGTGGCGGCTGAAACCAACCCGCATCAATAACAGAGAAAGGACGATTATCCAACTCTTCAGCCATAGGCGCCATCAAAGCGGTATGTTGCAAAATTAATTTTTCAGAATTATTTCCGTAACTGAAATACCAGTCGTTGATACCATATACCGGCTGCTTTGGCATTCTTACCTGGCCGCACATTAGTGAAGTAAATTTTCTTGCAGCCTGGAATGCTGATTGTACTTTATCTCCTTTAAAAGTTATTATCTCTGCAGCTCTTAACTTTCTATTGCCCAATTCCACACCATTACCGCCGGAATGTGTGTCAAGATTCAGCGTTAATGTTCCATTACTTATTTGCCATGAACAAAATGTTGCGGCGCCCGTTTTTACACCGAAGCCATTGTTCGATTTATCATTGTGTTCCATAAAATACCATGGTAAAATTTCGGAACCGAAGGGGCTATGCCAGGATGCATCACCATAAGTTCTTTCCCACTGATC
>JBBSBD010000173.1:0-13678 GCA_038251675.1 Chitinophagales bacterium | reverse complement strand
CGACCACTACTTTTACCTTAACAGAAATGAAAGGTATAAAATATGTAAACTACCAGTTTGAAGAAGGTGACCATGCTTCACCGGGAGTATACAGCAGGGATGATTTTAAAGCCTTTCAATAGATTGTAATAGGCCCTGCGGACTGAAGAAAATAAAATCGTATAGATTATTTAGAAAAAAGTACCTAACAAAACACAGACTAAGTAATGCTTACAGAAGGTGTAAGATTATAAAATTGTATATAAAAAAATGTTTTTATATATTTAATCCTCTATTTGAATTCTCCGCTATTTAACTGATACCCCCCAAATGAAAAAAAGCGACTTGCGCCGCTTTAAATTTTACACATCAGAATAATCCTTTAGTAAGGGTAATTAAATTTTATACTAAAGATTTAAAAAATGTTACTTAATTTAGTTATAGCAAATCACAATAAGGATCATTCCGTAATGATTTTCACGAGCCTCGACGTACTTCGGGGCATTTTTATTTGCACTAACTTCCAAATAATTGCTATATGAAAAAAATCCTCGGCCTTGATATTGGCACCAACTCAATAGGATGGGCATTTATCGAAAGTAATGTTTACGAAAATCCTGAAACATTAGATGGAAAAATCATTCAATTGGGAAGCAGGATAATTCCTATGGATGCTGACGCTATGAGCAAATTTGAAACAGGCAATCCTGAATCGAAAGCTGCAGGCAGAAGGCAGGCAAGAGGAGCAAGAAGATTAAATCAACGATATAAGCTTAGAAGAACAAGATTGATTGAAACATTGAAAATTCTTGCATGGCTACCGTCATCTTTTCCTGTAAATTTTAAGAAGCTAAACAAGCATAGCATCAATACCTATCTCCCTTTTTCAAAAGAATTAAAAGATGAAGCAGCAGAATTTTTTGGAGTGGCTAATAAAAAAACAACAAAGGGAATTCAATATGAAATTTCGGAAGACTGGATAATTTATTTTTTGAAAACTAAAGCATTGCATGCACAAGTAAGTTTACCAGAGCTTGCAAGAATTCTTTATCACTACAACCAACGCAGAGGATTTAAGAGCAGCAGGAAGGATAATAAAATTGAAGAGGAAGCAACTGAAATAAAATATCCCATCTATGAGAAATGGGTTGAAATTGTAACCATAACTTCAATTAAAGATGTTGGAAAGGGAGAAGGTAAAGACAGTGAATATACTTTTTATGAATTGACTTGTAAAGCCGCAGAGTTTGAATTTAAAGCTATCAAAAAAAGAAAAAATCCATTAGACTGGCTTAATAAAAATATTGAAGTTGAAATAACTAAAAAGACAACCAAAGATCAAAATGTAAATTATACAATTGCTGAAGTTGACCAGAATGCTTGGGTAAGCAGAAAGAGAGCACTTGAAAAAGATATAGACAGAGAAGATCTAACAATTACAGAATATTACTTAAACAACATCAAAATTGCCTTACAGCAAAATGAAAATTATACAATAAAACAAAGAATTGTTGACAGGAAATTCTATCAGGATGAATTTAAATTAATATGGCAAAAGCAAAATGAATTTTATGAAAAAGAATTTACTGATAAAAATAAAATCGCTGAAATAGCGGATACTTTCTACACACATAATAAAGAAAAAAATAAAGAGCTTAAAGGCAAAGACCTGTTTAATATTTTCTTTAACGATATTATTTATTATCAGCGGGGTTTAAAATCTCAGAAAGGGTTATTAGCAAATTGTCAATACGAATCAAAATCATACAAAACAAAAGATGGGGAAACAAAAACTGTAGGTGTAAAAGTTACTTCCCGAAGTTCGCCTTGCTTCCAGGAATTCAGGATATGGCAAACGATCCACAATTTAAAAATTTTTAAAAAAGAAGAAGTAGTTGATGGAAAACTAAAAATAAATATTGATGAAAGTGACCTATACTTAACTACCGAAAATAAAGCAAAATTGTTTGAACTTTTTGATGCCGCTGCTGAAGTTACCCATGACAGTATTTTAAGAATCTTTGGTTTTAAAAAAGATATAGCTGAAAACGGAGAAAAAACTTTTGCTTATAAACTTAATTATCCTGATGATAAAAATTTTCCCGGGAATGAAACAAAAGCATTATTCAGAAAAATATTTAAGAAGCATGATTTTATTGAAGAAGGCGAAAAATATTTAAGCAACAAAGAATTATTAAATCACCTGTGGCATATTGTTTATTCATTGCCGGAAGAAAAAGAAATTGTAAATGCTTTGAACAATAAAAAGTATTTCGATTTTCCGGAGCCGTTAATTAAACATATTTCAAAACTTCCTGAATTTAAAAGCCAGTACGCATCGCTATCTTCAAAAGCAATAAATAAATTATTGCCTTTAATGCGAATTGGAAACTATTGGAATGAGTATGATATAAATACTCTTCTGCAAAATTCAGAAAAGTTCAAAGACCTAAGCCAAGCAGTCGAAAATGAATCGCTCCCTAAAGCTTTACGAAAGGAAATATTAAGACGAAACTTTAAAGATATATACGACTTCACTGGATTGCCAACTTCTCTATCAGCGTATATTGTTTATGGTCGCCATAGCGAAAGAGCTAAGGAAGAAAAATATGATTCTATTGATGACTTAAAAATCAAAGAACTTATTCCATATAATTCACTTAGAAATCCTGTTGTTGAAAAAGTGATTCGGGAAACATTAAGCCTTGTAAAAGATATTTGGAAAAATGAAAAATTAGGAAGACCAGACTACATACATGTAGAGCTTGGAAGAGAGATGAAAAATAACATCGAAGACAGAAAAAAAATAACAGAAGCCAATACAAAAAAAAGGATTGAAAAAGACAGGGTTATTAACTTACTGAGAGAATTAAATTATCCAAACTTCAATGCAGATTCTTCTTTTGACATGGATAAATTCAGGATATGGAAAGAAAACGGTGGCAGGCAAGGGGAAGAAAATTTTGATATACTTTTCAAAAAAAATAATGCAGAACTTGTAAAAGATGCAGATGTTGAGAAATACAGGCATTGGGCAGAACAAAATTATCGTTCGCCTTATAGCGGCGTTGCCATTCCGTTAAGTGAATTGTTTACAGAAAAATACCAGATAGACCATATCATTCCACGGGCAAAATTTTATGATGATTCTTTTGCCAATAAAGTAGTTGTAGAAGCAGAATTGAATGCATTGAAAGACAACCGGCTCGCCATTCAATTTATTGAAGACACCCAAGGCAAGGAAATAAGTCTTAGTAATGGAAAAATTATAAGCGTTCTTTCTTTAGAACATTATAAAAAGTTTGCTGATGAAGTTTTTACAAGCAAAAAGAAAAAGCGTTATTTAAAATTGTATGATGTGCCGGAAGATTTTGTGGAAAGACAAATGAATGATACGAAATACATTTCAAGAACTGTTGCACAATTCTTACGCCCCATTGCAGTTGGAAATGAAACGGATGAAGGCGTAATTTATACTTCCGGCAACATAACATCTGATTTAAAAAAGAAATGGGGTTTAAATAAACTATGGAAAGAAATATTAAAGCCACGCTTTGAAAGATTAGAAGGCATTTTAGGTGAACAACTTATTTTACCGGATGATAATAATTTTCATTTCGCCAAAGATTATAAACGTATAGACCACAGGCATCATGCTTTAGATGCATTGGTAGTTGCTTGTACAAGCCGCAGTCATATTAAATATTTGAATAGCCTAAGCTCTTTAAGCAACAATAAAAAAGATAAGAATTATGAAGATTGGCTCAAATGGAAGTACTTATTAAATAAGAAGAAGCAGTTAGAAAACCAAAAAAATGGAATGACAGAATTTGGAACGCCTTGGGAAAGATTTTATCTTGATACGAAAGATGCAATTGAATCAATTATCGTGTCGCACAAGCCAACCGCTAAACTTATATCAAAAGCAATCAATAAATATTATAAATGGAAAGAAGTAGAACCGGAAAAATGGGAGAAAAAAATTCATTTGCAAACTGCACCGAAAGATGATGATAAATATTGGGTTGCAGTAAGACAATCATTATTCGGGCAACCTTATGGCAAAATACATTTGGCAGAATATAAAAAAGGGTTAGATATAAAAGCTGCTATTAGAGCTCAAATACTTTTTCTAAAAAGAGAAAACAAAGAGTGGAATACGGAAGACTGGCGCATCGCAAAATCCAGCATTAGAAAAGAAGTTGATAAACTGATAAAGCAATATAACTATGATGAAAAAGCTATTCTAAAATATTTATCACAAAATGCTTTAAAAGATAAAGATGGCAGTGATGTTGAGAAGATTGATCTATTGCAATTCAAACAATACGCTTCAAAAAGAGTAAGCATTGATGAAACTTTTACAAAAGATAAAATCGAAAAAATGCCATATTCTAATCTTGAAAAGAATTGGCTCACCAATATTTTAAAATCACATTTGGCAGAATATAACAACGAACCGAAACTTGCATTTAAAGGCGAAGCACTCGAAATGCTGTACAGGAAAGCGCCCCACGCAATTAATAAGGTAACCCGAAAAGAAACGGGAAATAAAATTGAAAAAAATAATAAATTATTAGATGGAGACGCAGGCGTTAATCAATACTTTATTGTTGAAATAAAAACAGGTGTTGATAAGAAAACAGGAGAAGATAAATTAGTTAGAAAATACAGCACACCCAATTTTTTAGAATGTATTGAACGCTTAGCTAAAGGAATGCCTGTTCATGATGAAGACCCGAATAGCATATATATAGTTCTGTCCCCCGGAGATTTAGTGTATGTACCAGGGAAAGATGAAATGATAAGCCAAATTAACTGGAATGGTAAAAAAGCAATTGCCGAAAGAGTTTATATAATGAAAAGTTCATCCGCAGCAACTTGTTATTTTTTGCCAGTTTCTGTCTCTTCAATTATCGAAAAAGGAGAATTTGAAAGTTTAAATAAATCAGAAAAAACAAAGGATAGCAGCCAGGTAATAAAAGAAAATTTTATTAAGCTTCAGATTGATCGCCTCGGCAACATAAGTCCTGCAAAAGCAAGTGCTTATAACTAATATTACCATGCATCATCTTCTTCCCTCCACATACTACCACATATTCAACCACGCTAATAGCGATGAGGATATCTATCGGGAACCGGAGAATTACCCATACTTTTTACAGCAGCATTATAAGTATATAAATCGAATAGCCGATACGTATGCTTACTGTTTGATGCCAAACCATTTTCATCTTTTAGTTAGAATAAAATCTGCGGAGGCGCTTACAATACACCTGCCAGGTTTTAAAAACCTGGCAGGTGTGGAGGCTTACTGGTGTGGCGGCTTCTTGCGTGGCAACTTCTGGCGTGGCGGCTTCTGGTATGGCGACTTCTGGTGTGGGCGACTTCTGGTGTGGCGGCTTCTGGCGTGGCGGCTTCTGGTGTAGCGCTTCTGGTATGGCGACTTCTGGTGTGGCGACTTCTGGTGTGGCGACTTCTGGTGTGGCGACTTCTGGTGTGGCAGTTTCTAATTTGCCAGGCAAACGGTTTATTAATTTCAGCTATAGTTACTTGAAAGCGTTCAATAAAAAAGATGCTATTAAGAATTGTATTAATCAATAAAAGTGAACCTGCAAGCTATAAATAACCATCGCTTGCCAAAATGTTTATTTGAAAATATTAGTTTTATTCCAATAGAATTTTAAAATATGGATCAACTGCTGCCTTCAACATACTATCATATTTTCAATCATGCCAATGGCGATGAAGACCTGTTTCGTGAACCGGAGAATTACCGGTATTTTTTACAGCAGTATTATAAATATATAAATCGAATAGGCGATACGTATGCTTACTGTTTGATGCCAAACCATTTTCACCTGCTGGTACGAATAAAAGCTGCGGAGGAGCTTACAACACACCTGCCAGGTTTTGAAAACCTGGCAGGTGTAGCGGCTTCTAATCTTCTAAGCAAACAATTCTCCAATTTCTTTAATAGTTATTCAAAAGCGTTCAATAAAAAATACGAACGGCGCGGCTCCTTGTTTCTAAAGAATTTCAAGAAAAAGACGATCATACAAAAGGATTATCTGTCTTCAGTCATTCTCTATATTCATCTTAATCCTGTAAAGCATGGCTTTACATCCGGTCCAGCCGATTGGAAATGGTCATCGTACCATAATCTTCATTTGGACCGGCCTCCATTTGTAACGGCACTTTTTGAAAACGAAGAAAACTATTTCAGGATGCATGAACAAAGAATAACTGCCTTCACAGAGTATGATAAACTTGAAAGTTATTTTTTGGATTAAAAATCGCAAATGATCAAGCGCACCTTATATTTCGGCAACCCTGCTTATCTTAAAACAAAAGATGAACAGATGGTAATAGAATTGCATGATACAGGTGAAATAAAATCAGCTCCTATAGAAGACATTGGCATTGTAGTGCTTGACCATCAGCAAATAACCATTACACAGGCATTGCTGGCAAAGCTTCTTGCAAACAATGCGGCAGTTATTACCTGCGATAAATCACATCATCCTGTTGGTATGCAGTTGAGCCTCGACGGGCATACGCTTCAAAGCCAAAAGTTTAAGGCGCAAATAGAAGCTTCCGTTCCTTTAAAAAAACAATTGTGGCAGCAAACCATAGTTGCAAAAATTACCAACCAGGCAATGCTTTTAAAACAGGAGCGCATGGAAAACAAATACTTGCTCAACCTGGGCCAAAGCGTAAAAAGCGGTGACAGCGATAATTGCGAAGCGCAGGCTGCCGCATATTACTGGAAACATATTTTCCCCGAATTTCTCCGGTTTAGAAGAGAGCGATATGGGCCACCGCCTAATAATCTTCTAAATTACGGCTACGCTATACTGAGAGCATTGGTAGCGAGAAGCCTCGTAGTATCTGGATTGTTACCCACACTGGGTATCCATCACCGCAATCAGTATAATGCCTACTGCCTCGCTGACGATATCATGGAGCCCTACAGACCATTTGTTGATACGGTTGTTTGCCAAATAATTAATATGAACGGCAACTTCCTGGAGATGACACAGGGTATGAAAAAACAATTACTTGAAATACCTGCAACAGATGTAACTATAGATGGCCAAAAAAGCCCGCTGATGAATGCGGTGCAACGAACAACCGCTTCGCTGGCAAAGTGTTTTGAAACAGGTTCAAAAAAAATGTTATACCCTGAGTTTGTTCTTTAGAAAAGAAATGGAAAGGCTTTGATCCTTTGCTTCCTAACAAGGAAACAAGCTCCGGCTAACAGACTCTTATATGTTTGACCGATTAAATGCATATCGCATCATGTGGGTTTTAGTATTTTTTGATCTTCCCACCGAAACAAAAACTGACCGGAAAAATTATACAAAGTTCCGGAAGAAGATAATGGACGATGGTTTCCAGATGTTTCAATTCAGTATGTATATAAGACACTGCAGCAGCAGAGAAAATAGTGAAGTGCATATTAAAAGAGTAAAAACAATTTTACCGGCCAAAGGGCATATCGGCATTATGTGCGTAACAGATAAGCAATTTGGTATGATGGAAATTTTCAGGGGCAGAGATCAAATCGATAATCCTGAAACGGCACAGCAGCTTGAACTATTCTAAAAGGCGTGAAAAAAATGGAAAAATGATTACAAAAAAAGCAAAAAAACCTCAATTTTTT
The DNA here is from genome assembly GCA_038251675.1 of Chitinophagales bacterium. Taxonomy (GTDB): domain Bacteria; phylum Bacteroidota; class Bacteroidia; order Chitinophagales; family Chitinophagaceae; genus Ginsengibacter. The sequence continues at coordinate 6,033 of JBBSBD010000173.1, read as the reverse complement.
TTTGAAGGATAAAGTAGCCTAAAAGCACAACAGGACTGGCTTTTGACCGGTCCTGTTGTGAAAGAACTAAGTTAGTATCAAAAATCTGAAAGCAAATCACAACGATCGCTTCCCGGGTCAATAGCAATACCATTGCATTACTATATTTATTTTTTCCAATAAGAAATTTTCGGTTTCCATTTCGCAAATTGCGCGATAAAATTAAAACCGTACTTTTTCATCTTGATCTGAAGATTTTATAACCTTAAATACAACGGCCCTCAAAATGTTATTTGAGCCGTTTAAAAGTTTCAATTAATTTTGACAATAGTTTTGAAATACATTTTCACGATACTGCTGATAATAACTGTTGCCATACAAACCTTTAGCAAATGGATGGTGATCGCGGCTTTTGAAATTAATAAGGACTACATAGCCAAAAACCTTTGTATTAACAGGGCGAAGCCTTCCAGTTGTTGTAAAGGCAAATGCTTTTTGAAAAAGAAATTAGATGGGGATGAAGATTCACCACAGTCTTCCGGTAAAATACTCCACCTCGATAGCCAGTTGCAGTTGTTCCTTCACAAGATCGTGCCGATCGCTCTTGCTCCCCCGTTATTGAAAGTACATTACAACTCATTTTACCTTGCCGGTAAATCACAGGAATTTAGTCCGTCACTCTTCGAGCCACCGCAGGAACTTTCCGCATAGTTACCTCCCGTATTATTCAAGTCATTTTTACAAGTGTATGTATGCCTTGCAGCCGTTGCGCTGCGAAGGTCGTAACATGCATTGATAGCTGACGCATACTTATATTTTAATTCTAACTCAATGTTGAAATTTATTATACTCTTCTTTTCCATACATTTTATTTCTATTGCCTGCTTTGCGCAAAAAACAGTAACCGGCAAAATAACAGATCAAAAAACAAACGAGCCCGTGGAAGCGGCTGTGGTAAGCACGGGCAAAAACGGAAGGGTTGCCCTGACAGATGCACCCGGTAATTTCGAAATAAAACTGCCTGCCGGTAATAATGTTTTACATATTTCCCATATTGGTTACCAGTCGAAGGCAGTTGACATAAGCAACGAATCTTCATTAGTGATTTCACTGGAGCCTGGGCCGGTTGACCTGAAAGAGGTCGTGATCACCCCGCAGCAAAACATGGCATCATTTCATAATCTTAGTGCTATTGATCTGCATAGCCGCCCGGTAAATTCTTCACAAGACCTTATGAAACTGGTGCCGGGATTGTTTTTAGGACAGCATCATGGCGGAGGTATTGCGGAGCATATCTTCTTTCGTGGCTTCGATGCCGACCACGGTACCGATGTAAATGTGTCAGTAGATGGTATGCCTATTAATCTTGTATCGCAGGCGCACGGGCAGGGCTTTGCCGATCTGCATTTTCTTATTCCTGAACTGGTGAACCAATATGAATTTGGTAAGGGCCCCTACTATACGCCCTACGGAGATTTTGCTACGGCCGGCTTTGTAAGTTTTAAAACGGCTGATGTATTGGATAAGAATATGGTAAAAATAGAGGGAGGCCAATTTAATACAGGGCGGTTGCTTGCCATGACAAACCTGCTAAGCAACCATGCCCGGCAGCGTGGTGAGAATGCATACATTGCGGCAGAAGATGCTTATACCAATGGCCCCTTTGATGATCCACAGCATTTTAATCGTCTTAATATATTTGGCAAATACAATGTAAACATCAACAGCAAAAACAGGCTGGGCGTTACTTTATCAACTTACAGCAGTGGATGGAAATCTTCAGGCGAAATTCCCACAAGGGCCGTAGAGCAAGGCATCACGGGCCGCTTTGGATACATAGACAGTGCGCAGGGTGGCTATACAAGCCGTTCCAATGCTATCGTAAAACTAACAACTAATTTGTCCCATAACAGTTTGCTCGAAAATCAAATTTATTATTCCAAATATTTTTTCAGGCTGAATTATGATGCAACCTTTTTCGCTGACGATAGTGTAAATGGCGATCAGCTAAGGCAAAGGGAATCGAGAAACCTGGCGGGATATAATGGCAAGCTGGTTCATCATACTTATTTTAATAACGGCAGTTCTCTTGTTTCCACTACAGGTGTGGGCTTCCAGTACAATAAAATAAACAACAGCGAGCTTTCTCACACGGTAAATAAAAATAGCGTTTTAGAATACATAAACCTGGGTGATGTAACGGAGTCAACTGTCAACGGCTATATTGATGAAAACTATATCGCCGGTAAGTGGCTGGTAAATTTTGGTGCAAGGCTCGATTACCTATATTTTAATTATGAGGACAAGTTGAATACTAAGGAGCCTTCTCGATCAAAAGTAATAGCAAGCCCTAAAGTAAATATAGAATACACACCGAATGCCGCCATTCAGTTTTATATTAAGACAGGCAAGGGCTTTCATTCAAATGATGCAAAAGCAGTTATTGCCAATAAGGGGCTGGATATACTGCCTGCAGCTTATGGTGCAGACTTTGGCATAAACTGGAAACCTTTTGCCCATCTGTATATAAACGCAGCACTGTGGTATTTGCAACTGAAGCAGGAATTTACATATGATGCTGACGAGGGCACGCTTGAAGCTGGCGGCAAAACAAGGCGGCAAGGCATTGATGTGTCTTTACGGTACCAGTTTACCAAATGGCTCTTTGCCAATATAGACGCAAACCTTTGCAAGGCGCGGAGTTTGGATAATCCAAAGGGTGAAGATTACCTGCCGCTTGCTGTACCTTTCTCAAGTACAGGGGGACTTAATTTTATATGTGCCAATGGGCTCAATGGAGGATTAAGCTACCGCTATATGAAAAACAGGCCGGCCAACGAAGACAACACACTTACTGCACAAGGATACTTTGTTACCGACCTTACGGCCAACTATACACGACACAAGTACGAATTGGGGATGGAGATACAAAACCTCTTTAATGCTAAATGGAGGGAAGCACAGTTTGAGGTAGCATCCCGGCTAAGGAATGAACCCGCACCTGTTGATGACATCAGCTATACAGCGGGCTCCCCGTTTTTTTTGAAATTAAAATTTGCGGTGTTTTTTTAAATAGTGGGAGCGGGTTTTATTATTATCTCTTCTACCGACAATCTGCCTGCCGGTACCATGATACAAAATTTATTACGTTGGTTTTTGGAATATCGATGCAAAAAAAGAATTGAATTTACGCAAACGGAATACGGGCTTACGTCATATATTTATGTGCTGTGCATCCTTGTTGGATATTCATACCAACACAAAACAAAGACATTGAAATATATAACACGGACGGTTTGGATTTTATCATTGGTAAGTTTATTTACAGATACTGCAAGTGAAATGCTCTATCCGATAATGCCCATTTACTTAAAGACAATTGGCTTTTCAATTGTCCTTATCGGTGTTCTTGAAGGTGTAGCGGAGGCAACAGCAGGAATTAGCAAAGGTTACTTTGGCAAACTTTCTGACAATTCACGAAAACGAGTTCCATTTGTTCAATTTGGTTACGCCTTTAGTGCTATCTCAAAACCGATGATGGCACTGTTCATTTACCCGCTTTGGATTTTCTTTGCACGGACGATTGACCGTTTTGGCAAAGGAATCAGAACAGGTGCAAGGGACGCAATACTTTCAGATGAAGCAACACCGGGAACCAAAGGAAAGATTTTTGGATTTCACCGTTCCATGGATACTTTTGGTGCAGTTTTAGGACCTGCATTTGCATTGCTCTATCTCTATTTTAACCCACAAGATTATAAAACACTTTTTTACATCGCATTTATTCCAGGCTGCTTTGCCGTTTTTGCATCTTTCCTTCTGAGAGAAAAAAATAAATCGGTAGACATACAAAAGAAAGCGACACCATTTTTTTCGTTCCTCGGCTATTGGAAATCCAGCCCGGCAGTTTACCGAAAAGTTGTTGCGGGGTTTTTAGCATTTACACTATTTAATAGTTCTGACGTTTTTCTTTTATTAAAAGCCAAACAATCGGGAATAAGCGACACATCAGTAATCGGGCTTTATATTTTTTACAATCTTGTTTATGCCCTGTCAGCTTTTCCTATTGGCATACTTGCCGACAAAATTGGCCTGAAAAAAATATTCGTTTTCGGCCTTGCATTTTTTGCAATTGTATATTTTGGGTTTGGTTTAACGGCCAATATTTATGTATTTGTTGGCCTATTTTTACTTTACGGCATTTATGCAGCAGCGACCGAAGGCATTTCAAAAGCCTGGATTAGTAACATCACAGATAAGAAAGATACAGCTACTGCTATCGGCACGTTTTCAGGTTTTCAAAGTATTTTCACCATGTTGGCAAGTTCAATCGCAGGGCTAATTTGGTACCAGTTTGGGGCAAGTGCCACATTTATAATAACAGCAATTGCAACACTACTCATTATATTATATTTTTCCTTTTTAAAGACTATTGACAACAAAAATGTGGCCTGATTTTACACAAAAAATCAAACGCTTTTTTAACATCAAAAAATGCAAAATAAAATTATTACGGACAGGCTCAGCCTGAATCTTTTGACCTTAGATGACCGGGATTTTGTAAAGAGCCTTGTAAACACTCAAGGGTGGATTAAATTTATAGGAGACAGAAATGTCCATACTGACGATGATGCAATTGCTTACATCAACAAAATAAGAAACACTCAAAATTTATATTATTGGGTTGTGAGCATTAAAAAGGAAAATACGCCCATCGGGATTATATCATTTCTCAAAAGAGACTATCTTGAAAATTTCGACATTGGTTTCGCATTTCTCCCCGAATATAACGGAAATGGCTACGCTTATGAAGCCGCTAAAAAAGTGCTATCACTTGTAAGCAAGAATCCTCAGTATACTGTGGTGCTCGCAACAACGGTTCCGCAAAACACAAATTCCATCAAACTATTAATAAAACTTGGGCTGCACTTTGGGAAAGAAATTGAAGTGGAAAAGCAGAAGCTTCATGTCTATAGCAATGCGATTCTAACTGTGTAAGTGAAATAAAATAGGATGAACTCACAACGTTACAAGCAGCAAGCAGCATAAATTTATTTTTCAGTAATTCTCAATTTTTGCTTGAAGTTTTCAATTTGTCTTCTATGCCTGAGGATGTGGACTATTGCATGTTCCATCAGTTGCTCAATATCATAAAGCTGTCCCCATCGCGTAAGTATCTTCTTTTCGCTTTCATGTTCCTCTACTTCTTCTTCACGAAAAAAATCGAATGTCTCAATATTATAGGAAAACATTTCTGAAAAGTCAGTTTGGAAGCCGGCTATAGTATCTCTTGCAGTTTCAGGAAATTCCTTATAAAAAACATTCTTCAATCGCCGGATATAATTTGCATAAGAATAACCTGCACTTATAACATGGGCCAAAATAGTTTTTATTGATCTGCAATTAAAGTCAGAAGTGTCGCTATCAACTATATGACCTAGTTCCACTGGAGTTATATCACTGATTACCGCCCTTAATTCAATAATGGCTCTTTCATATTCATCGAGCAAAGCGGCTTTGGCACCGGTTTTTTTAATCATCGTTAGTATTTATACATAAATCTATAAAAACTTTGAGCTATTCCTTTGGCTTCCAAATATCAACCCGATAAAACTTTCTACTGGAAAAAAAAGGTATAAAGAATTTTTTGCTCTATCACGTTTTGTGTGGGTAAATATGTTATTGCTTTTAATTGCCACAAACCTTTAGGTCGTGGGGGCAGATAAATGGGAATCGGGCTTTAGCCCAATTTCTTTTTCAATAAATATATAAATGTCAATACCGGGCTTTTGCTTAAAGATTTTTTTTGGCTAAAGCCTTTTTAACTTTAATTGATCCACGGCCTAAAGGCCGTGGCACAATAGTACCCATACTGATCATTATAGAACCGAATTTCTTATTATTCATTTTTCAATTTCAGCGTCACGACTTTTGATCTTTGTTGTGCAAACTTGTAGCCAATAACAATTGCTATTGTAAGCAGTATAAACATCCACAAATTTGCAAGTGCAATTACAACACCTAAGAAATACTGCCATCCATCACTCAAAGCAT
>JBBSBD010000172.1:0-13801 GCA_038251675.1 Chitinophagales bacterium | reverse complement strand
CATTCTTACACCGCCCATTTCATGAATATCAAGGCCGGGCGCTTGCCCGCTATCGTTCTTGCTAATGTTTTTGCAACCTGCTTTGGTAAGCATTTCTTCACCCTGTTCTAAAAAATCTTTCAATACCTTTTCATCGTTATCGTCATAACCTACTGACGTAATGAGTTGAGGAATGCCCCAATCATCCTTTTTATCCGGGCTAAGCCGCACATGATTTATTTCTTTGGGAATTGTTTCTCCCTGCATCATCATATAAACATACCAGCCGCCCGCTTCGGTAAGTGAATCTTTATATGCGCCGCCAAATTGATCGCCATTTCCATTAGACGTACCACGCCCGGCGCTAAAGTGAACCATATAGCCACGTAAAAAATCCATCTCCTGTTTTTTTACATTCCTGAAATTTGGCATCATTGCCTGGGTAGGACGGCGCCCATAATAATATTCATTTTCATGACCATCCATCGAAGCGGTTAAAGAACCTCTGTAATTGTGAAAGGCTATATATTTTCCAAGCAAGCCATTATCATTTCCCAGGCCATTGGGAAAACGTGTGGAAGTAGAATTAAGTAATACTAAGTTGGTGTTTAAGCAGGCAGCATTTACAAAAATAATTTTAGCAAAATATTCAGTTGCATTTTTTGTTTTTGCATCAATCACTCTCACGCCACTTGCTCTGCCAAGTTTATCATCATAAATAATGGAGTGCACAACTGAATCGGGTTGAAGTGTAAGGTTGCCGGTTTTTTGTGCCCATGGAATTGTTGTGGAATTGGAACTAAAATATCCCCCGAACGGACAACCTCTGTCACACTTGCTTCTTGCCTGGCATTGATTGCGACCCTGGTCAATATGTATTTGATTGGGTTTTGTCAAATGAGCACAACGCCCGATTATCACATTGCGATCCGGATAAGCGCCGTTTATTTTTTGTTGCATTTCTTTCTCAACACAATTCATTTCCCATGGTGGCAGAAATTCACCATCGGGCAATGTATCAAGCCCATCCCTGTTTCCTGAAATACCTGCGAACGTTTCAACGTGGCTATACCAGGGTGCAATATCATTATATCGGATTGGCCAATCGGTCGCAAAGCCATCACGGGCCGGACCTTCAAAATCGTAATGGCTCCAGCGTTGTGTTTGCCTGGCCCATAACAAAGATTTTCCACCAACCTGGTAGCCTCTTATCCAGTCAAAAGGCTTTTCCTGTATATAAGGATGCTCTGTATCTTTTACAAAAAAATGTTGTGTGGCTTCACTAAAAGCATAGCACCTTGCAACAACGGGGTTTTCTTTTTCAATTGCGTAAGGCATTTGTAACCGGTGTTGAAAATCCCAGGGATTTTTTGTTGCAGTCGGGTAATCTTTCAAATGCACCACATCTTTTCCTCTTTCAAGTACCAATGTTTTTAGCCCCTTTTCGCATAATTCTTTTGCAGCCCACCCGCCGCTGATACCGGAACCAATTACAATCGCATCGAATGTATTACTTGCCATAAAATGTATTTTAATTCGAATGTAGATCAATAAGAATATTCAATAAAATATTTTACTTATCTCAACAGGGTAACCGTGCCCTTTTTATTTATAACTATCCTGGTGCCGGGATTACGATAGGTCAGCGTCCATACATAGATTCCCTGTGATAGAGGCGTTTGTCCTTTGCTGCCATCCCATCCTTCATTTAATTTACCCGATTTGAAAATTGCGTTGCCATAGCGATCGAAAACCTGGAACTGGTATTCCTTAGGTTTACAATCCGGGAATACCGGCCGGAACACATCGTTAACTCCGTCATAGTTTGGAGAGAAGGCGTTCGGAATGTATGAATCGCATGGACATACTTTGAAAGATACTTTGAAATCCTTTTGATCAAAAGAACAATCATTATAAACGGTAATTGAATAATCACCAGGGCCATCTATTTTACGCACAGGATCTTCTGATCTGTTATCCCATAAATAGGCTGTGGTATTTGGGTCACTTGCATCTACTTCAAAAACTTCACCCTGGCAAAGAACCGTATCCTTTACAGCAGGTGAAACTTTTACAAGTTCATCTTCACTAATAATGACTTGTGCGGTTGCAGAATCAACAAAACAGCGATCCCATATAATTGCGCTAACTGTATAAGTGCCCGGGCCGGGATATTGGTGCTGAGGCTTTTTTAATGTTGAAACATTTCTGCCAGCAGATTCCGGATCTCCAAAATTCCATTTAACAGAATCTAGCCTGCTAAAGATGAGGCTAAAGTCGACCGGGAGCCCAATACAGGTATTCTTTTTATATTGAATGCCGTTTTCACGTGGTGTAAAACTGCCTGATCTCACATAGTTATAATTCATGAACCGCGGCATTCTCCCCAGCTTAATTTTCGACCCCTGGTAGCTGATGGCCTTTCCGATTTTTGAAGGATCTTCAATTACGCCCAATGTCTGATCATAAGGAACGGGACTACCTTCACGCTTGCTCACATAAATTCTGCCATCGGGGCCCAATTGCATAGTGCGGTTAATTATAAAGCAGGTTCTTACACAGGCAGCCCTATCCCCGGTTCCATTTACCCTGTACAATGTTTTTTCAATAGCAGCAGCAGATCCAGCATTCAAATCCATTTGATAGATGTAATGTATTGTAGCATTTACGTCTTCTTCCAATTCTATATAAGAACCGAAGTACAGTTTGCTGCCATCGGCGCTTATTTCTATGTCCTCAAGAATTTCCTTGTCTGGTGGTATAGAAAGAGATATTGGGTTTGAAAATTTTCCTGTAAGGTTATCAAAATCATAAACAACAATCTTATTATCTGCGTAGTCAGGAACAATCATTCGTTCACTATTTGCAGAAAATTTAAAATTGCTATATTTCATATTTAATTTTTCAACAGGCAAAACAGAAGCCGGAATCGGCGTTACAACCGGCGCGGGATTAACCCCGCTTTTGGTAATGAGAAAAGAATAAAATGCGCCGGGAGCGTGGCCAACTAGCCACCTGTCAATTTGATTGCAATGATCGGTAGCGGCAACTGCCTGCGAAGCGTTTGAAAGTAAGATTGTTGCAAACGCGCTATTGGAAGGCCTTGGATAGACTGCCTCTTCTACGTCTCCCGGATTATATATTTTAGTAGTAAAATAAACGAGCTTATTAGCATTGGGTGGAGGATCAAATTGCCCGGGACTTTCAACACCGAATATGTAATAAAGGGAATCATTTTGCACGTACGGCGAAATCAGGGGTGTTACGTTTTCAGACCAAAGCCACAAACCTTTATATTTTGGCATTACGAAATTATTGCTGTTCCAAACTTTAATGCCGTCAGTATAAAAAAGCAATGCCCCATTGGGAGCACAAATAGATGAAATGAAATAAGGTGGCTTGGTTCCTTCTGATTTTGATTTGAAAACGGAAACCGGGTTTGTGTTGAAATTCAATCCTGCTTCATCGCCAAACGCCCAGACATTATTTCTTTTTTGTGCATGCAGATTACTACAAAAGAAAATCATAACTGCAAAAAATGACAAGCCCCTGAAAATTCGGAAAAAAGAATTTACCACATTAAGTATCTTATAAAAATTATTGACGAAACTTTTAATCCTCTGTACTTTAGTTTTAAATATTATATGCAGGCAAAAGAAGTGGGTAATTTCATAGGATTTTAATTTACACGCTAAAATAATAAAGGTTAGCCTATTTATATGTTTATGTACCCCATCTGTTAACAACAATTCAAAACAGGATTGTGGAAAAATAATGAAAGTTCTGATAAGATAAGAAATCGTGCGTGTTTTTTTTACAATTGTATTATCCAACTCGTTGCAGCAATTGGTGATTATGTATTTTAAAATCATGTGCACACTTTTTAATTCCTCGCACAAATGTCATAGTGAAGTAAAATTCAGTATTTTTTATGCAAGATTTAGTGAATCGGTGGAATGATCAATGAAAAATTATCATTTCTTACAACTCTTTTGGTAACAATGTGTCGAATACTGATTTAATCATTTAAATTAGCTTTTACTAAAACGGTCAAGCGTAAACTATGAGAAGACTTGCATTGAGGACATTATTTCTTCTTAGCGTATTTTTCATACATTTTAAAAGCAGTTTTTCTCAAAATTTTATTTCGGAAAATACCAGCGACAGTGCTTCAATCAAAGCTGCCATTGAATTATACCATCAATATTTATCTCCCGAAACAGGCCTCTATGATGGGAGCGAATATACTTACAACACCTACTATCCATTTACGATCAACGAGGGCCATCCCTTTTTTGAATCAAAGAATTTTGAGACAGGTTCTGTTTTCTACAACAATATGCTTTATGAAAAAGTGCCATTGTTGTACGATGTTATTCATGAAGAATTGTTGATAAGAGATCCATCTAAAATAAATATCCTAAGGTTAAATGAAAGTAAGGTCAAGTGGTTTACTATGTATGGCCAAACATTCGTCAGGGTTGTAAAGGATAGCACTTCAGGTTCTCCATTAAAAACCGGTTATTATGATGTATTATACCAGGGCAACACTTCCCTCTATAAAAAGGTCTCCAAATTATTTAAGGAAAACAGTTCATCGTTCCAGGGCTTGAATAAATATGTGGCCGAGAATGATGAGTATTTTATTAAAAAAGGAAATGACTATTTCAAGATAAAAAGCAGAAAAAATTTATTGAGTGTATTAGCCGACCACAAAAAAGAGATTGGTCAATTTATGGCAAAAAATAAACTTAAGCTCAGGAAAAATAAAGAATATGCCTTGCTTAAGACCGTTGCTTACTACGACAAATTAAATACTAACCCTCCCAAAACTAATAATTAAAGCCAATGCCACTAAAACGGTTGCTTTATACTTTTTTTTCATTTTTTACTTTACTCACAACTTCTGCAACGATGGCGCAGCAAAACGCCATATCTCTCGTAACAGGCAATTTTAAAAATATAACTGCTGAGAATTTTTTGTTACAACTTGAAAAAGAAACGGGCTATCATTTGTATTTTGACACTGCCCAATTAGATTCAATCACTATAGATATCACCGTAAATAAAAAACCATTAACTGAAGTATTAAACCTTGCCTTTGCCAATACAAAACTTGAAGTGGCTTATTATGAGCCGGACAATATTTTTATAAGCAAAGGGCTTGTGGTACAAACTGAATTACCAAATGGCTTTTTTGAAAAAAATAAAATTGCAGCAAACGGATCGGCAGAAGACAGCAGCATCATTGATTACGCCAATATAGGAAATCCTGTTTCCACCGGCGCTCTGCAGAATAAGCTGTATTCTATAGGAAATAAAAACGCAGCAAACAATTCCCCGGATGGTACCATTACAGGTTTTGTTTTAGACAGCAAAACAGGTGAACCCGTAACCGGTGCATCCCTGCATTTGGAAAATACGAAAACGGATGTTGCTGCAGACCAATTTGGTTACTATACGATCTCTGTGCCAAAAGGAAGGCATACACTTTCAATTCAAAGTATTGGAATGAAAGATACCAAAAGAGAGATTATGATATATGGTGATGGAAAGTTCAACATCGAAATGCAAAGCCAGATAATCTCCTTGAAAAAAGTAGTGGTGTCGGCTGAGAAAGCAAGCAACATCCGGAGCCTTCAAATGGGTGTTCAAACGATTGACATTAAAACAATCAAACAAGTACCGGTTGTATTTGGCGAGGCAGATATTTTAAGAGTGGTACTCACATTACCCGGCGTAAAATCTGTTGGCGAAGCCAGCACAGGTTTGAATGTGCGTGGAGGCTCTGCCGATCAAAATCTTATTTTATTTAACGACGCTACTATTTACAATCCTTCTCATTTCTTTGGCTTATTTTCTGCATTCAACCCGGAGATAATCAAAAATGTAGAATTGTATAAAGCCAGTGTTCCTGCAAAATATGGTGGCCGGTTATCTTCAGTTCTTGAGATCAATTCAAGGGAAGGAAATAAAAAAGAGCTAAGTGGCACTGCGGGTATTGGATTACTCACCAGCCGTTTAACCCTGGAAGGCCCTTTAATTAAGGACAAATCATCTTTCATCATAGGCGCAAGAACAACTTATGCCGATTGGCTGCTTAATCTTTTACCGAAGCAATATGAAAATAGTAAAGCGGGGTTCTACGATTTTAATATCAACATCAGCCATGAAATAAATAAAAAGAATTCGCTTTTCCTCACGGCCTATATGAGTAAAGACAATTTCAACCTTAACAGCGATACTACCTATGACTATGGCAATAAAAATATTTCATTAAAATGGAAACATATTTTCAATAACAAATTATACATGCTCGTAAGCGGAGGGTATGATAATTATGAATACAGTATAAAGAGTTCGGCGAACCCGATAAATGCTTACAAACTGGACTTCAATATTAACCAGGAAAATTTTAAAGCGCACTTCAATTATTTTGTAAACAGTAAGCATACTGTGGAGTTTGGTGCAAACAGTATATTATACAAACTTAATCCCGGTAACTACAATCCTATCGGTAAAGAATCATTGGTAGTTCCCGACATAGTAGAAGCTGAGAAGGGCCTGGAAAGCGCTTTATATGTGAGTGATAAATACACCATTAGTTCTGAGTTATCGGTTGAAGGAGGCGTGCGATATTCTATGTTTAATGTATTGGGGCCGCAGAGCTTTAATGTATATCCCGCGGGAGTTCCAAAGACTGAAGATAATATAACAGGAACTAATAATTATGGTAAAAATAAATTTATAAAAACCTACCAGGGGCCGGAAGTAAGGCTGTCTGCACGCTATGCATTTAGTGACGATTTTTCCATGAAGGCTGCATACAATACGCAACGCCAGTATATTCACCAGCTATCGAATACAACCGCTATAGCTCCGACCGATATCTGGAAGTTGAGCGATCCAAATATTAAACCGCAATTTGGCCAGCAGGTATCTCTAGGTTTTTATAAGAACTTTAAATCAAATACAATTGAGACTTCTGTAGAAGTGTATTACAAAAAGATAAAAGATTATCTCGATTATAAAAGCGGAGCAGTATTGGTTTTAAACCATCATATAGAAACAGATGTACTGCCCACAAAAGGAAAAGCATACGGCGTAGAATTTCAAATTAAAAAACTTACAGGAAAATTAAACGGATGGATAAGCTATACATGGTCCAGAACATTGCTTAAAGCGGATGATATTTCCCAGGGTGAAATAATAAACAAAGGACTGTATTACCCTGCAAATTATGATAAGCCACATGATGTTACTTTTATAACAAACTACAGGATTAACCACCGCTTTAGCTTATCGCTAAATGCTACTTACAGTACAGGCAGGCCAATAACGGTGCCGATTGGAAGATTTTTTTACGACAATTCCCTGCGGACTTTATATGCCGACAGAAACTCTTACAGAATTCCCGATTATTTCAGGACAGACTTTTCAATGAACCTGGATGGCAATCATAAAATTCACCAGAAATTTCATAACTCATGGACTGTGGGTGTTTATAATGTAACAGGAAGAAAAAATCCATACTCGGTTTATTTTATATCTGAAAATGGAGTTGTAAACGGCTACAAGTTTTCCATTTTCGGCAGCCAGATTCCATTTATCAATTTTAATATCAAATTCTAAAGTGGCGTAATGAAAAAAATAGCTGTCTGTATCATATTCTTCTTCGTTCTATTCGGCTGTAAAGAGAAATTCAACACGAAGATACCATCACCCGCAACCGGCTATCTTGTAGTGGAAGGCTTCATCAGCAGTGGCCAGAGCGCTACCGAGATTATGCTCACACGCAGCGTAAAATTATACGACTCGGTTGATGTAATTCCTGAACACAATGCTGTTGTAAATATTGAGAGTGAAACCAATGAACTATTTCCTTTAAGTGAAACAGGAAGTGGTGTGTACACTTCTGACATTTTATCACTTGATGACGCGAAAAAATACAGGCTACAGATACGTACACAGGATAATAAAGAATACTTATCGGACTTTGCAACTTTTAAAAAAACACCAGATATAGACAGCATTAGTTGGATAAGAGATGACAATGGTGTAAAAATTTATATCAATACACATGATCCCACAAATAATACCCGGTATTATCACTGGAAATTTGAAGAAACATGGGAGTTTCATTCTACCTACAATAGTTCACTTATTTATATACGCGACCAGAATTTTAATCCAAGCGGGGTAACTTATAGAAATGTTTCACAAGCGCCGGACACAACAATTTTTAAATGTTGGAAAACGGTTAATTCAACAAATATTACCATAGGCTCTTCAGAAAAATTAAGCAAGGATGTAATTTATTTGCCGCTGGTTTCTATAGAACCAGCCTCCGTAGAGCTAAGTGTGCTTTACAGCATAAACGTAAGGCAATATGCTTTAAGCCATGAAGCTTATATTTTCTTTCAAAAAGTAAAAAAGAATACGGAGAGTCTTGGTTCTATATTCGACGCACAGCCTTCTGATCTACAGGGTAACATTCATTGTGTCACGGACCCGTCGGAAATTGTGGTAGGTTATATTGACATTTCTGAGGAAAAGATAAAGCGAATATTCATAAATAATAGTGAACTGCCGGGATGGGGCTATAGCCAGGGATGTGTACAAACGATTTTGGATAACCAACCGGACAGTATTCTTAAATATGGGGTCGGGTTATCGCCTATGGTTCCGACTGCTCTCGGACCTTTTGGAGTCATCGTAAAATTTTCAGCAACTCCCGATCAAAATTGTATAGACTGTACCTTAAAAGGAACAAACATGAGACCTTCTTTTTGGCCTTAATAATTTATGTCGTTCACAACAAACAGCTAAATAGAATTAGTAAATGTGCAATCTTATTTTTAAATACTTAATTCAAGTAAGAGCTTACGTATGCCTTATAATAATTTCCTTTTTTTCTGTTGTATCCATTGCACATTGCCAGGATAATTTAAATTCTATCACAACATCATTCAACAATTACAATACCATAAAAGAAAAAATATATGTTCACACGGACAAAAGCTTTTATGTGGCCGGAGAAATTCTATGGTTCAAAGTTTATGATGTGGATGCCACTACACACATCCCTTTAGAACTCAGTAAAGTTGCTTATGTTGAAATTTTAGATTCAGCTAATAAACATGTACTCCAGGCAAAAATAAGTTTAAGGAGTGCCGGTGGAAATGGTTCTTTTTACCTCCCAATTAATCTTAACTCGGGTAGCTATAAACTCCGGGCTTACACTAACTGGATGAAAAATTTTAGTGCCGGTTACTTTTTTGAAAAAAATATAACCATTGTAAATATTCAAAAAAATCCAGGCTTGCCGGTAGCTAACAATCCCAATAAATTTGACATTACATTTTTCCCCGAAGGCGGTAACATGGTAGAAAATATTCCTTGCAAAATTGCTTTTAAAGGAACCGATCAATTTGGAAATGGCCTCAACTTCAAAGGGTTTCTCATTGACAACACCGACACGCTACTTTCATTTGCACCACAACATGCAGGCATCGGTTTTTTTGAATTTACACCATTAGCCAATCATAGATATAAAGCCATTATACAAAATGATTCAGGGGGAAGTATTGTCAAAGTGCTGCCGTCTATATACCAAAGCGGGTATGTTATGCATCTTTCTGATTCAACCGGTAAAATAGTAGTGACTGTTCAATCGGATATTTTATCGGGGAGAGAAATATATTTATTTGCACACACAAGGGGAACGATAAAAGTTGCCGATCATAGTGTACTGCAAAACGGAAAGACCTTATTTATTTTTGACAAAGAAAAATTGGGCGACGGTATTTCCCAGGTTACTATTTTTAATGATCAGAAACAACCTGTTTGCGAAAGATTGTATTTTAAAAAACCATCGGCACAATTAGAGATAAAAATAAATACAGATCAGACCGTTAATTCCACTAGAAAAAAAATAAATCTCCATGTCGCGATAGGTGACACCCAATTAAAAAATGATACTGCAAGTCTTTCGATGACGGTTTTCAAACTTGATTCGCTGCAATCGACCGATGGTGCCAACATAAGCAGTTATCTTCTTCTTACGTCGGACATTAGTGGAAATATAGAAGACCCAAATTATTATTTCGCAAATCACGACGCCGCAACAAACCAGGAACTTGATAATATAATGCTTACTAATGGATGGAGAAGATTTAAATGGGAAGAAATCTTGCAAAATAAAAAAGCCTATTTTGATTTTGTGCCTGAATATAACGGTCCCATTGTAATCGGTAAAGTGATAAATACTATTACAGGAAAGCTTGCCGCAAATATTGAAAGTTACATTTCAGTCCCCGGCTTTCAAACAGCATTTAATTCATCCTTAAGTGACAACAACGGGCTGGTAAAGTTTGAAATGAATGAACTCTATGGCGCTTCAGAAATCATTCTGCAACCGAACACCATGCGCGATAGTATTTACCGGATTGACATAACAGACCCTTATAGTAATTCCTTTTCAACTACTGCTTTACCTGCATTTAATCTAATTTCCGGAATGGAAAATTCCTTGCGGCAGCAAAGCGTAAGTATGCAGGTTCAAAATATCTATACCGCGAAAAAATTAAAACAATTCATCCAGCCAAATTTCGATAGCACCGCGTTCTACATAAATCCCGATGCAAAATACCTGCTGGATAATTACACCCGTTTCGCAACAATCGAAGAGGTATTAAGGGAATACGTTGCGATGGCAGATGTAAGAAAACGGGAAGGTAACTTTCACTTTGATCTGTATAACTATGCGACCAACCTTATGATCAAAAGCGATCCCCTGGTAATGCTTGATGGTGTAGCTGTATTTGATTTTAATAAATTTATGGAGTTAGATCCGTTAAAATTATATAAGGTTGAAGTGCTAAACAGGCGATATTTTTTAGGCAATTCCATCTTTGATGGGGTAATAAACTGGACCTCTTATAAAGGCGATATGGCAGGTTTTGATCCCGGCCCGCACGCAACTATAATTGACTACGATGGCCTTCAAACTGAACGAGAATTTTATTCTCCTTCCTATGCCACAGAAGAGCAACGATCAAGTCACCTTCCCGATTTTAGAAATGTTTTGCAATGGTCTCCCAATATTAAGATCAACCCGGGAGCCGGAGCAGCCATTGATTTTTACACGTCCGATGTTCCCGGAAAATATAGAGTTGACATTCAGGGAATCACTAAAAATGGCACGTTTGGCAATGCTACTTTTACTTTTGAAGTAAAGAGATAAATCCACAAAATGTCTTTTTTTATATTTCCCGGATTGAGTAACATGTTCAACAATCAAAGCCCCAACTAACATTTGATTTACTAATGGTATAATTTGTGAGGCAAATAGGTATTATCTAATAGTTTTGGAAAGATTGTACCTGATGGATAAATCTAAAATAATTATATCCTGCCTTTATGTAACAGTTATCGTAATGACGATAGCAGTGCTGTTACTTATTATTCTCCTGTAAAAGTATAGGTAACTGCTACTCTTTAGAAAGCGACGCAATTTTATCCGCAGCGAGCCAGCCACTTGTCCACGCATGCTGAAAATTAAATCCTCCCGTAACTCCATCAACATCTAAAATTTCTCCGGCAAAAAATAAATGGGGTAAAATTTTGCTTTCCATAGTTACCGCATTTACTTCATTTAACTTTATACCCCCTGCTGTCACAAATTCTTCTTTAAAAGTTGTCTTCCCTTTTACCTGAAATTGTTGTGAACACAATTGAATTGCCAGGAGGTTTTGAAGTTTTGCAGGTAAATCGGCCCATCTCATTTCATCACGTATGCCACAAGATTGCAAATGGTATTTCCAGAACCTATGGGGCAAATCAAACGGGTTCCTGTTAATAATTTTCTGAGAAGCAAGAGTGGTTCTAAATAACTTTAATTTTTCTAAAACAAGATTTTCATTTAATGGAGAAAGCCAGTTAACCGAAATAGAAAAATCGTATTTCAAGTTGGCAAGATCTATAGCAGCAAATGCAGAAAGTTTTAGAATTGCCGGGCCGCTAAATCCCCAATGGGTGATAAGTAAAGGGCCTTCCTGCTTGTGTTTTGTGCCATTTATTTTTACGGCTGCATTCTTTAGTGAAATACCCATAAGTTCAACAACAGGATTTCCGGGAATATTAAATGTAAACAAGGACGGTACAGGCTGTTCGAAATTATGACCCAATTTAGCCAGCCAGTTAAACTGTTCTTTTTTATGATAGCCACCGCAAGCAACACAAATAAAATCTGCTGTAAGCGAATCGTGATTTTTACATTTTATCCTAAAACCTTTCCTTAAATTTTCATCGCCTGTGTACGTACCATCTTCATTAGAAAGCTTATCAACTTCCACAACATCACAATTCATTAAAATTTTTATACCAGCACTTTCAGCCTGCTGAAGCAGGCAATTAATAATTGTTTCAGAAGAATTACTTACAGGAAACATTCTGCCATCATCTTCTGTTTTTAATTTAATATTCCTCTCCTCAAACCAGCTAATAGTATCTGTTGTAAAAAAATGATGAAAAGACTGTTTTAAAAACTTTTCGCCGCGTGGATATTTCTTCACCATTTCAGCTATGCTAAAGCATGCATGCGTTACATTGCAACGTCCGCCCCCGCTAACTCTTACTTTACTTAACAGCCTAGAGGTTTTTTCAAGAATCGTAACAGTAAGGTCAGGGTTTTTTAATGCCGCATTTATTGCACAGAAAAATCCTGCTGCACCCCCGCCAACGACTATGAGTTCTTTTTGCATTGAATGCAATATATCGGAAGGAAATTTACTTTCAATATTTTGTAAAAAATATTGTTATCACTAATATTTGTTAGTGAGAATGCCTCAACATAAGATGCAATTTACCCGAAAGAGAAGATTATAGTGAACTTGAAAATGGGCTAAAAAATTCTGTGGCTTCACCTCGCTTTTGTACAAAAATTTACAAGCAGTGGAAGCGATCTGACAGAACATAAAGAAAGAATACATTTAATTGGCACCATCTCCCCTGCCCCAATACATTCTGGCGAATTAAAGTCTTAACAGCCGGTTTAATTTGTATCATCCACAAAGTAAATAGAATGACTGCGGCTTGATGCTGTACTTTGGCTCCTTACAATAGACCCGGTATAGAACTTCATCTTAGAAGAATTAGTGAAATGATAGTTGATGCTCACATCATTCGAACCAATATCACTGCTCTGATGATATTTGGCAGGCCAAAAGGCCAGGACATTGGTATCACTCGGGTCATCCCCATTTACATTGTCGGGATCACTTAATGCAGCAACTGTAAGAAGTGATGAACTTCCCCTGGAAACATCGTACCCGAATTGGCCATTTACACCTATGAACTCACTAATATTTGCGTTATCATAACGAACATCAGTAGCGGTGGCATTTACAGAAGGAAATGAATAAATCTCACCTTTGTTGGTTTTAAATTCAATATCCCATTTAATATAAGATGACCCTACGGCATTCGGGCTGGCAACTATCGGTTGCCACGCTTCATAAATTCCATTAGTTGAATCATCAATATTAACCAGTTTGGCTCCCCTGTTTATAACTTCGATAGTTATAAATGCATCAACACCAGGTGTTACATTTGAAAATTTGTAGGTTGCTCCAATTGTTCCGTCAGCGCCTGCAACAAGCTTTGGCTGGCTGAACTTCAATTTTGAAAATGATTGAGCATTTAAATGAATTGCAAAAATGGATGCTACGAGAATCAACGCGATACACTTAGCTGATAATGTTGTAGAATTTTTGTTCATTTTTCTTTTTTTGAGGTTTTCCGGTAAATCCGAGTACATTTT
>JBBSBD010000171.1:0-13865 GCA_038251675.1 Chitinophagales bacterium | reverse complement strand
ATGCCCCTTGCCTGGCATCTAACCCAAACGTATTTTGTACTGCGTTGTACCAGTCTTCATCGTTCGCCGCATTCCAGTCCACATATTCTTCGTCGGTCATGGATGCCCGCCATTGCAGAAATGGTATTGCATCGGGCCCAACGGGATGGCGCAATTGCCAGGTTTCGCTATTAGCTATTTCCAAAATTTTATCTGCAACCAGCGAAGCACTTGTAGGTGTTTTAAGCGAAGCTGCAAACAGGCCTGCAAATCGTTTTGATTGCGGATAAATTGAAGTATCGTTAACGCTGATGTCATTGGCCATTTGTGTATTGATGATGCCTGGTTCTACAATGGCTATACGTATATTGTGTGCCTTTACTTCCTGCGCCAGGGATTCACTTACAGCCTCCAGCGCAAATTTGCTCGCTGTATAAGCACCCAACGGTGTGTTGGCAATTTTGCCGGCAATTGACGCTACATTAATAATGCAACCATTCCTCTTTTTGCGCATCAATGGCAATAACGCTTTTGTACACCGGAGTACCCCAAAATAATTTGTCTCCATCACAGATTTAAAATCCTCCATTGTCAATTCCTCTATAGATCCGTGCCGCTCAATACCTGCATTATTTACAAGCACATCTATTGAGCCATTCTCCTCAAGTATAGCGCCTATGCATTGTTTCACTGATTCATCCGAATCAACATCCATCGCTGAAATAGTTATTGGCAAAGATTCTTCTTCAATTTTTTCCTTTAAAGCGGCAGCATTTTCAGGATTGCGCATGGTTGCAAAAACTTTATAGCCAGCCCGTGCAAATGCCAAAGCAGTTTCAAGGCCAATACCTTTACTGGTACCTGTAATAATTACTGATTTCATTTTTTATTTTTTTTATGTTATAGAGAACCGTTTACACTACATTATATCTCATTCATTTTTTCCCCTAAGCTCACGTTGATTAATTCTTTACACCATCCTTCAACTGCCTGTTATATTCTTCCTCATCAAAACTGCCTTTGGATTCTTTGATCAATCCCTGGTTATCGAACTGCCAAATTTCAACACCACTTATCCGAACTTTTTTGCCCGTGCCGTTAGAACCTGTGTTTGTGCCGCTTAAGGTCCAATGATATTCTATACCCTTTTCGGTTGTCGGTAAACTATCCATCGTTAAAACCATATCGGGAAAAGCAGTCATAAAACTTTCAGCAACTTTTGCAATGGCAATTCTTCCAACAGCGGGTGTTCCATTGTTTACCGTTAGAGAACCGTCTTCAGCAAAATGCGCAGCAACATTATCGGGAGTTTGGCTGCTCCATGCCGTCGTATAATCCCGGGCAAAACTTTGCAGTGAATCATTGTTCATTGTCTTATCATTTTTATTTTCTGTGTTTGCATTATTAGTTGGAGAGCTTGCCTGTTGATTATTACAATTCATTATAAAGAATAATGAGGCAAGAAAAGCCAACGGGATTTTTATTGAATTCATTAATCGTTTTTATTTATGCGCTTCCATATCTATCTCTATTACCTGGTTTACCAATGCCAACCCTTTTACTTCAAGCCAGGTGCCTGTAGGAAATTGCTTTTTATAAATGGTATTTCGAAAGCCTGCAGCCTTTTCAAACTCAGCCATATTTGTTGTGTAAATGTTTTCAGCATACACATCGTCAAATGTGTAGCCGTAATGTTTTAGGATCTTTTCTAAATCGCTGTAGCAATTTTTCATCTGCACCGCCATATCGCCCGGGCCAATCACAACGCCTGAGTCAGTCATGCTTACTGCGCCTGATATTTTAAGATCGTTACCAATTTTTACAGCATGTGTATAGCCATATTCTTTTTCCAATGCAGGCCGCAGGTTGAAGTATTCCGGAGCACCGGTTGCCGGAGTTTCATTTTTTGTTGTGTCGTGGTTTTCTTTTGATGCTTCGTTGCAGCTTTGTGTTATGGCAACAAGGAGAAGAACGACTGCCAGTAAAATTGTTGGATGTTTAAATTTTATATTCATTTTTTCATGATAATATTTAATGGTTATGAATTAAGCACCGGTCTTAGTGCAAGACATAAGACCGGTGCCAGTGGATTTTTATTTCAATAATGCTGCATTGTAATATGAAATAGCATTAAAGAATTTGCCATCTTTATTTACATCATGTTCGTAATGAATAGGAACGGTAAAAGCTTTCTTATCAGACTTGCGAACCAGGTGCAATTTCCACCAGGAGTAGAGCACACCATTATCGCCCATCTCGTACTGCATGTAATCGGGATAACCACTTTGCTCGATGCTTACGAGGTCGAATTTGTCGAAAACCGCCTTGTCACCTGCTTTTTCTGCTTCCAAAGAATGGGGCTTCGGATCCAAATCATTGATGTCGGAAAAAGTAGCATTCTTATCGAAGTAGCTGTAATATTTCTCCAAATCGCCATGCTCCGCAGCGGCCATCATCAAGCGTAGTTTGTTTATGTTTTCGTGTTGATTGTAAATGGTGCCGTTTTTCCTTTCGGAATAACCCCGCTCAATCTCATTCCCAATCTCGGGATTTACATACATGGCGAGCATTCTTATTTTATTGTCTTTGGTAAGCGTAAAAGAGCGGTGCAAATACATATCAGCCTTTACTCCTGTTTTTTTGTGAACGCCTTTGAGTTCATCCCAGGTATCTACTGTAACAGCATTATTATCACTTGGATCTTTTGCATACTCAAATGCATCGGGATAAGCGCCATTCATTGTTTTGATAGAATAGTAATCAAGCTGGTTGTGCCAGGTCATAGCCACCCTCAGATAAGCAGATTTGCTGGTGCCCTCATCAAAAGGTGTTGTTGTTACAGGATTGTAATATTTAAAATCACTGGTCATCAGCTTTGCCATAGCAGTAGTGTCGCCACTTACCATTGCTTTAGTAAAATCTTCGACCACATTTATAGCCGGATGGTCTATAAAAATTGTTCCGTTTGTCTTTTTTTGACCAAAGCCGATACTTGGCAAGATCATTAGTAATACGATTGCTAAATTTTTCATTTATCTTTTTATCTGTTTTTACAGTGCTGATGCTGCACCTTTTTTGTAATAGTTCTTTATTTTGTGAGAGTTAAAAAAATTAACCGTTATACGCCTCTCACGAACCATTTATCCAGTTATGTCCATTGAGTGAATACATAAACGAGGACTTAGAATTTTCTTTTATTCATCTTACTATTGATTAAAAAATCACTCTGCAACCTCCCCTATCATAAATGTAAACCCACCTGTGGCAAAATTTGCCAGGTCAGCAGCGGTCGCCTGCCCTTCTAAAGAACCCATAGTTGCCTGCAAGTCTTCAGCAGTTGCAAACCAAAATTCTGCCATGCGATAATAGGCTAAATGGCCTCCGTCAGGGGCGCTGATGAATTTGGTAAATTCTGACCGCTCTTGCCCTTTCATGGTTGCAGCAAGAGGCATATGTGTGTTTGCATAATAATCTTCAAAAGCTACCTGGTCTGTTGGATGGCCGTAAAGTACTGTTAGTTTTATCATGAAATTTGAGTTTAATTTTTTAAAAAAAAGCAGCTAAAACTATTTGCTTTAGCTGCTTATATTTTACATGTCAGAGAGATAATTCAGTGGAAATAATAACAGGTTCAATTACAGTGTGTCTCGCTTTTACTTCATCATGCGCCGGATCGTTGATAACAGATGCGAGTTTCTCCACGTCATCTGTTTCTATAATTAATACGACGGAATTAGGATCATCCATATCCTGGAAGGTTCTGAAACCCGATGACACATTACCAAATAAGTCAAGCCTGTCCTGATGGCCTGCAAGCCATGCGTTAATGTCGCCTACTTTGTGGCGTCCTATGATTGTTGGCATATATGAATTTTTTATTTTTTTTAAAGAAAATTTATTCCTTCACCAGTTTTGAAAAATCTCCATAGATATATTCCCTTACTATTTTCCCGTCGGTACTAAAATCATCGAACATCACCATTGAAATTTTTACAACTTCCCCGGTTTTCTTTGACTTGCCAGACCATGTCCACCATGATTGTACTGTGCTTCCATCATCTTTTTTGTAGTGCAGGTAATCAGGATAGCCGGTTGGTGTTTCTGCAATGTCATCGTAATAATCAAAATCACTCATCCACATTTTCATGGCATCAGCAATGGGGATAAATTTTTCCATACCGGATGCCCAAAACCTTGCCGTATCAGAATAAACACTTTTAAGCGTAGCCGCGTCCTTCGCCAAATAAGCCTTTTGCATTTTGTTTACTGCGTCAATGTTGGGATGCTTAATGTAAATAGTACCATTTTCTTCCTTTTGGCAGAAAGCTGTAAGACCTAAGAGGAATAAGCCTGTTGTTGCAATAATCTTTTTCATTTTTTTAGTTTTATTTTCCCTACTCATCTGGCTTTTCGGTTTCGCCCCGTTTTTATGAGTGATGGCTGGACTTCACTTTAATTTTTATTCAGCCCCTTTATAAAATACAATTTTGGGTGTGCCTTCCACGCCGGCGCGTCCCATTAGTTGTTTTAATTCTTCTGATGACATTGTTGCCTTAGCTTTTGCCATGTCCTTAATGTCAAAGACAAGATGCACCATGTTGCTGTCTTCTATTCCACGGGCCAGCACCACATCATATAATCCTCCGTCTGCTCTTGCTCCCGCACCCTGTTCGTCAAATACTTTTAACCATGCGTCGAAGTCCTTTACCTTATGCGTTACATCAACCCATTGTTTTTCGTTTGCATCAGGATTAAATCTTATAACGTGAAGGAATTCAAAATCAGGTTTTGAAATCACACCGGCCTTTTCCATTGTTTCTTTCAACTTTGGGTCAGCAGCAAAAGCTTTTGCTTTTTGTACATCGGCTATTTTAAATGCCATCATTATCATGCTGGAATCATCGGCGCCCCTGGCCACGGCTAAGGTTTCCATTCCATTATCTATTCGATGGGCAGAGTCTGCATTAAATACAGGCCTCCATGCAGCATAGTTCTTTACTTTATGTGTTACCACGGCTACATCAAATGGTTTGAAGTCGGGTGCCACGGGGGCGGTTACAATACTGTCGGCCGTTGTAGAAACTTCATCTTTTGTTGTTTCGGAGTTGTTGTTGCAGGAAGAAATGGCCGTAAACAGGGTTAAGGTTATTAACAGTGTGAAAGTCTTGTTGATTTTTTTCATTTTTTTCATTTTTTTTCATTTTTCTTACTCGTTTGGCTTTTCAGTAACGCCCCTGCAATAATGCCCGTGCAGGCGAGCTGGTTTTATTTTGTTTGGTAATCACTCTGTGTTTTCTATCGGAAATGATGTTCCCGGTAATGGTTCTTCAGCCTCCATTTTTTCCAGGACTGCAATCTTTGTTACGTGTTGGTTTATGTTTAGAAATTGAATCGCCAGCCATGCTACACCGATCATTATCGCAAATGCCAGAATACTATAGTTCCAATCGGCATGCTTTTTTATAGGGCCTATCGAGGCTGCTCCTGCTATGCGACCGAGATTTGCGATAGTCATGTATAATGTAAACTGGCTTGCGGAAATCTTTTTCCAACAGCATTGCATCGCTAGCGCAAATATGCCGATTGTTGTAAATACATACAGCATCTCGTAAACAATCATAAAGCTGGTGATGAACCACCTGTGTACCCAATAGATCTTCAAAAATGCCAGGGCTGCAGTTAACAGAATCAACAGGAAAAAATAGATATTCAACATACGGATTTTTCCAAAGCAGTCGATCAGGTATCCGCCGATGAGCATACCACCTATGCCACCAATGAGACTGGCCGTTGCGAAAAATTGTGAATAGGCATGGTCGGTCCAGCCAAGGGCCTGCACTGTAAAAATGGGCGTTAACGTGTCCAGGTAATTAAAGGATCCCTGGGTAATAAATGCAATAAGAGCGAGCAACAAACTGTTGCGTAAACTAAACACCCTATAAAGTGATTTGAAGATGGAAGACCATTTGGTTATTTGCAACTTCTTTGCTTCTGTAGAAGCTCGTCCACTACTCCATGGTAGAAGTTTTTCACCTGGCCGCTCCCGTAAGCATAAGGGCACGAGCATGATAAGGCACACTGCAATGGATAAACTAAGGATGGCGGTGGAAAAACCATATTTGTGCAGGAGCAGGCTGCCGATTGATAAAGACACAGATGTCCCGATAATTTTTGCACCCCACATTAAACCGTTTGCCCTTGCCTGTTGGTTAACAGGTATAATATCGATTGCCATACCATCAGTTGCAACGTCCTGGAATGCCCCAAAAAAACCTATGCAAAAACCTGATGCCATAAATAGGGACATGTTGTGCAAAGGATCCGGTACAAAAGCCATGGCAATAAAGCTTGCCATTAATCCTAATTGTCCGCACAATACCCAGGGTCTTCTTCTGCCCATTGGCAAATAAGTAAACCGGTCCATTAGTGGGGCCACAACAATTTTGAAACTCCATGGTAAACCAACCGCAGCCACAAAACCTCCAATCTCTCCCGGCGTTTTTCCATTCATTGCCATCCATGCAGGAATACCAAAAAAAGCCATTCCCTCCGGTATTCCCTGTGCTACGTATAAGGCGATAAAATTGAAATAACGAAGCACAGTATTCTCGGAGAGCGCCGGGAAATTGTTGCTTTTTTTGAGAGGAATAACAATTGCTGAATTCATGCTACTTCTTTATTTATTTAAATGCCTTGTTGTAATTTTCAGATCTTGTTTCAATTCTCTATTTGAGACAGTCGCGTTCAATTATTTTCTCTTATCAACCCTTACCAGTTTTATGATGAGTTCTGGCTGAAAAGATTGCCTGGCGGTAATCCGGATAAAACAATTGGGCATAATATCAAACTGTATTTGATTCTCTTTTTTACTTTATGTTTGTTAAGGACTAATGAATTGTCTTTGAGGGGTATTCTTTAACAAGGATTTTCGAAAGGATTGAAGCAAAGGCCATTAACTTATTTGGTTAAGTTAATACACCGGAAATACCAAAGCATTTTAGTTCGCATATGTAACCGGAGTCACTCACAACACTCCAGGCTTAGGCATCATTTTTTTTGTAATACTATAAGTGATAAATCTCCCGTAAATTAAGTAGTGAAATAGGTATTGCGATAGTTATTAGGACGAATGATAAGAAAGACTGTCCGGAGGAGGGATTATACTTAGCGGAGGGATTATTATTGAAATTCAGGTATACGGCAGGCACAGGACGAATCGATAGAATTGAAAGCTGTACGACTTTATTTTTTCTTTATAGGGATCAAATAATGCTCAATTGTATGTTAGGCAATTCCCCTTCCCTGACGTTTACTTGCAGTTTGCAAAGACCGTAAGATGATATTGGAATAAGAGAGAATTGGTTTGTGAGGTATAATAATTATGGTACAAGATAACTTCCCTGTTATTTTTTGCTATCTATTGCGGCGGTGGGCCGGCCAAAATTTCTGAAACTACAAGCGTTACATTTGTTTTTACAACCTTATCTCAAACAAACATGCAGGAACATTATGATAGTGATCAGGCAATCCTTCGGTGTTTTTTAAATCAAACATTCCAAGGAATTCAAAACCTGCATTGGTATAATGTTCTATGAGTTTCGTGTTATTTCCGAGTGTATCTAATCGTACAAAATCGATGCTATTGTTATGTGCATATTCCTTAACCCATTCCACAATCTTGGATACAAAATTGTTTCCTCTGAAATTTGGATTAGTTGCGATTCGATGAATGTAGATGGCGCTGTCAGCATTTCGCTCTTCCCATATTTGCTTATCATTGAAAGTGGTTACCCAAACGCAGGCAATCTCACCACCGATAATTAATTTCCACTGGCAGTTTTCAGCGATTTCCGCCTCAACAAGCTGCCTTTTAAAAGCCGGCCACACGACTACTGTTTGCTTTGCTTTTTGATATTCAGATGCTATTTTATAAAGCCGGAAAATTTCGGTAATATCATTTGCGGTACAATTCCCGATTTTCATTTTATTTGTTTCGTTCGTTTTCATTATGCAAATATCAAAAGTGTTTTGCAGCGATTAAACCCGAAACTTGCTAATGTTTGGAACAAGGAATTTTTCTTTTTATCTGCTAATGATAATTATTTCTTTCTAACCATGTATAGCAAAAACTGGCTATTTTCTGCTGATCTGAATTCATAATTTGTCGTTGATACATTTGTCAAGTTCACGACTTTATTGAAGGCCTGCGAAATGGTATAGAACATGATAATTCGGGCTGTTAAATAATTTAACTATTGCAAAAATAAAAATAGCTCTATTTTTAAAACACCCTTCGCCGCTCACTCAGCACGCTCTTCTTTAGAGAGAGGTCGTTCAAAGGATTCCTGTGGGAGGCGAGATTAATATTATGCCGGTTGGCGGATATATAAAAAGAAAAAATGGAAAAGATTCTCGATCTACACGAAGTAAGTAAAATTTATAAGAGCGGAAACCGACAACTGACGGTGCTTGATAATGTTAGCTTTTCAATCGAGACCGGTTCTACCATGTCCATCGTTGGTCCATCGGGCAGTGGCAAAACAACTCTCCTTGGGTTATGTGCCGGTCTTGACCGTGCTTCTTTTGGAAGTGTAGCGTTACAACATACTAAACTGGAAAATTTAAATGAAGACCAGCTCGCAGCCGTAAGAAATAAATATGTAGGATTTATCTTTCAGAATTTTCAACTGATGCCCACATTAACAGCTATCGAAAATGTAATGGTACCACTTGAGCTTCGGGGTGAAAAAAAAGTACGGGCAAGGTCAATGGATCTGCTGGATAAAGTAGGCCTCGCAGACCGCAGCCATCATTATCCTGCGCAGTTGAGCGGTGGCGAACAGCAGCGGGTTTCTATCGCGAGAGCATTTTCCAATCAACCACTTATTCTATTTGCAGATGAACCCACAGGCAATCTTGATGCGGAAACAGGCGCGATAATACAAAGGCTGATTTTTGATCTTAACACGGAGGCAGGGACTACCCTGGTATTGGTGACACATGATTTAGAACTTGCAGGGAAGACACAACGGATAGTGCAATTGAAAGGTGGAAGGGTAGTGGCAGATAAACTTACAATGGCTGTAGTGTAAGCAGTGCCACCAAGACGCTAAGACAGAAAGAGTCACAAAGGAAAATAAGTCAAAAGATAAAATGCAAATTAGAAATCCTAATACTCAGAAAAATTAGCCTTAGTGTTTCTTAGAGCCTTTGCGCCTTCGCGGCATAATTAAATAACAATGGATCGAAAAATAATTTCAACAAAAGAACTCCGGCTTCATAACAAAGGCTATAACTTTTTATGGCTTATGCGCATGGCATGGCGCGATAGCAGGAAAAGTCGTTCACGGCTGTTTCTTTTTATCTCATCAATTATTCTTGGCATCGCCGCACTCGTGGCAATTTATTCATTGGGAAATAATCTCAATGACGAAGTGGATACCCAGGCAGCTTCTCTATTGGGCGCTGATCTTGAAATTTCAGGGAGTAATCCTACTACACCTGACATTCAAAAAATCGTTGACACACTTGGCGGCAAAAGATCGGCGCAGCAAAGTTTTGCTTCAATGGTTCTCTTTACAAAAAATGATGGGACGAGGCTTACAGAGGTACGTGCGCTGCAGGGAAATTTTCCATATTATGGTTCGCTCGAAACTTCTCCTGCGTCTGCGGCAACAACTTTCCGCAGCAACCAACAGGCACTGGTTGACGAAACACTGATGTTACAATACAATGCCAAAGTGGGTGACTCTATAAAAGTAGGAGATGTGACTTTTGCAATAGCAGGCAAATTATTAAATGCGCCGGGGCAAACGGGCCTGTCTGCTTCTATTGCGCCCATTGTTTATATACCGTTGCAATATATGAAGCAGACAGAACTGGCAAAGAAGGGCAGCCGCATCAGCTATCGTTATTATTTTAAATTCAATAAGAATACTGATGTTGGCCAACTGGTTGAAAATATAAAACCACGTCTCGAAGAGAATGACCTGCGTTATGAAACCGTTGCAAGCCAGAAGGAAGATACAGGCAGGTCTTTTGACAACCTTACGCGTTTCCTTTCACTTGTCGGTTTTGTTGCATTATTATTGGGCTGCACCGGCGTAGCCAGCGCTGTACATGTGTATATAAAGGAGAAAGTAAATGCGATTGCCATACTTCGTTGTCTGGGAGTAAAAGCATCACAGGCTTTTATCATTTATCTTATACAGATTGTTGGTATAGGTTTTATTGGTTCTTTAATTGGTACGGGGTTGGGTGTTTTTATCCAGCAGTTTCTTCCATACGTTATTAGAGATTTGTTGCCCGTAAAAGTGAGCACGCCTGTTTCCTGGGCCGCTGTATTACAGGGGTTGTCTTTAGGCATAATCATTTCCGTTTTATTTGCCTTACTCCCTTTGCTCTCTATAAGGAAAATTTCACCGCTAAATGCATTACGGGTTTCCTATGAACCACCACTGCGGCAACGTGATCCCTTAAAATGGCTGGTGTACATATTGATCTCTCTTTTCGTGTATGGTTTCACGTTTGTGCAAATGAATGATGCCGTGAAAGCGCTATATTTTACGGGAAGCATTGCAGGCGCTTTATTAGTGCTTACCGCTATTGCACGTGGATTAATGTGGATGGTAAGGCATTTCTTTCCTTCTTCATGGAATTATTTGTGGCGGCAGGGACTTGCGAATTTATACCGGCCAAACAACCAGACGACTGTTTTAATTATTTCTATAGGGCTGGGTACAGCGCTTATCTGTACTTTGTTATTTACACAATCTGTCTTGATAAACCGCATCACTTTATCTACCAGCGCCAATCAACCTAATATTGTTTTGTTTGACATTCAAAGCAATCAGGAGGATAGTGTTGCAGCACTTGCCACAAAGTTTGGATTGCCGGTAAAAGAAAAAGTTCCGATTGTAAACATGCGGCTGGAGACTGTTAATGGTATTACCGCTGCTCAGGCGAAAAGGGATTCCACCTTAAATCTGTCACGCTGGCTTTTCAGCAGAGAGTATAGGGTCACTTATAGAGACTCATTAACGGAGTCTGAAAAAATTACCAATGGCACCTGGAAAGGAAGGGCTAGCGGTAAAGGGCTGCCTGAAGTTTCCCTGGAAAAGAATTTTGCCAACAGGAGCGGGGTGAAGATGGGTGATACACTCACTTTTAACGTGCAGGGATCATTGATGCAAACTGTTGTAGGCAGCCTGCGGGAAGTAAACTGGGGCGGCATACAAACCAACTTCCTCGTGGTGTTTCCAACAGGACTGCTTGAAGATGCGCCGCAGTTTCATGTATTGCTTACCAGGGTTCCATCGCAACAGGTGTCTGCGGATTTTCAACAGGCAATGGTAAAAGCATATCCCAATGTATCGATTATTGACCTTGGCCTTGTGCTACATGTACTCGATGACTTGCTCGGCAAAATTGGTTTTGTGATTCGCTTTATGGCTGGCTTCAGTATTGTTACCGGTATAGTTGTATTAATATCTTCTGTGCTTATAAGCAAGTACCAGCGCCTGCAGGAAAGTGTGTTGCTGCGTACATTAGGCGGCAGCCGCAAACAAATATTTGCCATTACTGCTTTGGAATATTTCTTCCTCGGCGCACTGGCTGCACTTACGGGCATTCTCTTAGCACTTGCCGCAAGTTGGGCATTAGCGTACTATACTTTTGAAACACCATTTCATCCTGCGCTGTGGCCTGTGGTTATTTTGTTTGTATTGGTTTGTCTGCTTACTGTAACTATTGGTTTGGCAAATAGCAGGGGAATTTTGAACAGGTCGCCGCTGGAGGTGCTAAGGGTTGAAGGTTGATTTAGGGTTTTTAAAAATTATCTTTAATTTGAATCGTTAAAGCAGGATTAAAAAATACAATACATTCGTCGTAGCGACAATAAAATGACAAGCTTTTTTAAATATCTTCCTGAGAGCGTTCTTTCAAAAAAAATAAAAAGGGGGAGTTTCCCCTTCTCCCAAAATCTATTTTGGGATACACCTATTGAGAAAATAGATACTGAAAAGCATAAAAATTATATTATAGAAAGAGTACTGAGCCGCGGCCTGCTGTCAGATTTTTACTTTTTGTTACAACTATATACATCATACGAAATAACCGATGCTGTAAAAAAAAGTAAAGTGCTTGATAAAAAAACGGTTAACTTTTGCAGCCACTATTTTAAGATACCTGTAAATGAATTGCATGCTTCATCTTTCTACAGTTGATCCTGCCATGTATGAGTTGCTGAAGAAAATTTTTAATACAGCAATTATAAAAAATGATTTTGCATTGGCCGGCGGCACTTCATTGGCTTTACAAATTGGTCATCGCAAATCAATTGACCTCGATATTTTTTGCCCTCGTCAGTTTGATGTTAAAGAATTGGAAATTATATTGACAACCAACAGTGACTATACTTTTAACTACGCTGGTAACAACACCCGAATGTTGTTTGGAAATATAAATGGTATAAAATGTGATTTTGTAAATGAGCCTGCTGCAATACTGGAGCCGTTTATTGTTGCAGATGGAATAAATTATTATAGTACGCAGGATATAGCTGCCATGAAATTGCATACCATTTGCGGGCGAGGTAAAAAGAAAGATTTTTTTGATGTGTATGCATTGTTACAACTTTATAGTCGGGAAAAATTGATTGAATGGTTCACCAAAAAATATAGTGCAAACCAACTGATTTTTTTATGGCGCAGCATTTTATATTTTGAAGATGCGGAGAACGACCCGGATATTGAAGGTTACCCGCCTTTTACAAAAAGCTGGGAAGAAATAAAAAAATTCATCGCTGCTGTTTTTTCTAAATAATGCGGTCGTTAAAGGTTTAGCAAATAGCAGACATTTTGAAGAGATTACCAATGAATGTGTTTAGGCCGGAGGTTAAGCTATCAGGAAATATTTTACCCTTTTGGAAACCCTGGCAAGCACATATATTCCCGGCCTGCCATCCCGTGAAAACCATCCCCGATAAAAATCTACAGGTTTCGTATTTCTAAATACATTAAATTACTATTGATTTATTCATTAAAGGTGATTGTCGGAAAAAAATAGACTTACCAGGTATTTCTGATTTTTTTTCGATCCTTAATCTATTAATGAATAAAGTTTATGGCACCTTGCCAAAAAAGAACTGCAAACCGTTTCATTAATACCTGATGCTGAAATACTGGCTGATCATATTGATTGCCTTACCAGGGAAACTTCCCGCACGGAATATTTCAAAGGATATTTTATGCCTTGCTCCTATTGTCACCATTGCAGAAAATCAAAATAATATATGCTTTGGTACTGCAGTAACCATTCATGCTACGGTGATAAACGATGGAACAAACGGCGTGTACAATTGGAAAATGAATAACCTGTATGTGGCCGCAAGCAGCATTCCCGATTTCAACTTTGCCGGTTTTCATGACGGGGATATAGTTATTTGTGAATACACCTGCCACACATTGTGTGGTGTCGATACAACGGTCATCAGTAACCGGGTTACGATTCATGTGTTTAATGATGTCATCCCGCTTGTAACAGTTTCAAATGATGATCCTCTCATTTGTGAAGGCAATTTAACCACTTTTACTGCCACCTCTTTTTATGGCACGGAAACGCCATTTTATCAATGGACTGTTAACGACTTACCCGTGGGGAGTAACAGTCCCGTGTATACTACAGCCACCATTACAAATGGCGCCCGGATAAAATGTGTACTTACCATTTCATCGCCATCCTGCCCAGGTACTTCAAGTTCGGCCAGCTCTCAACTTACGATATATGTATATCCGCTGATTCATCCGGCAATAGACATTAAACCTTCCAAAACAGATATTTGCAGGGGAGAGACTGTTACTTTCATCGCAACCGCAAATGGCGGCCCT
>JBBSBD010000170.1:0-13898 GCA_038251675.1 Chitinophagales bacterium | reverse complement strand
TTTGCAATTGGCAACAAGGTCAGTCGCTATTTTTTCATAAGGAGCGACCATCGATGTAATCACGGGATCTTCATGAATATAATATACCTGGTACTTGCTGCTATCCTGGGCGTAGAGTGTGCTTATTGAAAAGAATGCCGCTAGCATTACTATTCCGGTTCTAATTGCTGTTCTCATAATTTTTTTTTAAAAAATGATTGTCTTTGTTATGGATACTAAAGTAATGTGGAAATTACGGTGTTGTCAATTGCGTTAGGACGAATTGCGACTATTCCTGTCCGAAAGAAAGCTTTTGTTTACCCAAATAGATTTTGCGTTTAGTTACAAACAATTATTTTAAAACCGGCGGTGATAAAGTATATCCCAATTGCTGCATCAGGCTCAACTCATTGTAATAAACATCTTCACCTGAGAATTACCTTCCATATCATAGTGGCCCACGGTGTAACCCGAGAACTTTACCTTTTCCCGGTGGCAGGTGTTTCGCCAAATATTCCTGTATTGGAGCCTGTTGCAGACCAGTGTATAAAGGCTACGCTGTCTGTTATTAGCGCACTTTCAATTGTTAAATGGAGATCAGGAAAGCCGGTAAAAAAAATATTCATGGCCGCCTCCATTTCATTCCGATTGCCGGATATGTTTATATAATTTACATTCCTGGAAAAATTTTCCAAAGAAATGGTTCTGAATTTTGCCATGTCTCTTTTATTCCAGCAATCATTTACCATATCATTACCGGAAATAATAATGTGGTTAATTGCAGAAAAGATATTTGGGTCTATATGGTCTGTAATCTTTTTAATAATTCGCCTCTCAGCGGTTTGCTCATTGGAATTGCTTTTTTTGAAATGACTACGTGGCTGCCGGCAACTTCATCGATGTGCGAAATATTGGCAATGTAAGACCGATGGATGCGAACAAAATGTTCAGGCGGCAGTTTGTCTTCCATATCCTTTAGCGTCATTACGAGCAGGTATTCCCGTCCCTTCGAAAAGATGCGGCAATAATTTCTGTCTGCTTCAATATAAAAAATGTCTTCAATAATAATCTTTACCATTTTTTCATGATCTCTCACAAAAATGCGGTCACTTAATATAAAAGAAGCCTGCGTGTTAACCGGCTTATCTTCTTCATTCTCCCTGAGATTTACGGCCAGTTCTATGGCGCGTTGCAGATCTGTTTTTTTAAAGGGCTTGGATATAAAGCCATAGGGATTTACGGCCTTCGCCCTGTTGAAATGCGCATCATCAGCATTTGCAGTAAGAAAGATCACCGGAATATTATAATCCTTTTGTATGAGGTGAGCTGTTTCTATACCATCCAATTTCCCTTTCAGTTGAATATCTAATAATATAATGTCCGCCCGTTCTTCTTTTAAATGAAGTAATGCTTCCTCTCCCCGCGGAAAAATGCCGCATATTTCATAACCCATAGTTTTCAACTGCAGGGAAATATTTGCTGCAATAATCATTTCATCTTCTACTATCAGTATTTTTATTGGTGCTCCCACTAAACTTATTTTGATTTTTAATTAAATGAATTGTCGGCCATGATTATTATTAGTCACCGGCATGCAATGGTATTGAACAAAGGTTGATATTAATGAATTCTTAGCAGGCTTGGTATATCATGGAATTAGCAGGCTTGGCAATGACTCAATATACACAAATATTTCGTCACAATTTAGAAATGATTTTCATTCGATATTCTCACTATCGCTGTACTGACTTTATCATGACGCACGTTTCAGAAAAGATCAGGGTAATGTGCTGTTTTTAAATCATGCTAACGAGAGACAAAACTAAGTATGCCCATCACAAACCCTGAACAGGTAGGTGTTTTAACGAAACTAAAACCTGGCTTGCATTGGGGTGAACGATCATTTTTTCAAATTATTACAAACCCAACGGAGAATCGTTTAGAAATTAAATTATATTTGAAATGCTTGTAATATTTCCAAAAGGAATAAAGTTGAATCTTTAACTTTTAAAAAATATAAAAATGAAATTGTTTACATCAAAATTGCCTGCCTTACTATTATTGTTTTTTTGCCTGGGAAGTATCAATAGAACGTTTTCCCAACCATCGCGTTTCAGCATGGAAAAATATGTGGGTGCAAAAGGCGACACACTAAATTACCGGCAGCTTTTTCCCGACTATGATACCCTGCGCAAATATCCACTGGTAATTTTTTTACATGGATCAGGGGAGCGTGGCAGCGATAACGAAGCGCAATTGAAATGGGGCGTAATGAACTTTGCGTCGGACGAAGTGATGAAGATGCATCCGGCAATTGTTATTGCTCCACAATGCCCGGCCAATATGGGTTGGTCTCATTTTTCTAACAGGGATAAAAATGATCTCTTATTGCAGCCAACCCCTTCCAAACCAATGGAGCTTTTGATGGAACTTATAAAACAAACTGTAAAAAAAATGCCGGTTGATACAAACCGAATCTACATAACCGGTCTCTCAATGGGAGGTTTTGGCACCTTTGATGCGATTGAAAGGTATCCCGATTTATTCGCGGCAGCAGTACCCGTCTGCGGCGGTGGGGATGTGTCCAAAGCATCGTCAATTTCCCAACTGCCTATCTGGATTTTTAATGGAGCAGAAGATGCCGCCGTTAATCCGATACTTTCCATGAATATGCTGGTAGCATTAACCAAAGCAGGTGCCCACCCCGGCTTTACTCAATACCCGGAAGTGGGTCATTTCTCATGGATTGGCGCTTACAGCGATCCGGCAATGATGGAGTGGTTATTCAGGCAACACAAGTAGCGTCAGCATAAAGGACACAATCATTTTCCAATGATCTAAAATGCGCTTGATCTGTCTTAATATATACAGTAAGCCGGTTCTTCTTATTTTGAACAGATGGCTTATAAATTTATTACTACGCAAAAGCCGCACTATCCAAAGTGCGGCTTTTATAATTCCGGTTAAATATGCTTTATAACTATTGTGCTAAAAGCAGTATCGTTTGAACTGTTGACTGATCGGAAGATACAGCGGTTACTTTACAATAATAGATTCCCTTTGAAAGTTTCGACGCATCAAAATCCACCGTATAGGAACCAGCTTTTTTATTACCATCAAACAGTGTCGTAATCTCCTGGCCAAACACGTTATAAATTTTTATCGAAACCCAGCAGTCCAGTGGAATGCCATATTGTATTGTTGTGAATGCATGAAATGGATTTGGAAAATTTGACAGCAGGCATTTCAAAAGAACAAACAATTTATTTCCGATGTGTGTCCCCGCGCATGAACCCAACTGATCTCCGTGATTTAAATGAGCTTGCACTGCATTTGCGGAAATGGTAATTGTATGGCCATTATGACAAACCTCCACTTTATTATTTTTGTTGCCACCACGTACGTCTTTCACGTGTATGGTAATTGTTTTTACAATAACACAACCTTTACTATCAGTAACAGTTACACTTAAGGTTGAAGAATACTTTCCTGATCCTGTTGCGGATACTTGTACAGTTGGTGCCGTAGTGGTACTAGCCGCGATGGACAAGCCTGGACCAGCAGCCCAACTGTAAGTATATGGCGGAGTACCCGGTGTAGCTATAGCCGTTACACTTAGAGCAGCAGCAGGGGAATAACCTATATAAACAGTATTTGCATCAACACCCATTGGCAAAGCATAAGCATCTGCAATATTTATTGCCGGAGCCTGGTTAATTTTGACTGACGTTGAGCAGTTAGCCGCATTGCCCCAACTGTCAGTCGCCGTCCAAACGATAGTGCTTGTGCCTGCGCTAAATGTACCGCTTGCGTCATTTGTTGTGCCGTTTCGTTTGGTCGCACCACTAATGGTATAATTATAGCTGATTGCATCATAACAATCATCCGTCGCGATAAAAGCAGGAATCGTGTAAGCACTATCTGTAGCGGAACAAAAGACAACGGCCGGTGTGCATGAGATAACTACAGGAGTGATTGTATTTGGCATAGTGTACCTTGTGAAAACAGGGTAATGGTCTGTAGTTGTGGTGCCATATTTATTGATAAGACTGGCTACGTCTGTGAGTATTGTTACAGATCCCGGCAGGTAATATGGCTTCATTTCGTTTGAAATCATTACGTGGTCAATCACATCATTATAACTCACTGTTGACTTTTTACCAGCAAGGCTCAATGCCAAAGTGGGCGAGAAGAAATCCGTGGTATCTGTGGTAAATGCATCATAAGAAGTAGTAGTAAACCCGGCGGTAATTGACTGATCCAGGTCGTCATTAAAATCACCCAGTATGATCACCTTGTCATTAGGAAAATAAGTCATTAACGTATCGTGCAACTCGTCCGACGCTGCCTTTCTCCGTGCATAAGCAGTTGCCGTAGGAGCTGTGTTGGCTTTTGCATGTATAAGCACAAAATTTATCCTGGAAGTAACGCAATTCAGTGTTACATCTGCTGTCATCAGGAATGGATACCTGCCGCTTGACCAGTAGTTGTACGAGGGGCTATTTACATTTTCATCAAATATCAAAGGTCTTGTTGTTATGTTGCTGAACAAAGCAGTTTTATAAATAAAAGCTTCTTTTTGA
Source organism: Chitinophagales bacterium (assembly GCA_038251675.1). Classification (GTDB taxonomy): domain Bacteria; phylum Bacteroidota; class Bacteroidia; order Chitinophagales; family Chitinophagaceae; genus Ginsengibacter. The sequence continues at coordinate 9,336 of JBBSBD010000170.1, read as the reverse complement.
ACTTCGCTTAAAGGGCTGCCATTGGGTTCAGGAGGATTAACATGTGATCCATAATTACAAATGATGTAATTATACGTTCCCGCACCATAAGTAGCATTTAAGCTATTTACTACAGCCTGCAGCCTTGCTTCATCCACTACTTCCACGAGGCCATAAATATCTGCACCGATGGTGTTCAGAACAGCAGATGCATTCTGCTGTTGCAGATTATCGTCCGTTGGGCCAAGTGTTGTGCTGCCAAACCATTCCATATTCCAGTTCACAACTTCCAGCGTAGTAAGCGGATCGATGCTTGAACCTTTTAAGTTAATAGTATCGGGTGCAGTACCAGGCGTATTTATGGTTATAAGGCCGATAAAACTTTGGTTAGCCGCGCCAGGAATGAATCTTACATATACCGTTTCGGGAATGTCATTTGCCGCTGCTGCTGTATAATTGAGTGCAGAAGTGAATGCGCTGCCATCCTTAGATATTAGAAAAGCACCTGTGGAATTCAGGGTAACATTACCCGTTAGGTCATTACCGGTAAAGGTAAAAGACTTGTCTGATGAGGAACCATTGGCAACAAAAGTATATTGTATGTCTGTGGCACCCAGGGTAAGGCTTGGCGGCGGAGGCGTTGCAGAATTAGTTAACAGGATGTCATCCAATGACCACCTTGCTCCGTCGTCAGTTGTTGAAGTGTAAACAAATGCAAAATAAGTATGAGCAGATTTATAGGCCGATAAATTAATATCCTGGCTCAGTGCCCATACGTCCGAAACTTCTGAAGGAAACTTACCATTAATATCTGTCCACGTGGCTAAATTAGGATCACCTGTTCCTGTGTAGTCAGTGGAAACTTTCAACTGCAGCGTTGCGCCGGCGTATGCAGTCCTGCTCCACAATGATAAAAGAGGGTATGCAGTTGACGTTAGATCAAATGAAGGAGAAATCAACCAATCTTCGTTAGCATTATCAATCCCATTGGCATAGCCATTCATTTCTAAGCCGTTTGGCGCATTCCCGGAAGGTGGATTCGCAGCATCACGCCCAAAAGCGGAACAGCCCCAAACCTGTGCACCTAATATATTGAATTGGGTAAAGCCGTCAGTAAGGCTGCCGGTACAATTATCAAAACTGTAGGTTGTTTCCAACGTACCCGCAGGCGGTGTAGCGTATGTTGTAAAGTTCCATCCGGCTGCCCCGGTAATTCCTGCAAAAGCATTATCATTCAAATCCACAAAAGCCCCGGCGCTTATTTCAAAATAATAACCTGTGTTAAACGCTAAAGAATTAATATCAAATGTTACGGTGGTTCCTGTTACTGACACGGCGGGTGTGGTTACATCAAATGTATTGACGACACTTCCGTCCGTAATTTTCTTAAGGACAATAGTACCTGTACCTTTTTGTATATTTTCACTAAACGTAATGCTAGCTGTAAATGATGTTAACACGCCTGCTGCATCATCTACAGGTGTTAAAGAAAAAATGGTTGGCGGTATAAGATCCAACACTGAATTTTTAGGAGTCGGCGCCCCAGCCACAAAATCTGTATTGTTATTATCAGAATCAAAACCTTTAGGGCTTCTTTCATCGGAGGTTGTATTTGAAAGACCCGGAGCTGCACCGCCTCCCTCAAAACAATTTGCAGTACCATAGCCCACTTCATCCACTAGTCCTCCTGGGCAGGTGCCGCTCAATGCAGTTGAATTAGATACCAAAGCGACTTTGCCATTTGTACCACTCATGGCTATGCCACCAGTTGCATCCGGAGTTGGCAAATCGGTAGTGCCACCCGCCCCTGCGCCTTCCTGTATAAGATAATAACCCATCGGTTGTATAGTGCCTGATAAAGGAGTAACCTGCCATGAGCTTCCTGAAGAAGAGGCATATTGTACTGACCAGCCGGTTAAATCTACAGCAACATTTGTTTGGTTATACAATTCAATAAAATCATTTTTATAATCTGCACCGCTATTACCGCCACCGCCATACACTTCATTAATTACGATAGGCGAAGAGACAGTTGAAAAATCGTCGTCATTAATATATATACCCGCAGAAGACGTTCCCAAAGTATAACCTCCGGTTGGCGATGAAAGATCAAGAGAAATTGTTTCAATTCCTTCGATCAATGCATCGTCGATAGGTGTAATTGTGATGGTGACCGATGAAGTTCCCGAAGGAACAGTAAGTGTACCAGAAGCATTTGTTGAAGCTGTCGTACCAGTCGAATAATTAACGATATAATCGGTTCCGAAAGTTGCCGTTCCTGCAAATGAAAAATTTATGTCAGTTGAAGCAGTTGTAGCTGCGCTGAAATTTATTGTAAAACTACCGGTAGTTGCTGGTTCGGCAGCGTCGGTACCTGCCGTAATGGAAATAGTATTTGTTATAATACCGCATACATTAGTTGGTGACGCCGAGTTTCTTGGGCTCGGAGCGCCTATAGTAAAATCGGCGACGTTGTCATCGGCATCTGTGCAGCCATTATTGTTTCTTAATGCCGCTGTTGTATTACTAAGCGCTGGAGTAGCGCCAGTACCTTCGAAGCAATTGGCAGAACCGAAGCCCACAAAATCTACGACAGTGCCTCCAGCTGGACAGGTGCCGGTAAGAGCCGTAATATCACTCACTAATGCCACTTTACCATTTGTGCCGCTAAGCGCAATGGTGCCTGCAGCATCAGGTGCAGGAAGTGGCGTGGTTCCTCCACTACCCTGTGCCTCCTGTACCAGGTAATAGCTTCCCGGAGCAATACTGCCCGACAAGTTGGTAACCGCCCAGGAGGAACCTGTGGAAGAAGCATATTGAACTGACCAGCCAGTTAAATCCAAAGTGCTTGCCGTAGAATTAAAAAGTTCGATAAAATCATTTGTATAAGTGGCGCCACTGTTTCCACCACCGCCGTAAACCTGGCTTATAACAATATGATTGACTTGTGCCTTCGGATGGCGGATGCCGAAAGCAAAAATCAACAGGCTTAATAAAAAGGCGTGGGTAAATAATTTTTTCATAGAGAAAATTTTGAATGAGTGAATGTGAATGAATAAAATATTTTGAAACGAGAGATAGAAAACAGAGCAGTAGCAATTTGCCTAAAGAATGGCATGAACAATTCTTTAACTGGTGAAATATTATGCAAACAGATGATTAGCAAAATTTGATCAAAGTATTATAAGTTTAGCAGGATTGAGAGTTGCAATTTAACGGATATGCTCTTTTAGAGCGTAGTTATTAATTTAATTTATTGTAAAGTTTTTCTCAGCATGGTTTATGTACATGAAGTTCAGGCAATTGATGTTGCACTTTCAAAATTAATTTCAAAAAAAAATCAATCTCTTATTTACAATGTTTAATTACATTGCTTTAAAAATCAATTATGAAAATATTCAATATAGCCTTCATCGTTATATTCATAGTTTTTGCGGCACTCCAATACAATGATCCGGACCCTTACGTATGGATGCCGATATACCTGTACGCTGCATTCCTTTGCTACAAAGCAATACAGCACAGGTATAATAAGATCTTGTACATCATAGGCCTTTTTGCATACGTTAGTTATGGAGTTTGGTTATTCTTTGATAAGGTTGGCGTTCTGGATTGGGCTGAAGAACATCATTCTGAAAGTATTGTACAAACCATGCATGCTACCAAGCCCTGGATAGAAGAGACCAGGGAATTCTTCGGACTCGTAATCGTTATTGTTGTTTTATTAATAAACATGTTCTGGCTTCGCAGAAAAAAAACTTCTTTTGATTAAAAAAAGAGGCCTTGTTATCAATTTCATCGATTGGCTTGTATAATCAGCTATCTTTTTGAAACTGATAATTAAATCCCTTTAATATACCTGTTGAAATAAGTTCCTTTGGAAGCTAATGCCATTAGCTCCACATATATTTTCAATGTATCATTTTCCTTATTATATATAATCTTTGAGATTACAGGCGGGGGGCATAATGATCTATTGTCAATCAATTAGCCTAGTATAGATAAAATTTACACCGAATTTATATCGAGTGAGAAATACTGCGCTTACATAACAAACTGCTCTTTTACAACCTTCCCGTCCTTTACTTCATAGATGCAGAGTTCTGTCATTTTCATAGGTCCCATATCCTTCATAACTACATCCATGGTCAATGTGAAGGCAAAGGAATTATCTGCAATAATGGGAGCCGATACTTCAAGGCTATTCATTTTCTCTACCATAGAATTAAATTTCTCCCCTTTCTCAAGAATGCTTTTTAGCCCTTTTGTTTCCTTTTCAAATGCCGGTGTAGCATAGGGTTCCATGCTGATGGCATCTTCTGAATATAAATCTTTTTGTGCTTTTTCAAAGTCACCTTTTCGGCACAGTTCTGCGAGTTTATCTGCGATTTCTTTTGGTGTCATAATTATTATTTTTTATGATGTTTAATTAAAACTTCTATCAATTAAAAAGAAGTGTAACTTGATACTTAATTATCCATTGCTACAAAAAGCTTACCGTTTTGTGGGAACAATTAAAACTTCCATAGCGCATTGACAAACATCTTTTATATAAAAAACGAGAAGTGGATTTGCTGACATTACTGGAGCGAATGCACCAATACTTCTTTTCACTTTTTAGTATATTTAAATCCAAAAAATTACCAAAATGAGGTATCTGTTTGTTACGGGCTGCTCGGTCATAATCTTCCTGATGGGATATACAAGGGTCGAAACGCCAATACAGCAGGTTGATAAGGAAGCCTATCTTAAGGCGATTCAAAGGAAACAGTTGACTTCTATAAGTTGCACGACAGACTGGTCAACCTACCATCTCACGAAAACGGAAATTCAGCAAATGATTCCGTTGCCCGGTATTGGGACACATGCCTGGAAAATCTCTACAAAAAACGACAGCGCACAGTATTATTTTAACCAGGGCATCAATCTTTATTATGGTTTTCATATCCTTGAATCTTTGCCTTCTTTTAAAAAGGCGCAGCTTTTTGATTCCGGATGTGCTATGTTATATTGGGGAGAAGCTTTGGCCTATGGGCCTAATATTAATGATTATGGCTATGCAGCTTCGCCTGATGCTTTAATTGCAGTTCGCAATGCGAAGGGGCATCTGAATAAAGCTTCTGTAAAAGAAAAAGAACTGGTGGATGCGATGACCGCGCATTTCTCCGATGATTCCACAGAAAAAAGAAAGCACCTAAATGAATTGTATGCTGATAAAATGAACGCCCTTTATGCTAAATATCCCAGGGATGCCGAGATAGGAACGCTGTACGCCGATGCTCTCATGAACCTGCATCCATGGGATTTATGGAAGCATAACGGTAACCCACAGCCGTGGACTCCGCAAATAGAAGCGCTGCTGGAAAACATATTAAAATATGCACCGGATCATCCCGGTGCAAACCATTATTATATACATACTATGGAGGCATCGCCGTATGCAGAAAAAGCGAATGCCAGTGCTGATCGTCTCGGCAGATTGGCACCCGGAATGTCTCACATGGTTCACATGCCATCGCATATTTATATAAGAACTGGCCAATATGATAAAGGCGTGAAAGTGAATAAGGATGCTGTAGCGAGGTACGCCTCCTACTTTTCCTTATACCCTGAAGTTGCGAGCAATGCCTGGCTATACGAGATACACAACAGGCACATGCAGGCCGCCTGCTCTATGAACCAGACCGATTATTCCACTGCCTTAAAGGACGCCGGGGATTGCCGCAATAGTGTTGACGTTTCGCTACTCTCCATGGAAGCTCCCGGGGGCAATTATATGCAATATGTTTACATGACTCCCGAATTAACTATGGTGACTTTTGAAAAATGGAACGATATATTAAACCAGCCTGATGTGGATATACATTACCATTATGCTGCGCTGATACAGCAGTTTGCCAAAGGAATGGCCTGGGCAAATACCGGCGAGTTGGCCAAAGCAAAATCATCAATAGCTAAAATCGACGACCTGCTAATTGAAGCCGATCTCTCAGTAGCTCCAACACCATTTAGCGCAGCGGTAACCTCCGGTAAAATTGCTAAATATATTTTGTTAGGCAACATTGCTGAAAAAGAAAATAACCTTGCCGTCGCATTAAATTCTTATAAAATTGCTGTAGCGATCGAAGATGGTTTAGTGTATAATGAACCGAGAGACTGGCTTGTACCTGCAAGACATTATTTCGGAAACTTATTACTAAGATTCAAAAGAAAAAAGGATGCCGAACAAATTTTTAGGGAAGACCTGAAAGTGCAGCCAAAAAATTACATTTCAGAAATCGGACTGAAAAATGCATTGCATTAAATTAATAACCTCATTTAAATTTTATAAAATTAACATCCAATGCTTTAAACCCGCGGTAATATTTTTCACTGATACTCTTATCACGCTTTAACGCTTTTAAAAGAATCAATGAACGAAATCACCGACTGCTCAAACGCAACTTCGCCGCCGAATAAAAATTTATGCCCCATAGGAATTACATAAATGGGAAGATGTTTTAATTCGCTTTCATATTTAGATAAGCGAACGCCGTCTTTTTCTGTGGTAAGAATTAATTTATTCGGAGACTCAATTTTTGCGTATTGTTTTTTTATCTCTTGTAAATCGTCGACCGAAAAGATATGGTGATCTTTGAAGAATAGCGTCTCGTAAGAAGCGGAATAAGTGGTTAAAACTTCCTGTAATGGTTTTGGATTCGCTATTCCGCATACAAGCAGGACATTCGTTTCAGGAGCGAGAAATTTAGTTTCCTTATTAAAAAGGTGATAGGGGCTTCCATATTCTATTTTTGTAAAATAGGTCTGTTGAGATGGAAGCGGATCTAGTTCTTTGACTATCTTTTTTCTTTCTTCGTCGTTCAGGTGTGACTTACATTTCGTTACGATTATTATGTGAGCCCTTTTACTGCTGCTTTTTACATCTCGGAGATCCCCCGATGGTAACATAAAATCCCGTGAATACAAATTGTGATAATCCGTGAGCAGTATATTTAATCCCGCTCTTACTTCCCTGTGTTGAAAGCCATCATCGAGAATGATAACTTCCGTAGGCGGCTTTGCATGCAAAAGTTGAGGAATACCTACGATTCTTTCTTCAGCAACGGCTACGGATATACCAGGAAATTTTTTATGCAACTGCATAGGTTCGTCCCCTATATCAAGGGCAGTTGTATTTTCTTCTGCAATAGCAAAGCCTTTGGTTTTTCTTTTGTACCCTCTGCTTAATGTGGCTACTTTGTATCGATCTTCCAGCAATCTTATCAGGTACTCTGTCATCGGAGTTTTACCAGTGCCTCCTACCGCGAGGTTACCCACACATACGATTGGAAAACTGAAGGATGCAGACCTGAGAATATTTTTATCAAACAGCTTGTTGCGAAGCCAGATAATAAATCCATAAATGATTGAGAAGGGAAATAATATGTATCTAAAACTCCTTAGCAAATAAGTTATTTAAAAATCATAAATACGCTCCGGGGTAACACAGTAATTTAAAGGTATATCAAATTGATTTATATCCTCTATCTGTTCTTCGGGCTCAAAAAAACTAAGCCCGATCTTTATTACATCTTTTCCGCATTCAGAAAGGAATTTATCATAGAAGCCTTTTCCATAACCAACTCTGTACCCTTTTTTATCAAAGGCCAGTAAAGGAATAAGAACGAGTTCAATTTCCGTGGGAGAAATTTTATTACCCTCTTTTGGCTCTGGAATTCCAAAAAAATTATCGATCAGTTCCATGTCATCTTCAAAATGAAAATGCTCCATTTTACCGGATGCAATGTCAATCTTTGGTACTACTACTTTTATCCCCGGATTTTTAAATTGTAAAAATTCTACCAGGTGTAAAGTCTCCACTTCGTAAAGTTTTTGAGATGCTATATAAGTATGTATGCAGGATAAAAAAGGCAAATCAATTTTCTGAAAATTAATTAGGATAAGGTCGGTCCATATTTCTATCTCCTTACCTGAAATCTCCTTTCTCTTTTCTTTGTAAACTTTTCTAATTTCTGCTTTAGTCATAAAAACTTTTGCAATTGTGGTAATATTGCTTTTGCCTCAGCCTTCACAACTTCTTTTGTAATTAATGGGATATGCCTGATAGAGGCAATCACAGGATAGCCGCTCCAGGCAGATATTTGCTGCTCGTAGGTCATGTAGTTTTCTGTAAATATCCAGCCTGCCACCTTAATTTTTTCCTTTTTTAAAACTGCGGCAGTTAATAAAGAATGATTGATGCTGCCTAATTCGTTTTTACTCACAACAATCACCCGGGCCTTCAGCTTTTGTATAAGGTCAATAATAAAATCATTTTTATTCAAAGGCACCAGCAAGCCACCGGCCCCTTCTATAATCAATTCATTTTTTGTTTCGGGAATATTGGCAAGTATTTTTTTTATTTTGATTTTAGTATTCTCATGGTCTGCCGAAATATGTGGAGAAGCGGGCAATGCCAGGCGATATAATTCCGGATGTATTACAGATTTCTTATTTGAAATTAATTCCTGCACCGTTAGTGAATCTGTTCCATCTTCATATCCTGCCTGTACAGGCTTCCAATAATCGGCCTCTAACGCTTCTGTAATTATTGCCGATACCAATGTCTTACCAACTTGTGTACCCGTTCCTGTTATGAAAATCGGCTTCACGTATTTAATTATTTATAAAAATTGAAAATATAGTGGTTCCATAATTTCTCATTGACTTAAACATGGGTTCCTTTTCATAATTATTAGCCGGCGTGTGTTCCAATATGAACCACCCTTTTTTATTCAATAAACTTTTATCTCTTACAATTCCCGGCAAATCATCAATCTCTTTCAATGCATAAGGTGGCCCTGCAAAAATAAGATCATATTTTTCAGCAGAACTTTCCAGGAAACGAAACACATCCATTTTAACGACTTTACAATTTTCAATGTTGAGTTCCCGCACTGATTTTTGAATGAAGTCATACATCTTAGGATCCTTTTCAACTATGGTGAGGGCTGCAGCGCCTCTCGAAGCAAGTTCGTAGCTTATACTTCCTGTACCGCCAAAAATATCGAGTGTTTTTAGTCCTTCAATTTCAATATTATTTTCAATGATATTAAACAGGCCCTCCTTCGCAACATCAGTGGTCGGGCGTGTGTACGGCATTTTTGAAGGCGGATGAATTTTGCGGCCCCCATATTTTCCGGTAATTATTCTCATGAATCGAAGCCAAAAAAATGACTAAAATAGTGGGGAGGATATTGATTTATTTCTTCAGAAAAATTGATTTCTGCAGGTAGTGGCGTAAAGGTTACCGGATCAAAATATTTATAGATTTCTTTAAACAGCGACGAGTCTTTTTCGATAAGCCCGCTTACTTCC
>JBBSBD010000169.1:0-13948 GCA_038251675.1 Chitinophagales bacterium | reverse complement strand
TCCTCGTGGGACAACTTAAAGCCACATGTTATTTTAATAATTTGTGGCTTTTACTTTGGACTTCGTTAAAAGACATTCATTCCCTGCTTCATCCCCATTTCAATATAGGATAAATTGTGGTCTAATTTGTGTTGTTTCAAGAAAATAAATTTATGAAAATTTCAAGCCGACCGCCAACAAAAAGAATGATCGCCAAACTTAAGGAATGTCTTGAAAAAGAGTTGAGTAATAATGGCCAGGTTCCATGTATGCCTGAGGAAATGAAATCCTCACTTGCAGGATTATATAAGCGCGGATTAGTAGAAACAAGAATGGAATATATAAATAATAAGAAGCTGTTGTGTATTTATGTAACTGATTTAGGAAAAAAGGCTTTAGCAGAAATAATAGAAGTATAAATTACAAAAGAACGAGATAGGGATGACTTCGAAACCTGGAATTTTTATTCATTTCAACTTTTGCTAAATTTACATTTCCATTTAAGTGAATGTAATTTTTATGTTCGCTTTTTTTATTCAAATTCGTATAAATAAACGGGTAAATTATGTTTGAATCGTTAAGCGATCGGTTAGATTCCGCATTTAAAAATTTAAAAGGACAGGGAAGAATTACAGAACTTAATATAGCGTCAACCGTAAAAGATATAAGAAGGGCGTTAGTAGACGCAGATGTGAATTATAAAATAGCTAAAGAGTTTACTGACAGTATTAAAGATAAAGCGACAGGTGAAAAGGTGATCAATGCCGTGAGCCCTGGCCAGTTAATGGTGAAAATTGTTAAAGATGAGCTTACGGAATTGATGGGCGGAATCGAAACTGATCTCGATCTTACCGGTAATCCGACTATCATTTTAATTGCGGGATTGCAAGGTAGCGGTAAAACTACCTTTAGCGGGAAGTTGGCAAATTATCTTAAAACAAAAAAAGCCAAATCTCCTTTATTAGTTGCTGCAGATATATACCGTCCTGCGGCGATTGACCAGTTGAAGATATTGGGTGAACAAATAAATGTGGATGTGTATAGTGAGCCGGAAAATAAAGATGCTGTGTCCATTGTTCAAAACGCAATAAAAGAAGCAAAGACAAAAAATAAAAATGTACTGATAATTGATACGGCGGGGCGCCTTGCCATTGATGAGGTAATGATGTCAGAAGTTGCCAATATTAAGAAGGCGGTGGATCCTAAAGAGATATTATTTGTTGTTGATAGCATGACCGGCCAGGATGCGGTGAACACTGCTGCGGCTTTTAATCAAAGGCTTAATTATACCGGAGTTGTTCTTACGAAGCTTGACGGAGATACGCGTGGTGGTGCTGCGATTTCTATTAAATACACAGTAAATAAGCCTATTAAATTCGTGAGCAGCGGCGAGAAGATGGACACGCTCGACGTGTTTTATCCGGAAAGAATGGCGCAGCGTATTCTTGGAATGGGAGACATTGTAAGTCTCGTTGAAAAGGCACAGGAGCAATTTGATGAAGTGCAGGCAGCAAAGCTTGAAAAAAGAATAAGAAAAAACCAGTTTGACTTTGAGGATTTCAAAACACAGCTTCAGCAAATTAAGAAGATGGGAAATTTGAAAGATCTCATGGGAATGATACCCGGAGTGGGTAAACAAATTAAAGATGTAGATATTAACGATGATTCTTTTAAAGGAATTGAAGCCATGATTAATTCAATGACTGTGGAAGAACGCCGAAATCCGGATATTATTAATCCAAGTCGCAAACAGCGTATAGCAGCAGGCAGCGGGAAAGACATAAGTGAGCTTAACCAGTTTATAAAACAGTTTGAGCAAATGAAGAACATGATGAAGATGATGAATAAAATGCCGATGGGGAAATTGGCAGGACTAGGCAAAAAATAATTTTGAACTTTAAATACTTTTATTATAACACGGAAGTTATTGATTAAAAGTTAGGATTTTACGCGTTTTAAATTATTGATTTGTAATTTTCAATTACACCTCTTATCTTCGCAATCCTTTCGAAACTAAATTTAATAACAACCCAAAAAAATTTCTATTTTTTATGGCTGTAAAAATGAGATTGCAACGCCATGGTTCAAAGAAACGACCATTTTATTTTATAGTAGTTGCAGACGCCCGTAGCCCACGTGATGGCAAATTCATCCAAAAACTAGGTTCTTATAACCCACTGACTGTTCCTGCTAGTATTCAGATTGACAGGCAAAAGGCACTGGAATGGTTGCACAAGGGTGCACAACCAACTGATACTGTTCGCAGAATCTTGAGTTTTAAAGGTGTATTGTACCTGAAGCATTTACTGCGAGGTGTTACACTTGGCTTATTTGATGAGGCTGCTGCAATGGAAAAGTTCACTAAATGGAGTACCGAGCATGATTCTGAATTTGCAAAGCGACAGGAGTCGCATAAAAAAAGCAGGACTACCAGCCGCACACCTGTAGCAAGGAAGACAGCCCAGGCAGCTCCGGCAGCGAAGCCTGCAAGTGCGACCGCAAGTGGTGAATCTGCAAAAAGTAAGGCAGAACCGGTAACAGAGTCAGTAAAAGATGCAGCAGAAGCAAAAGAAGATTCTAAATCTGCGGAATAATTTTCACAATAAATAGCTTTAGAAAGTTGTCTCATTTATGAGGCAACTTTTTAATTTTAGATTAGCATTTTCCTTATTAACAGGAATTTACAACCGTGGTATGGATCCTCATTTGCCACTGAAACTCGTCCATTTCCTGCTTTCGAATTTCTACTGAAACATTGCCAATTGAAAATTTTAGTGGCATCAAAATTGTTCCACATACCTACGGAACCTTTTATTTAATCTTTAAAAAAAACTTACAAAATGAAAATAGTACGAATTTTAGGAGGCTCACTGATGATTATCTGCATGTGCGCTTTTTTTACGCCTGTAAAGAGCCAGGAGAAACAGGAAGAAAAAGTAGAAGCGGCAACGCAGGTTTTGACAGATTTCAGCCAGATGAAGGAAAGCATACCTTCAGAGTTATTAGAAGTTACCCAAGGGATAATCATTGTTCCTAAATTAATAAATGCAGGCTTTGTGCTTTCCGGTAAGAGGGGTAAAGGACTTGCAATGGTAAAGTTGCCCGACGGCTCGTGGAGTAATCCCGTTTTTGTTACTCTCACAGGTGGCGGTGTTGGCTTGCAGGCCGGTTTACAATCAATTGATCTTGTTTTAATCTTTAAGAATAGAGAAACTTTGGAAAATATTGGCAAAGGCAGCTTTACTTTAGGAGGCGATATATCAGTTGCCGCTGGCCCTGTAGGCCGCAGTTCATCAGCAAGCACAGATTATAAACTAGAAGCCGAGGTATATTCTTATTCAAGAAGTAAAGGTTTATTCGCCGGAATAAGTTTGAACGGGCTGGCCATAGATATTGATGAAAAAGGTAACAGTGCGTTTTACGGAAATGATGCGAGCGCAAAAGCTTTGTTTTCTAATGCAACAGAAAGCAATTCGGCTGGCGTAGGAAAGTTGAAATCAGAATTGAAAAGTATGTATCAATAACACTTTTAATATAAATAATAAAGGCTGCATTTGTAATGCGGCCTTTATTATTTAGGGATATTTTACTGAAAAATATCCATTGGTTAAAAAGCTCACTGTACCGCCGCCGCTTAAAGTTTGTGCATTGAAATCAAAAGTCCCGGTGATTCTTTTTGTATTTATATTATTTGAAATAATCTTTATGGAACCAGGGTTCGAAATTAAAGAACCGGAGGTATCGGGATAATAAACCCCAAAATAAAGCTTTGCAAAATAATCGAGTGGATACGAACCTGGAGTTACATTGGCAGGTACCGTAAGAGAAACTCTTTGAAAGGCACGCACATCGCTTGCAGTAAGATTAATTAGGTTTGAAGAATTGGTAGTAGAAATTCCATAGGTAGGGAAAGCAACTCCATCTATCATAACCCTAAAGGTATCAAGCGAACTTGCCGGAGGCACAACGACAAAAACAGGATCCTCAAATTCCTTTTGACATGCAGGAAGAATCAGGAAAGCTGTAAAAATGCAAAGTAAGTATGAAAGGGTACGCATCTCAGTAATTTATTATCAAATATAATTATTAGCAATTATTTTCCTCCCGGCGGGCAATTTTTTCTCAAAAAATCAGAATATAATGTTGACAAGTGTTTCCGTGTGCCTTCACCTTCTGATATACTATGGGTCCTGTTAGGATAAGGCATAAATTGAAATGTCTTATTATATTTTATTAGTTCGTTCAACATTGCTTCTGCATTATCATATTGCACATTATCATCGCCGGTACCATGAATGAATAGCAGATTTCCTTTGAGGCCTTTTGCATAATAAACGGGCGATCCCTTCAAATAATTGTCCATATTTTCTTGCGGCAGTCCCATATACCTTTCTTCGTAAATATTGTCATAAAACAAAAGATTATCAACTGCAGAAATTGAAATCCCAGTTTTATAAATTTCCGGGTATTGAAACATTAGATTTAACGTAGAAGATCCGCCACCGCTCCATCCCCATACTGCAACACGGTCTTTATCGAAATAGGGCTTTTCCAAAAGTTTTTTTGCAGCCATTGCCTGATCATGAATATTTATTCTTCCTAATTGTCCATATATCGATTTGCGCCATGCCGCCCCTCGCAACGAGGGCGTGCCGCGATTATCAACTGAAACTTGGATATAGCCTTCAATACTCATATCTCCATTAAAAAGAAAATTATACTGCGAGCCATACCTGTCTTCAACTGTGGAAGCCGCTGGTTCTCCATAAACATAAAATACAACGGGATATTTTTTTGTACTGTCAAATCCGGCAGGCTTTACCATCCAGCCATCTAACGTAATATTATCTTCCGTTGTTACTTTAAAATACTCAACATTGCTCGCCTCATTTACTTTCATTGTATTGGCAATACTTTGGTCTGCATTTAAAGCTTTATGATCTGGCAACAAAATCCATTCCCTTGCAGGCAGTGTTTTATAATTTGAAAATTTATGTAAAGCGTATTTTGCGGTTGGTGAAATGTTGTAATCGTGCGTTCCTTTTAGATCAGAAGGCGAGATCAATTCCAATTTCCCTTTGCCATCCATTTTTGTTCGGTATAAATAAAGTTGGGTAGGATTATTTGGCGACGCCATAAAATAAACATAGTTACTTTTCTCGTCAATGCCCTGAATGCTTGCAATATCATAATCTCCTTTTGTAATCAAAGTTTCCTTTTTTCCGTCGCGGCTCACTAAAAATAAATGACGCCATCCGTCCTTCTCGCTTACCCATAAAAAGTTTTTGCCTGCATTGAGCCACTCCCAACCGGTGGGGTCATCCTCATTCCATCGTGATTTTATGTCGATAAATGCGCTATCGTCTTCTGTGTAAAAATTATTTGCAGCCCCAGTGGAAGCATTACAATAAAAAAGTTTGCTTTCGTTTTGTTTCCTGTTTAATTGTTGCACTACCAATTCAGTTGAATTATCTGCCCACTCCATCCTGGGAAGATAATGCTGCTGAGGATCACTTGGAATATCCATCCAGGTTGCTTTAGCATTTTGAATTGTAAGAACACCTATTCGTACCGGCGATGGCGGCTGGCCGACTTTCGGGTATTCTACCGGAATAATTTGTGAGTAAACCGAATCTGTCGTATTCAACATATAATAATCACGAATTTTTGTGGCATCTACTTGCCAGAAGGCAATCATTTTACTATCCGGACTCCATCTAAAACCGTCTCTGCAGCCAAACTCTTCTTCATACACCCAGTCGAATGTACCATTGATAAATTTTCTTGTACCGTCTTTTGTGAGTTGAGTAAGTTCGTGAGAAGTAAGATCCTCTACATACAAATTATGTCCGCTCACATAGGCAGCTTTTTTTCCATCCGGAGATAATTTAGCATACATCAAAGATTGAGACGGTAAAGATTTCCCAAGTTGGGTAAGTAGATTGGAAGGGATATCAAGTACCCAATAATCACCTCGGGTATGGTACCGCCATACCTTTGCAGTATTGGTAAAGATTAAGAGTTTTTTGTCGTCTTGCGAAAAACTATAAATTCCGAATGACAAAGGCCTGTCGCTCCCTGCAGGAATTAATTGCTCTTTTTTTACGAGCGTAATCTCTTTATTTGAAGCGATATCTGTTTTCACAATATTTCCATTGGATATTTTCATGTAGGAATTGCCGTCAGGTGTCCAGTCAATTTCCTTCGCACGAAATTGTGGGAACACAAGAAGCGTACTAAACGAAAAAATAATTAAAAGGAATGTTTTTGTTGCCTTGTATTGCATCTAAATTTTTTTTAAGCGGTAAAAATACTCAATCAAGATTATCCGGGTGTACCATTTATATATTCCTTAATAAATTTGTGCATGGCTGAAAAAGAAAAACTAAGAATCGATAAATATTTGTGGGCAATAAGGCTATTTAAAACACGCAGTTTGTCTGCCGAGGCTTGTAATAACGGTAAAGTAAAATGCGAGGGAATAAATGTAAAAGCTGCAAAGCCCGTAAATATCGGCGAGCAATACGAAGTAAAAACAGAGGCAAAGAAATGGATAATTCAAGTTGCAGGACTATTACATAACAGGGTCCAGTTTTCTGAGGCTATAAAATATTATATTGATCTTACACCGGAAGAATCGATCGAAAAAGTACACGCAACCGCCTTTGTTTTTAATACGGGCAAAAGAAAAAGTAAGCAGGGGCGTCCTACGAAAAAAGAAAAGCGCGATCTTGATGACTTTAAAGATTTTTAGATATTACAGAGTATGGCCGCTTAACTGGCCTGTCACACCTAATTAATATAAGTTTGCAAAATGAAGATTGATATTATTTCTGTAGTTCCTCAACTGATGGAAAGTTTTTTTGCGCATTCAATCTTAAAACGTGCGAAGGAAAAAGGATTGCTGGAAGTAAATGTTTTTAACTTAAGAGACTATACTAATTACAAAAATGGGCAGGTGGATGATTACCAGTTTGGGGGCGGAGCAGGCCTGGTAATGATGATCGAGCCTTTGGTAAATGCCATCGAATCACTACAACTAAATACTACCTACGATGATGTAATTTTTCTTACCCCGGATGGAGAAAAATTTACCCAACAAACCGCTAATCGTTTATCATTAAAGAAAAATTTGCTCCTTGTTTGCGGACATTACAAAGGAATTGATCAGCGGGTAAGAGATCATTTCATTACCAAAGAAATTTCTATAGGCGACTATGTTTTGAGTGGCGGTGAACTTGGTGCAGCGGTACTAACCGATGCCATTGGACGATTAATACCTGGTGTGCTAAATGATGAAACATCGGCCCTCACTGATTCATTCCAGGATAATTTGCTTGCCCCGCCTGTTTATACCCGGCCTGAGGATTTTCGCGGTTGGAAAGTACCGCGTGTATTAATGAGCGGCAACCATTCAAAAATTGAAGACTGGCGTAATGATGAGGCAATAAGAAAAACAAATGAAAAAAGGCCTGATTTATTGGAGCAGGCAGATTAGATATATTCTTAAAATACAAACTTAGTATTCAGAATCAAAGATCTAATTTCTCCTGTTGCGCTTTCCTGCTCTTCATACTCGCCATCCATTAAGAAATAAGCAGTAACAGATTTTGAATTAGGATCAACTATAAAATATTCCTGTACGCCATACCTTTCATATATTATCTTCTTTTCTTCGTAATCAAGCTGGGAAGTAGAAGGAGATAAAATCTCGATTACGAGATCAGGTGAGCCCGCTAATTTCTTTGATTTGATCTTATCAAGATTTTCGTTTTTTATGAAAAGTATATCGGGTTGAAAAATATTTTTTTCTGAAAAATATACGTCTACCGGAGCGATTATTATTTTGCCAAGAGGATTTTTTCTTAGGTACAAAGAAATTTCAATGTTTATTTCATTCAATATTTGTTGATGAATAATAACCGGCGCTGGACTCATAACTAATTTATTATTGATGATCTGGCACAAAGTCCCTTCAGGAAGAGTTTCCCAAACTTCCAATAGTGTTTTTGGTGGGTGTGTTAGTATTTCAGGCATATCTTAAAATTACATAATTATTCTTCCTTCACACCTATTATAGGTAATTGCTTTTCTCTTATCAATGCATTGAATTTCGGTAGATCAACTTCCATGATCGTTTTTAATTTTTTTAATTCGGCATCAGACTTTTCGGTTAAGAACGTATATGCATCCTTTACCTGTTTGGTGGGTGGATAATTCCCGGATGCTGCATAATCGTAAAGGCCGGAAACCTGGTCATTCAACCTGATCGGATAGTTTAAAACATCCTGCCCGCTTTTTGCTTTGGTTTGGTAAAGTGCTTCTTCAATTTTTGTCATTCCGTTATTTATTGAATCGGCCATTATCTTTATTGCCCCTGCGGTATCGCTTCCCTGCCTGCCCATAAAATCGTTTATCTGTTTTCTTATTTCACGGATATTTTTTATTCCTTTTTGAATCTCGGAAAATTTATCCCGCACGGAGATGAGGAAATTAAACTGGTCTTCGTATTCCTGTTGGGTCTCTTTGTAATTTGGATTTGATTTTATGTTTGCCTCAGCCTCTGAACTGTCTTTGGAATCTTTAATAATGCGAATAAAATATTTTCCGGGTATTGCCTTAGGTCCCGGCACATTACCATTCCATAGAATCATTCCCTCAATTTTTTCTGCAGGCGCATAATTCATATTCCAAACGAATTGATTCATTCCTTCAGCGGCTTCTATCTTTGCAGTATCCCCGAATGGCTTTGTACTAAATGTGCTTACTATCTTTTTGTTCTTATCCAAAACAAAAATTTTCAAAAGCGAACTATCCGTAAAATCTTTGAGAAAATAATTTATGACAATTCCATTGGGAGGATTCATGCCTGCATTTTTTACATTTAGATTTTGAGAGCCATCCATACGCCAGGCATCTTCAACAGGGAAAATCGAAATGTTTTTATCAGCAATATCCTTATTCATGTTTTGCACTACGCTTAAGTCGTCAAGTATCCAGAAAGCCCTTCCCTGGGTTGCCACAATTAAATCATTATTTTTTGTAGCAAGATCGGTAATAGGAACGATAGGAAGATTTAGTTGAAAGGGTTTCCAGTTCAGCCCATAGTCATAGCTTATATACATGCCATATTCCGTTCCGCAATAGAGTAAACCGCGAACTTTTTTATCTGCCCTGAGGCATCTTGTAAAATGCGTTGCGGGTATACCGTTAGTTATAGAATTCCATGTTTTCCCATAATCGTTGGTTACAAAAATGTAAGGCGTATAATCATCAAGTTTATATTTTGTCCCTACGAAATATGCCGTTCCTTTTTTAAAGGGATCTGCTTCTGCACAGTTCCACATCATCCATTTACCTGCCCCCGGTGGCGTCACATTTACCCAATGTTCACCACCATCTTTGCTTACATAAATCAGGCCGTCATCACTTCCTGTCCACAGCAAATCTTTCTCAAGCGGCGATTCCATTCCAGTGAAGATGGTACAGTATACTTCAACGCCAGTGTTATCTTTAGTGATAGGGCCACCGCTCGATTTCTGTTTGTTTTTGTCATTTGTGGTGAGATCTCCGCTCAAAGCTTTCCAGGTTGCGCCTTCATTCTCAGTTGCGAATAACATATTTCCCCCTGCATATAACTTTTTAGGATTGTGTGGAGAAAAGAAAATTGGAAAGTTCCATTGAAAACGATATTTGGAAATATCCGCACCATTGCCCAGGTCATAAACCGGCCATACGCTTACGGCCCGGTTCTCCCCGGTTTTATGATTATACCGGGAAATAAAACCTCCATAATTACCTCCGTACACTATATCTGGATTTGCAGGATCTGCCACTACATAACCGCTTTCGAAACCTGCGGTAGGAGACCAATCGCTTTGATCAATTTGATCTCCTTCAGTTCTTGATAAAATGCGCACGGTGGAATTATCCTGTTGCGCAGCTAATAACCTGTAAGGAAAATTATTATCGGTTGAAACCCTGTAAAATTGTGCTGTAGGCTGATTTTCGTAAGTACTCCAGTTCGCGCCTGCGTCAAAACTTATTTGACCCCCGCCATCATCTGCTACTATCATACGCTGACTGTTTTCAGGATCAATCCAAAGATCATGGTGATCGCCATGCGGCGTGTTTATTTCTTTAAATGTTTTACCGCCATCTGTGCTTCCATACATATTTACATTCAATGCATAAATGCCGTCGGCATTTTTTGGATCGCAATATATTTTACTGAAGTACCACGCACGTTGCCGGATATTGGCATCGGTACTAACGATATTCCACGTTTCACCGGCATCTTCACTTCTCAGCAAGCCACCTTTTTCTGATTCTACCAATGCAAATACCCTTTCAGGATTAGCCGGTGATACTGTAATACCAATATTTCCTATTGTAGTTTTTCCTGGAAAGCCTTTTTTATCATTCAACTTTTTCCAGCTCTCCCCTCCGTCTGTACTTTTCCACAGTGCACTTCCTTTGCCGCCACTTTCAAGACTATATGGAGTGCGCAATACGGTCCATGTTGATGCGTATAACACCGAAGGATTGCCTGGTTCCATTACGAGTTCTGCCGCTCCGCTTTGCTCATCGCTGAACAATGTTCTCTTCCAGGTTTTACCTCCATCAATTGTTTTATAAACGCCCCTGTCATTTGACGGCCCGAACAAGTGCCCAAGCGCAGCCACCCAAACGATGTCAGGGTTATCTGGATCAATCACGATACGCATAATATGCCTTGAATTATCGAGGCCAATATGTTTCCAATTACGGCCTCCATCATCGCTTTTCCACATACCATGGCCTTCACTAACGTTGCCGCGTAATGTTGTCTCGCCCTCACCAACATATATAATTGAAGAATTAGAAGGAGCAACTGCTACACTGCCAATAGATCCACCAAAAAATTTATCGGATATATTTTTCCAGTTACTTCCTCCGTCCTGCGTTTTCCACAAACCGCCGCCGGTACTCGCGAAATAGAAAGTGTTCTTGTTTTTATAATCTCCTGCCACGCCTCCGCTTCATCCTCCACGAAAAGGCCCAACCAGTCTGAACTTTGTGGTTGACAGTAAAATACTGTCCCCGGAGTTATTTGGCTGTAATACCTGTTTTTTCTTTTGAGCAAAAGAAAAACTAACCATAAGTATAGCAATAAGGGATAATAAAACTCTTTTCATATAAGGATGCTTCTATTTGCGTACGAATGTACTGAAAGAGTTGCAGCGATTCAAAGATGCAGGAATACGTAGGAGCCCAAGCCATCTCCGGGCAACTCATCACTGATCAACTCATCACTCAGCTGATGGCTTGTACATTTTTTCATCCACAGGCACATTTATTTCAATCTTGTCAAATGTCATGGCACCGCCCCCCATTCCTTCTCCCTCGGTTACTATTGTTTGGGGAAATTTAATGCCGTTGACTTCTGTGTAGTCCTTGAAATCTGTAAC
This sequence comes from Chitinophagales bacterium, assembly GCA_038251675.1. Lineage (GTDB taxonomy): Bacteria > Bacteroidota > Bacteroidia > Chitinophagales > Chitinophagaceae > Ginsengibacter. Next base: position 2,519 of record JBBSBD010000169.1, on the reverse strand, counting down.
TACTTCTTTGGGCTGGCCGCCACCGTTACGACCACCTTCGCTCATTTGTCTTGTTTGTACAAGAAGGTTGGTTTTTGTATCGATATAATAATTGATATTATTTCCATCTGGTGAAGTAAGTTGTATGTTATAGGTATCGTTTCCATTAATATTTTCCTTTCCTTTCAATTCAGCCTGGTATCCTTTGGATTTATAGTTCACGAGGGGGCCTGCAATATCCAGTTGGCTTTGCATGGATTTTAAAACAGGTGTAGGAATTTCATTTGGTTTATCAGAGCGCATGGGAATATATGACCAGCCTTTGTCAGGGGTTACAATTGTGTACCCATTGTTGCCGCCGAATTCAAAATCTGTTCTGAATAATTTGCCTTCGACTTTTGTAACCTTTACTTCCACTTCACTACCCATCATTTGCCTGGTTCCTTCCAGGTAAATAGATTGAATGGAATTTAATTTGTCTATACCGCCGCGGGCAGTTATATACTGACTTATGATATCATCAACAGATTGTGCTGTGGTAAATTGAAAGAACACAATCGCAAGTATAAACAAGACAAACAGGATAATATTTTTCATTTACTAAATTTTAATTACGCAAGGTAAAGTAATATTCAAACTGTATTTTTTTTCAGTTTACTTTGGAAATAATAAATTTAAAACTTTACGACTTTAGTATTACAATAATTTTAAGCGAAAATTTTGATTGATGAATTTTAATGTAAAAGGAAATATTGTAGATATAGAATCAGGCAGAATTTTTCCAGGAATTATATCAGTTACTGACGGAAAAATAGACGCTGTGGATAATGATGACGATGGAAAGCTTCCTTCCTTCTATATTCTTCCCGGGTTTATTGATGCGCATGTTCATATAGAAAGTTCCATGCTTGTGCCTTCAGAGTTTGCACGGCTTGCAGTTGTACATGGAACGGTTGCTGCTATAAGCGATCCGCATGAAATTGCAAATGTTTGCGGCGTTGAGGGCGTTGAATTTATGATCAACAATGGAAACGAGGTTCCTTTTAAGTTTCACTTTGGTGCGCCGAGTTGCGTGCCTGCAACTATTTTTGAAACTGCCGGCGCAACCCTTAATTCAGATGAAGTGGAAAGACTCCTGGCCAAAGATGAAATTCATTACCTCAGTGAAATGATGAACTTTCCGGGCGTGTTGCACGGAGATAAAGAAGTTATGAAGAAAATAAATTCAGCAAAAAAATATGATAAACCGGTTGATGGACATGCGCCAGGTTTGAGAGGAGAAGATGCAAAAAAATATATTGAATCAGGGATACCGGGCGAGGTAGTTATAAGCACCGACCACGAATGTTTTACCAAAGAGGAAGCGGTTGATAAATTAAAATATGGGATGAAGATTTTGATCCGTGAAGGAAGTGCTGCAAAAAATTTTGAAGCGTTGATTGATTTATTAAATGATCATCCCGATGCGATAATGTTTTGCAGTGATGACAAACATCCTGATAGCCTTGTGAACGGCCACATAAATGATCTTTGCAGAAGAGCAGTTGCAAAAGGGATTGATATATTTAATGTATTGAAGGCAGCATGCATCAATCCTGTTGAGCACTATAGAATGAATGTTGGTTTATTGAAAGCGGGCCATCGTGCTGATTTTATTATAGTAAAAGACCTTGTGAATTTCGAAGTACTGGCTACCTATATCGATGGAATAGTTGTAGCGGAAAAAGGAATTTCAAAAATTTCGGCATCAAAATCTAAGATCATAAACAATTTCAATTGCAAGGAAAAGGGAGTGGCTGATTTTAAATTTTCAATTTCAGATTTTCCGAAAGAGGTGCAGGTTATTGAGGCGCTGGATGGGCAACTTATCACTAACAAAATAAATGCTCAACCAAAAATTGATAATGATTTTTATCTCAGTGATATCGATAATGATATCTTAAAGATGGTGGTGATTAATCGCTACAAAGATGCTCCAGTCGCGAAAGGATTTATTAAAAACTTTGGATTAAGAAGGGGCGCAATTGCTTCTTCGGTTGCGCACGATAGCCATAATATAATAGCAGTAGGCGTTGATGATGAAAGTATTTGTAAAGCGGTAAATCTTATTATCGGAAAAAAAGGTGGAGTAAGTTGTGTTGATACCATCGACGCACCATTTGAGAAAATCTTATCATTGCCTGTAGCGGGCCTTATGAGCAATGAAGATGGTTATGAAGTTGCTGAAGCTTACACTGAAATTGATAAGGCCGCAAAACAATTGGGGTCTAAACTATCTGCACCATTTATGACCTTGTCTTTTATGGCCTTGCTGGTAATTCCACACTTAAAGTTGAGTGATTTAGGATTGTTCGACGGAGATGATTTTAGTTTTGTAAAATAATATTTCCTGCATAGCGATGAAAGAGCTTTTATAAAAAAATAATACAACCTGGTTTTTATTTTGCGTACATCATTTCTATATTTTTTTCTCTCCGTGTGGATAATCTTTTTTCATTGTGGTTGCAATGATGTAAGCCAGGTGAAAAATAAAATAGCAG
>JBBSBD010000168.1:0-13948 GCA_038251675.1 Chitinophagales bacterium | reverse complement strand
GGAAAGTGATAAAGCTTAATCAGTAAAGATGAATGAAGAATAGTGAAAATCGTTACACAATTTTTGAAATTGGTTATGTAATTCACACATTTTCCTGTTAATATTTGTTCACTTTCTATTTGTTTGGTATGTTGTATTTAATTCTTCCATTCAAAATTCGGCTGAAGAATATATTGTGAACTGAAATCCTTATTGTCTGTAATAGGTGCCTGGTAGCCAAGACCAATAATTAAATAATCATTTATTTTCACTTTTACGCCTCCCACCAGGTTCAGCGCAATGGATTCACCGGCTAATTTTTCCCCCTGGATCTCGCCCACAAGAAATATGTTTTTATAAATCTTATAAACCAATGCAGCGCTTCCTTCCACCAAATCTTCCCTTGGGCTATAGTGGATGGCCTGATTGAAAGCGATGTGGGCATTAGAAAGCATGGTTGAAAAACCAACCAGTGTATTTATTGCTTTTTCACCTTTATGCGTCGGGATTTCAAATTCAATGAGGGGAGAGAATCCATTCATTCCGTTCTTACTGGCAAGTACTGCAAACTGAAACATTATTTCAGTGTGCGCATTCGTTAGTACTCTATCATTCCGTAGATGAAGCCCTACCATCTTCGTCAGACCGGTTTCAAGATGAAAGCCGAAATCAGCTTTTGATATTCCATCCTCTTGAATAGACAAAGCGGAGAGACGCAGGCTATATGTGCCTACGGCATCGGGCATGCCCATATGTGTAAAAAAAGGATGTGCTACCTCTTCTTCCATCCCGGTCATACTATCCATATTCTTTATAGATTGTTTTTTTACCGATGAAGAATCGCTTTTCATGCTTTGCATTTGCTGACCGTATGCTATAGGTCCAAAGAAGCCTAAAGCAATAAACCAAAACATTCTGAGGTTGATGGTTTGAATTAAACTTTTATTCATTTTCATGTATTTCATTTGATTGACTCTTTTTCTAAATCCAATATTGCAAAATGGCTATGACCTGATCATCCGGATTTACCGAAATGTGCAAGGAATTAAATCCTTACCCACTTGATTTTATATCAGGTGCTGATCAGATGCATTTTTAATCGATGGGCTTTGATAAAATTCGGACATCTCTTGAGGAATGATGTCGACAACAGTATAATGTTGAAAAGGGCACACTTCAGGGCATTAACAACCAATTCCTATAGAATTTGTTTTGACATTCGTGACGAATTAAGGGTTCGGGACCCTTTGAGTAGAAAAATTTAAGATGGCGGTGCTGTAAAGGAGTTAAAGATTACCCAACAAGGACCCTCTTAATAATTAATTGATTTGAAGGGCGTTCATCCTATAGCCGAGTCCGCCAGAAGCTGGGCAGGTTAAATTTATTGAATTTTGTATATCCTTCTGTTTTAACAAAGGGAGTATGCATTGGATGGCAATGGCGATAATTCAAATAAAGGCGTACTTTTAAATCGTAAATGCAGAAACTCAACATCATATCAAAAAGCATCAGTGTACTACTTTTAGTAGTCATGCTTTATATGCATGTTTGCTCTGCATGGTGTGCAGCAGGCGGTAATAGTTGCGAAGCATCGGGTGATAGTCATTGCAAAAAAGCATGTTGTACAAACGGAAAAAATTCAGAAGGCAAGGACCATGATTGCCAAAGCCTTCATTTTTCATTCTTTAAATAAATCTGTTACCGCTGCTTTTACTAATGAGTATAATCCAAAGGCCATTGTCACCAATAAGACAGGCAACGGAATAATAGTAAACCAGAATAAAAAGCTTGCTATACCTACAGTAAGAATGCGAACAATCTCCCAAAGAAACTGGCGGGAAAAAAATGCCTGGGAATAATTCATAGTGTTTAAAATTAAATTTTATAAATACGAATTGTCAATGAAGAGATGGATAAACCCTACTCTTCCACATTCTTCATGGCGCTTAGCAATGAATAGGCGCCTTTAACAACAATTTGCGAACCATTACTATCAAAGCCACCAGGGAAACTTACTTCTACATAGCTATTTTCTTCAACCCCTTTTTTAACCGGTATCATTTTAAAGGTATATCCGTCTTTGTCCTGTTTAGTTTGTACGAAAATAAAATCATTCCCTTCTGATTGAATAATGGCAGCAACAGGTAATGCCGGTACGGAATTGTTAGTGGTTTCAATGAGTGCTTTAGCATACATGCCGGGTAGTAATGCAGCATCATTTGCTTTTTCGAGATGGCAATGAACAGGTATGGTTCCATCGCTGCCTTTTTCTTTACCAAGTAATAAGACTTTAGCTATCCTGTCGTAATTATTTTCATTTGCTAAAGCGAAACGGATGGATTGGCCAACTTTAATGTTCAACACATCTTTTTCAAACACATTCAGAACAAGGTGAATATCATCTTTGTTTGCAATTTCAAATAATACGTCTGATGGAGTTACATATTTACCCCTGTTTACATTGCTGGCAACAATATATCCATGAATAGGGGCATAGAGATTGGTCGTTCTTGAAATTTTACCTGATTGTACAGTAATTTTATTGATTCCGATAAGGGCCAGCTTTTCTTCCAGCCCTGTAATTTTGGCTTTCATTGTTTTCAATTCGGAACTAACCAGTTGAAAAGTTTTAGCAGCATTCACATCTTCTTTTCGTAATTCTTCCTGTCTTTTATACTCCAGTTCCAAATACTCCAATTTCGCTTTGCTTTCTAAATACTCCTGTTGAATATTAATAAACTCGGGGTTTTCAATAGTGGCAAGATGGTGACCTTTATGAATTGGTTGTCCGGGTAACAAACCGGATGTTTTTACATATCCACCTAAGGGTGCAGAAATAGAGACGGTATTCTGTGGTGGCACATCTAATATGCCATTCGCTTTTATTACACTGCTCAGGTTTCTCATTTCTACTTTACCCGTTTGAACATCGACTACTTTATACTGGCTGTCAGAGAGTATTACTTCATCTGTAATTTTTTCTACAGTCGTTGTGTCTGCTTTTGTTTCTTCTTTTTTGCTGTTGCAGGCAGATATAAAACCGGTAATTAGTAAGAGACTAACTATCTTATGTATGCGATTCATTGTATAAATATTTTGAAATGATGATGGACTATTTTTTACCAAAAAGACTTTCTATAACCAAAACTGATTGATTATACAGATAGAGGTTATCCAGATAGTCGGATTTTATGCTGACGGCCAGTGACAAACTCTGCAAATATTGCATGTAAGCAATTTCTCCACTCTTAAATCCTTTTTCCGCATTCTTTATGATTAAATCAGCTTGTGGCAATGCTGTTTCTTCATAGTAGCGTAATGCGGCTTTATATTTATTATGTTGCTGAAGCAATTGCTGTAATTCACCCTGCAGATTGGTTTGTTGGTACTCCAGGTTAGAGGCAGCAATTTGCTCATTGATTTTTGAAGCATTGACCTTGGCCATGTATCCGCCTGGCAATATGGGGATGGCAACGCCTATCTGAAAGCCGGAAAATCTATCGCTTCGGGTAAAATTTTGGGGCACACCTGTTACAGTTTGTTCGCCAACAAATGACTGATTGAAATAGCCCAGCATAAAATCAGGCAAGCGTTTGGATTGCTGTAATTTTGTTTCGCCTTTGTTTACTTCAATCTGCTGTTTCAGGTATTTGAGATATGGATTTTGTGCCACGGTATTACTATCTGTTGGTATTTCAATTTCTCTTTTTACCAATTCATCTTCTGCCACTGAAATATCTTCCCTGATATTTAATAATGTTTGCAGTTGAAGTTTAGCAATAGCCAGATCAGCATCGTTCTGTGCCAGCCTATTTCTTATTTCCATCAACTGGGTTTCAGATGTTGCTTTTTCCAACAAATTACTTTCCCCGGTTTTGTGGCGAAGCGTACTTGCTTTTACCAAATGGCTGTACAAACTATCTTGTTCTACCAAAATGTTTCGTTTGGCTGATTCAAATACGAATTGATAATAAGCTGCTTTTACCTGTCGAACCAGTTCATTTTCTCTTACAGCTAATTGTTGTCGACTGCTATTGATTTTTGCATCAGCCAGTTTGAATTGGTTGCTATAAACTGAGGGGAATTCAAAACGCTGTGTGACATTGAAATAATTATCCCTGTTGATGCTATTAATTTGCCCCTGGGAAAACATAACATCCATTTTTGGAATGGTTACTGCGCCCTTCTTCAATGCCTTTTGTAAATCAATTTCATAGTTTGCGGCTTTGATGCTACTGTTGTTTTTAAGTGCTTCGCCAATGGCTTGTTCCAGGGTTAGCTTTCTTGTATTTTCTTGTGCGGATGAAATTTGTGGTATCAGCATACTACCAAACAGCAACAAAAAAAGTATTGTAGTATTTACAGGAATATTCATCTTAATGGGTTTCTTTTTTTCAAATAGGATGTATAAGACTGGTAATACAATCAGTGTAAGGAATGTAGCGGTAAGTAATCCTCCAATTACCACAGTAGCCAAAGGACGCTGTACTTCTGCGCCGGATGAATTAGATAATGCCATAGGCAAAAACCCAAGTGACGCTACAGCGGCTGTCATCAGTACAGGCCTTAATCTTACTCTTGTTCCTTTCAATACGCGTTCATAAATATCTGCCAGGCCTTCTTTTTTCAATCGGTTAAATTCAGCAATCAATACAATTCCATTTAACACGGCTACACCAAAGAGTGCAATAAACCCCACACCTGCGGAAATACTGAAAGGCATTCCTCTTATTGACAAAGCAAAGACACCCCCAATAGCTGATAATGGAATGGCAGTAAAGATCAGTAAGCTTTCTTTTATAGAACCAAATGTAAAATAGAGTAATAAAAGAATCAGTAACAGGGCTGCAGGCACTACGATTGACAACCGTTTATTGGCTGCTTGTAAATGTTCAAACTGGCCACCGTAGGTGATATAATAACCAGGCGGCAATTTTAATTTTGTATTTAATTCCTGTTCTATTTCTTTTACAATGGTTTGCACATCACGATTACGTACGTTAAAGCCAATGGTAATTCTTCTCTTTGTATTATCCCTCTGTATCTGGTTGGGGCCATTTTTAAACTCTACGGTTGCTACTTCCTCCAATGGTATTTGCTGCCCTGTTGGGGTACGGATATATAAGCCACGAACGTCTGATAAATCTTTACGGTCTTCCTTGGTTAAGCGAATAACCAAGTCAAACCGTCTTTCACCTTCGTAAACCAGCCCTGCAGTTTCACCTGCAAAAGCAGTTTTTATAACCTTGTTGATGTCTGTTATATTCAAACCATATTGCGCAATTTTATCCCGGTTAAATTGAATTTGAATTTGTGGTAAACCAGTCACTTCTTCTACATACAAATCTTCTGCGCCGTCAATTGGTTTTATCAGCTTGCCGATTTTTCCTGCATACTCTGTCAATACATCAAGGTCTTCGCCGTATAGCTTAATGACTACGTCCTGCTTTGCCCCTGTAATCAATTCATTGAAACGCATTTGTATGGGCTGCTGAAAACCAAATGTAACCCCGGGAATCACGGATAATGCTTTTTGCATAGTATCAGCTAATTCTTCTCTTGTCTGGGCCGTTACCCAATCTTTTTTATCCTTTAATATGATCATCATATCGCCGGCTTCAATAGGCATAGGGTCTGTGGGTATCTCACCGGAACCAATTTTATTTACCACCTGAATTACTTCAGGAAAGCCCAAAATAATTTTCTGCGCTTTGGTTGAGGCTTCAATTATCTGGTCAATGGAGCTACCGGTCAATACCCTTGTTTCCACGGCAAAATCCCCTTCATCCAACTGGGGTATAAATTCTCCCCCTAATCTTGAGAATGCAAAAAGACTGATGGCAAAAAGCCCAATTGCAATACCCACTACCAATATTTTATTTTTAATTGCCGAACGGATAAGGGGATTGTAACTCCGTTGAAAGAGATCCATCATCCTGTCGGAAAAATTTCGTTTATGTGTTGTTTTCTTACTTAACATTAAGGCAGACATCATCGGTACATACGTAAGCGACAAAAGGAAAGCACCCAGAATAGCAAACATGACTGTCTGGGCCATTGGGCCAAACATCTTTCCTTCAATACCTACCAACGCCAGGATAGGCAGGTATACAATAAAAATAATAATCTGGCCAAAGGCTGCCGAATTCATCATTTTACTTGAACTCTCAAATACCTGTTCATCCATTTGGGCTTGTTCTAATTTTATTTTTCCTGCATGATGGTGTTTACTCATACTTATCCGGTGCAGTACACTTTCTACAATAATCACGGCTCCATCTACAATCAATCCAAAATCAATTGCGCCCAAACTCATCAGGTTACCCGATACACCAAAGAGGTTCATCATAGAAATAGCAAAGAGCATGGAAAGGGGAATAACAGAAGCCACGACCAGGCCGGCACGAAGATTACCGAGGAATAAAATGAGAATAAAGATTACGATGAGTGCTCCTTCTATAAGGTTGGTTGTTACCGTGCCGATAGCATTATCAACTAATTTTTTCCTGTCAAGAAATGGTTCAATTTCCACCCCCTCAGGAAGTGTTTTTTTAATTTGTTCAATCCTTGTTTTTACGTTATTTATGACTTCAGAAGAATTAGCACCTTTCAGCATCATTACAATACCGGTGACAGTTTCGCCTTGCCCGTTCCTCGTAGCTGCACCGTAACGAACACTGTTGCCAAACTGCACGGTGGCCACATCCCTCACCAATACCGGAGTGTTATTATTAGTCTTAATAACAATTTTTTCAAGGTCCTCAATATTTGTTACCAGACCTTCGCTTCTTATAAAATATGCATTGGGGGATTTATTGATGTATGCACCGCCTGTATTCTGATTATTTTTTTCCAGTGCTGTAAATATCTCATCAATACTTACATTCATACTATTCAGCTTGTCCGGGTTAACCGCTATTTCATATTGTTTTACATAGCCACCGAAGCCGCTTACTTCTGCTACGCCTGGTGTACCTATCAATTGTCGTTTTACAATCCAGTCCTGGATGGTCCGCAATTCCATGGCATCATATTTATCTTCATATCCTGGTTTTGGATGCATGACGTACTGATATATTTCTCCCAGTCCTGTTGTCACCGGAGCCATTTCTGGTATGCCTACACCTTCAGGTATTTGTTTGGCTGCAAGACTTAGCCGTTCACTTATCTGCTGCCGGCCCCAATAAATATCAGTTTTTTCATTAAAGACGATAGTCACAAGCGACAAACCAAAACGGGAAAAAGAACGAATTTCTTTTATATCTGGAATGCTTGCCATGGTTTGTTCTACCGGAAAAGTTATAAGCCGTTCCACTTCCTGTGCAGCCAGTGTAGGGGTTACTGTAATGACCATCACCTGATTATCTGTAATATCCGGCACGGCATCAATCGGCAATTTGGAAACGGAGTAACTGCCCCAGCCAATCAGGACCATTGTAAACAGCCCGATAAATAATTTATTGTTTATGGAAAAACGGATGATTTTATCTAACATTTTTTTCTGATTACTGATAAATGTATATACGGAAACATAACTGCAATTATTCATTGCAATTCGGTTGTGCCTCTTTAAAAGTTAAAGAGAATGTATCAGACAGAAAATGAAGGAGGGCCTCTCAACAAAAAAGAAGAGAGGTGATAATTTGGGAAAGGGCTCCCGGGGTTGTCAGGAAAACCTATAGGGACCGTTTCATCTATTTTAAGTATATAAAAACCAAATGCCGGGATAAAATCTTTGGGCGTATGAAAGTTGGTTCCATATTTTAATACAACAATATGATGGATAAAATCATTTTCATTGGCCTGGCCGAAATGATGGAAATGTGAAAAGGCATCACTTAAAGGACCCTCATCACGGTGATTAGTGCAATGGTGTTCAGTAGCTTTTTCATGGTGGTGATGTATGAAGCTATGTGCCAGCACAATAGTGAAGGCAATGAAAAGAGTGGATAGTTGAATGTATTTTTTCAAATTGTAGTAAAGATACCAATTAGAATGGACTTCTTTTATCCGGAGAAATAGCTATTCCATTATCCGTATGCAAAAAATTATAGAAACAGGCTTGTTGCCCATGCTATTGTTCGATTGTCCTTTAATCGGGTCTTGCTGGAGATAAAGTAATATGTTAACAGGTATGTTATTTGTTCTTATTATTCCAATAGCTAACCCTACAGCTCGTTCAAGGGATGATAATGATGATAAGTATAAAATCTTACCATTTAATCTTATCTTAGAAGGCAAATGCAGAAAATAAAATTCATATCGCAAAGCATGAGCTTACTCTTTTTAGGAGCCTTGTTTTACATGCATATGTGTTCTGCGATGTGTGGAATAGGCAACTTTTCATGCTGCGGAGATAAGGATGACTGCAAAAAGGAAATTTGCAAAAATGAAAAGAAATCAGGCGATCAGGATCATGATTGCCAAAGCCTTCATTTTTCTTTCTTTAAGACTGCAGGACAATTTTCCAGTGAAAAAATTGCTGAGACACAAATAGCATTCACTGTATTCGCCGGACCTGCCGCACCTTTCTTCCTCATCAATCCAATTGAAACTAGCAGAAGTAATTTTGCTTACAATGGTTTCCATCCACCACCACCAGGATCGGACATCCGGATTTTTATACAAAGTTTCCAGATTTGATTTTTGATTTTCTATTTGCCACGGCAGGAGCAATTCTGACCGTGTTTGACTGTTTATAGTCAATTGTCAGGAAATAAAATATCACCGGTACTCAACAGTTAATCCAAATGAAAAAAATAATTATTTCAATTCTCGTGATGTTTTTCATAACGTCTGTCGGAAAGATATATGCCCATGAACATCCCCAGAGCAATAAAGAGGTATTAACTTCCTCTCAACGGCATGCTGATTCACTGATGCAGATTGAGATGGAGCAACATCAGGAAATGGAAGCGATCAGCGCTTTCCCGAATTATCACCCTCTTGTTGTTCATTTTCCAATCGTATTGCTTATCATGGCACTCATGTTCCAGATCCTTTCGTTCTTTTATTTCAAAAAAGAATTTGGTTGGACCACATTTATATTGCTGGCACTCGGGGTGATTGCCACATGGCTTTCATCAAATACGTTTCATGCGATGCCAGGTCCAATCGCAGGAAAGGCCAGGGAAATATTTGTTACGCATGAACGCATGGCTAACTTTACTTTATGGTTCGGCCTGGGAGCTTTGTTGTTCAAAACAGTGTCACTCTTCATACTCAGGATAAAGTGGTGGGCAGAAATGGCAGTAGCATTATTGCTTGTAGGATCAGCGATTACAGTTTCTATTGCAGGACATCACGGTGCCATGCTAGTCCATATGGAAGGTATTGGACCTATGGGAAGATACCTTGATGAATACAAGATGCCACAACCGATTTCCGACAGCATTAAAGCTATCCAGGCAATAACTGTGGATAGTAGCAACGTACCGGTTAAGACGGAAGAACAGGAAGAAGATCATCATGTAGGTGAGGTAGGAAAAGGACCACATGGAGGAACCATTGAAGAAGCAGATCCTAATCACATGGAAATTGTGGCTGATGGAAAGGACCTTGTGTTTTATTTATTAGATGGAGATGCAAAACCTGTTGACATGAAAAATGTAACGGGATTCGTCAAAATGCAATATGCTGATAAATTAACGACAAATATCGATCTTATGGAAATGAACCACAAGCCAACAGCAATGGAGGCGAATAAAGGAAAATCATTTATAGCAGTTGCTACCTTAAAGAAAAATGGTAAATCATATACAGCTACATTCAGTGAAAAAGATTTGCCTAAACCCAAATAAAACAATATCAATAATCATCACTAAAAAACTAAAAAACTAAAAAAATGAGAAATACAATCCTGATCACATTGATGCTAACTGCATCTTTCGTTCAAAATGCATTTTCCCAGAATCCTGCCACACAAGCCGTGCAGATAGTGGTCAATCATTATCTCGATCTTAAGAGCGCCCTGGCAAGTGACAATGAAGACAAGGCAAAAGCTGCCGCTATTGCTTTAAGTGATGCCATTAAGAAAGTACCGATGCAAAACCTAACCGCCGGCCAGCATAAAAGCTGGATGCAGAATTATGAAGCATTGAACAAATCTGCAACTACCATTGGAAGCACCGCTGACATCAGTGCACAACGCAAGAATTTTGAAGAATTATCTTCCGACTTTTACAAAATGCTGAAGGGAATGAAAATCAATTCTGTTGATTTATATTATCAGTATTGTCCGATGGCTGATGCGTATTGGATCAGCGACAATAAGAAAATCGAGAATCCTTACTATGGCAAAAAAATGTTGACATGCGGCTCCGTTAAGGAAACCATGAGTGCTAAAAATTAATATGCCTTCATCACCCTGCCATTCCTGTCTTAGGGGCAGAGTGTAATTTAAATTAATTTGAAAATGAAAAAGGAATTGCTAACCATATGGTTCTTCTTCGTCGTGTGCATAGTATTTGCACAACATGATATGAAGATTATGCCAGGTACGGATTCAACTCATCAGGAATATAAAGTACCACCGCCGGCTGTGATTTACGCTTGTACAATGCACCCGGAAATTCAATCTGCAAATCCGGGTGTTTGTTCAAAATGCGGTATGAAATTAGTTAAGCAAAAGCATCATGAGACACAACAAAAACCTTTACCTGCTTCAAATATTGAACCTGACACATCCATAAATACTGATTCCAATAGTCACGAGGAAGACATGCATGATATGCCCATGCAGGAGGCCTCCAAAGGCAACAAAGAATTTATCCACACAATAGAAAATAGCGACCCCCCCAAAATAATTCGTTATGATTTATATGTAACCGATACGATGGTCAATTTTTCAGGTAAGTTAAGACATGCCATCGCAGTAAATGGACATATTCCCATGCCCACTTTAACTTTTACAGAAGGCGATACAGCAGAAATTTATGTACATAATATGTTGGATGAAGAAACCACAATGCATTGGCATGGAGTCTTCTTGCCTAACCGTTACGATGGCGTACCCAATCTCACACAAATGGCCATCAAAGCGCATGAAACTCATCTGTATACATTTCCGATCATTCAAAACGGTACACACTGGTACCACAGCCATTCAGGTCTGCAAGAACAAATCGGTATGTACGGGGCGCTCATTTTTAACAAAAGAAATGAATCGAATATTCCAACACTTCCCATTGTATTAAGTGACTGGACGGACATGAAACCTGAAGAGGTCCATCGCAGCCTGCATAATGCCTCTGATTGGTTTGCCATAAAAAAAGGAAGCACACAAAATTATGGAGAAGCCATAAAAAGCGGGCATTTCAGCACGAAAGTGAATAACGAATGGAAGCGAATGAATGCTATGGATGTCAGTGACGTGTACTACGAGAAGTTTTTGATTAACGGAACGGACGTAAATGAGCAACATCAATTCAAATCAGGCGATCATGTCAGATTGCGTATAGCCAATGCGGGTGCTTCATCTTATTTCTGGCTTACCTATGCCGGCGGAAAAATATCCGTAGTAGCTACTGATGGTAATGATGTAGAGCCGGTTGAAGTAGACAGGCTTTTGATTGCGGTATCAGAAACTTATGATGTCATCGTCACAATACCAGAGGATAAAAGTTATGAATTTCTTGTGACTCCTGAAGACCGCACGAAATCTGCTTCGCTATGGCTGGGCAGCGGTGAAAAAGTACCTGCGAAAAAATTGCCTAAGCTGAAATATTTTGATGGGATGAAAATGATGAACCAAATGATGGCCATGAACGGTGATCTCGAGCCGATGGGCATGGAGATGAGCAACCAGACAATGGACATGAACACTGTCATGTATCCGGAAGTCACAGGCGCAGAGAAGCAGAAAGGGAAAAAGCAAGGACACGATATGCAGGGAATGAATATGGAGAATGAAAATACCGATATCGTTACGCTTAATTATGCAATGCTGAAAGCCACAAAAAAAACAACGCTACCTGTTGGGCCAATCAAACTATTAAATTTTGAATTGACCGGTAATATGAACCGGTACGTCTGGAGCTTAGACAACAAAGTTATTTCAGAAGCAGATAAGATCCTGATCAAAAAAGGCGAAATTGTAAAAATCGTCCTTTACAACAACACGATGATGCGTCATCCGATGCACTTGCATGGACACGACTTCAGATTATTAAACGGACAGGGAGATTACGCACCGCTGAAAAATGTCATCGACATCATGCCGATGGAAACGGATACCATCGAATGGGCAGCTACAGAAAGTGGAGATTGGTTTTTTCATTGCCATATCTTATATCACATGATGAGTGGCATGGGCAGAGTATTCAGTTATGAAAACTCTCCTGCAAATCCCGAAATACCAAACCCTAAACTGGCGCAACACAAATTATTTGCTGATGACAGACAGCCACACCTGATGGCACATGTGGGTATAGAATCAAATGGTTCTGATGGTGAAGTGATGCTGGCTCAGACCCGTTGGAAGTTAAGCACGCTTTGGCATTTGGGCTATCATGATGAGCATGGTTATGAAAGTGAAACCATGATCGGAAAATATTTAGGTAAAATGCAGTGGCTATATCCTTATGCCGGTTTTGATTACCACAAGAAAAAAGATGACCACAGGGAAAATATATTCGGTGATGATTCTCACAACCTGTTTAATCAGGTGACCAATAAGAATGACCGCCATACTTTCGTGGTTGGTGTTGCTTATACACTACCCATGCTGCTTGTTGCAGATGGCAGAATTGATGGAGACGGAAAGTTTCGATTTCAATTGTCCAGAGAAGATATTCCGGTGACGTCAAGACTGCGGTTCAGTCTGATGGTGAATACAGATAAAGAATACATGGCTGGTTTCAGGTATATACTCACCAAATATTTTTCCTTATCCACGCATTTTGACAGCGATATGGGATTGGGTGCAGGGGTTACATTTACGTATTGATCAATATCGTCTTCCACCTTTTTCACCCAATAGCCAATACATTTTTGGCCTCTTTTTGATCGTGTAAAAATCACTGATATACTTTTTCAGATGACCCATGGCTTCATCCGGATCATCCGTCACTGCCACCAACGTAAGATCTTTTGCAGAAATCGTACCGGCCTTTAGCATCACATCCAAAAAATCCAGGAGAGGCTTGTAATATGTTTTGCCCATCAGCACAACGGGAAATTGATGGATCATCCCTGTTTGTACGAGCGTAAGCGTTTCAAACATTTCATCCATCGTGCCCCATCCACCGGGAAGAACCACAAAGGCGTAAGAATATTTGAGCATTAAGAATTTGCGAACAAAAAAATAATCCAGTGTGACTTGTTCATGCATGTACGGATTTGGGTCCTGTTCTTTTGGAAGTCGGATATTACAACCCACACTATAGCCGCCGGATTCAAACGCACCTTTATTAGCAGCTTCCATGATACCCGGTCCACCTCCTGTCATCACGGTAAACCCGGTTTTAGCAATATGCTGTCCTACAGTTTCGGCCATCTGATAATAGACATGATCCGATTGAAAACGCGCAGACCCGAATACCGTGACACAGGGCCCGACGAAATGCAGCTTTCTTAATCCTTTAATAAACTGCATAGCAACTTTGATCGTGAACCGCAATTCACTTTCACGCGATTTGGGCCCTTCCAGGTAATCCCGTAGTTCGATAATGGCTTTATGTTCCGGCTTTGTATGTTCCGGTGCTACTATTTGATCAGTTTCTGACATATAGAATTTTACTATGACATTAAATTTTTTTTATTCACTTTTCACTTTCGCACACTGAGATGCATCCATTAGAATTTGTGCGAAGATGAGTCGAACAGCCTATTCTTTGCCGCTAATTCCACTAATTTTCGCAAATTAATTTATATCTATTTTTTATCTCAATACTCAGTAAGCAATACTCAATACTCGTTGTGATGAGCTGCTTCGAACTTGTACGAAGATGAGTCGACTTTGGTCCCTGAG
>JBBSBD010000167.1:0-14155 GCA_038251675.1 Chitinophagales bacterium | reverse complement strand
TTAAAAGGAGAATCTTTGAGAAAGAAATAAAAGGCCTTATTTTGCAGCAGCTCTTACAAATAATTATAGAAAGATTAAAGAACCACCAGCTTCAGGTGGTCAACATCACCGGAATGGTGGTCAACATCATCAGAATAAAAATTATTTATGAAATTTCCTTAAGATTCGATATTACGTATAGAAATTATAACAGATTAGCTGGTGCAGGCCCTTTAGGAATTAGTTGCCGGGTAAGCTTTTGAGAGAAGAATTATTATTAAGGAATATTGTTTACCTCGATGGTAATAACTTTTCGTTTTTCATTGTTACTACTATCAGTAATAAAGTAATGAAAAGAGCTTTTTGATTCACTAACAGCGTGGGTTAAATTACCTATGATAATTTTCGCATTTTTACTTTTCAAACCTTTTATAGAAATGCCCGGAGGAAAATTATTTTTTGGTAAGTCGTTATATCCCCAGCTTAAAGGTGCGGGTTCATCTTTATTAAACTCATCGCTGCTGCCTTGAAAGTTTCGCGGTTGTTGTATTTGTTCCCATACTTCATTTGTGCGAAGACGCTTGTGTGCCGGGGCCACTTCATAATTTCTAAGAGAATCAATTGTAATTATTTTTTTCCATAGTTCTGTAGGAATGGCTTTAGGATCAGATTTTGCTTTTTTTTCAATTTTTGCTTCAAGCAACTGTTTTAAACTTTCCTGGTATAGTTCTGACAATTCCTTCCGGGCTGCTTTATCTGTCTTTAACCTGGAAAGGGACGCATTTATGTCATTTTGAATTTTTTGCCAATCCATTGAGTTTATTCCTTTGTAAGCTTCTTCCAAATTTTTATTAAGTTCATCAACATCGATATGTATATTCATTTTTTGTAAAGAAAAATCTTCCAGCAATTTTAAAGGAACAAACTTCAATACATTTTGATCAAAAAATACCTTTGGATTTTTAGAGCCTGCGCCCCAAAAATTAAATTCCTTATCCTGATTGTCTGATTCCTTTTCTCCGAAATCAGTGCTCTCTTTTAACAGGTCAAATTCGGCGGTGCCGGGATTGTCGCCTGGTAAACTTAATTGAGAAATAGATTGCCTGCTATTACGGGCGGGATTTTCATTTGGAATTTTGATTTCAGCCAGGCTTGTCTCAATCTCTTTTTTTTCAGCCCGTGGTGCAGGAAGAGGAAGAGTAGGCTTTGCAGGAGCTTTCAAATTCTCTGATGATGACGGCTTACCTATATTTTGTTTTTTATCCTGAGGGGAAAGCCATGCAACAGAACAAACAATAAAAGTCACCAAAAGTAACGCAAGCAACTTCTGTCCATAGTTAAATTGCCTGGATGCTATTTGATTACTTGTAATTCTTTTTACTCTTGTTAAAAGCTGCTTTTTACCGGAAACAGCGCCCATAGCTAATTGCAGATTGCCTCTCCTTGATTGCTCAAGCCGCAGCAAAGCAGATGCATAAGAGTGGGGGTCATAGCGGTATTGAATTACAAAGTCATCACAGCAATTTTCCCTTTCCCGCTTAATAACTTTTGCAAGTAATAAAATAAATGGGTTAAAAAAGAGGATAGTTTCAATTACGGAAATAAAAAGATTTATTACATAATCGTTCCTTTTTATGTGCGATAGTTCATGAAGAATTATTGCCTCCAATTGAAGAGAGGATAAATTATTTATTGAAGCAAAAGGAATAAGAATTACGGGCTTTAAAAATCCGATAGTAGCAGGCACATCAACATGATGAGAAATCCATACGGATATTTTTTTTGAAATATTTAATTGGGTTGCCACTTTTGAAGCAAAATGCTGCAATTCAAAAGGCGGTGACTGAAGCCTTTTATTTGCTATGAAATACACATATCGATAAGATGAAAAGAGTTTAAACATCAAAAAAACCAGCAGAAAAATATAGGAAATGGAAAGATAAGGGAGCGAACCGGTTATATAAGAAAGAATAGCCTGTATGTTAAATGCCGCTTCTTTAGATGTTTCGGCGGTGGCAATCGAAGCCGGGTTAAAGACCATCGGCGATAAATTTTCATCTTGATAAAAGCCGGTAACAAGGCTTAAGAGAAACCATCCAAATGCTATGAAAATTAGGAATGTGCTTACCCTGTTTTTGAATATTGAGGAAGCATTTTTGTAAGAAACATTTATTGTTTCATAAATAATCCAGATAATAAATGCCTGCCAAAGACTATTTAAGATCGCATTACCTAATGCTTGTAAAAACACAGAATGCTGTAAAGTTGCAAAATTCATCGTTACCTGTTTTTTAGGTCGTCAAGATATTTTTGAATTTCATCCAGTTCGTCTTTCGATGCTTTTTGATTGCCCAGGGCCTGCAATACAAGTTGGGTAGATGATCCGGAAAATAATCCGTTTATCATTTTATCAAGAAATTGCTTTTGCGTTTTCTGGCGGCTTATTGCAGCCTGGTACACATGGGTTTTTGCGCTATCGTCCCTGGTTACCAGTTTTTTCTCAAACATTATTTGCATCAGTTTTAAAGTAGTGGTGTATCCGGAGACTTTTGTTTTTGAAAGCTCTTCATGCACATCACGAACGGTCGAAGAATCACGCTGCCACAATATTTGCAGGATCTCCAGTTCACTTTCAGTAGGCTTGCTGTTTTTTCTTAATTTCATTGTTACGACTTTATTCGTAGGCAATATACGATTTTGTTCGTAACATAAAATAAAATTTTTGATAAAAAGATTGATAAAATTATTAATGGTAATTTGATAGCATGAGGTATTTCTGTATATGGGGACCCCCCCCAAAAAATGTTCATACTTAATCTTAAGAGCTTAAGTTTGTGAACAAAAAATCTATCATGCAGCAAGAGGAACATAAGTTTATTATTACAGTATATGATTCTGTTGAAGAGCTAAACCAGGCAGATTCTTTTTTATTGAGTGAAGCACGTTCCGTAACTCAATTTGCATATGCACCTTATTCAAACTTCCAGGTTGGCGCTGTTGGTAAATTAAAAAATGGGGAGACAGTTACGGGCACTAACCAGGAAAATGCTTCCTATCCCGCAGGAATCTGTGCTGAAAGAGTTTTGCTTTCCTCAGCATCTTCTCAATTCCCCGGCGTCGCTATAGAAACGGTTGCTATTGCTTATAATAATTTGAAAGGCAAAAGCGACCGGCCTGTAAGCCCCTGCGGTATTTGCCGCCAGTCTTTTGCGGAATTTCAACGCAGGACTAAGACTCCCATCCGGATTATCCTGAGTGGAATGGAAGGCAAGGTGCAGGTAATTGAAAATGCGGCCGACCTGCTTCCACTGGTTTTTAGCGCTGATGATTTGAAATAATATTCAATTCAATACGAGTAGACTTTTCTTAATTATTTGTACGCAGTCAAGTATTTCTTCTTTGCTTATAACAAGTGGAGGGGAGAAGCGTATTTTATCTCCATGTGTTGGTTTCGCGAGTAATCCATTTTTCATTAGCTCCAAGCATAACTTCCATGCGGCGTTGTTGTCCGCGTGTTTGATGGTTATCGCATTCAATAATCCCTTTCCGCGCACATCCTTTATATATGCTGAATCTAATTTTACTAATTCTTCTCTTAAAAGCACTCCCATTCTTTCTGCATTATCAGCCAATTTTTCATCCTTCAATACCTCCAGCGATGTAGTAGCAACTTTGCAAGCCAGTGGATTTCCACCATAAGTACTCCCATGCTCACCGGGTTTGATCGTAAGCATGATTTCATTGTCAGCTAGTACTACGCTCACCGGCAATGCGCCACCACTGAGTGCCTTTCCCAGGATAAGAATGTCCGGACGAACATTTTCATGATCACAGCACAACATTTTCCCAGTCCGGCAAAGCCCGGTTTGAATTTCGTCGGCTATAAATAAAACGTTTGCGTCCTTGCAATACTGTTTGGCTTTTGTAAGAAAATTTTCATCCGGAACTATTACTCCGGCTTCACCCTGGATCGGCTCAACCATAAAGCCCGCCACATTTTTATCAGCGAGGGCTTCGGCTAAGGCGGGCAGATTGTTGTATGGGATTATATCAAATCCCGGAAGAAAAGGGCCAAAATCTTTTTTAGCTATACTGTCGGTGCTAAATGAAATGATTCCGAGTGTGCGCCCGTGAAAATTCCCGCTGCATACAATGATTTTAGCTTTGCCGTCTGGAATTTTTTTTACGGCATATCCCCAATGCCTGCAAAGTTTCAAAGCCGTTTCTACGGCCTCGGCTCCTGTATTCATTGGCAATACTTTTTCGTAACCAAAATATTCGGTTATATATTGAGTAAAACGTGCAAGTGCTTCACTATAAAAAGCCCTGCTCGTAAGTGTTAGTAATTGCGCCTGCTCAATTAATGTGTTTATAATTTTAGGGTGACAATGCCCCTGGTTTACTGCTGAGTATGCACTTAAAAAGTCATAATATTTTTTGCCTTCAACATCCCACACAAAAACACCTTTTCCTTTTTGAAGTACCACAGGCAGGGGATGGTAATTATGGGCTCCGAATTCATTCTCGAGATCTGTGAAATAACTTGTTTGCGAACTTATCAATTGAGTTGACATAAAAAATTAGAAATAAAAATGGATGAAAAATTGAAATAATAACCAGGGTGCGATATGGTTATTGCCTGTGATCTAAGAAATCAAGGTTCAAAAGAAGGAAGTGTACTATGTAAATTCTATTTTTCAATAGGTCAAAGATATACTCTTTTAAAGTTTTACTCAAAAATTAAATCAGCAAATTTACAGGGAGCAGCTATCTCGATAAATTGTTTGATATCATGTATCGGAGAATTTCATCCGGCAGCAGGTATTTCTTCTCTTTAATTTTTTTGTAGTGCTTATTTGCTTTTGACTTATTTAAGATATAGTCTGCCCAATAATAGAGGGGCCATCCCAAACCGTGCTGTATGGTAATTCTATCAGTTTTTCTTTCGATTTTAGTACTTGTTTTTACAAAAAGATATTTCAAACCCCATAGGGCCAGGTCAAAAAAGCCACGACTCTTGAAATCCACTATATGTGCAAGTTCATGGCCGATAACTGCCACTTGTGCATTGTACGGTGCATCCTGCAAAAGCATCCCTGTCTTAATGATATCGTTGTTGATGTAAATAATGTACTGCTTATCTATTTTCTTAAAGATTGATCCCAAAGTCATTGTTGTTTGAGCACAACTATTAAATCCCTTGTACTCGAAAACGACTCTTTCGTTCCATAATTCCGGGTAATAGGAAAGGGCTATCAGTGATTGCATTTCAAATTCCTTGAGAAAATGCTTATGCCTTCCATAAATAATTTCAAGGGAATCTACGTTCTCTTTTGATGGCGAAAATAAGCTGCTGTCACTTTGGGCTGGCAGCAAAAGCGGCAAAAAACAATAAAGAAATATTAGGAAATATCTGGGCAATTTTACTTGTTTATTTTCCGTAATAAAA
This sequence comes from Chitinophagales bacterium, assembly GCA_038251675.1. Taxonomy (GTDB): domain Bacteria; phylum Bacteroidota; class Bacteroidia; order Chitinophagales; family Chitinophagaceae; genus Ginsengibacter. The sequence goes on along the minus strand of JBBSBD010000167.1, from coordinate 8,727 downwards.
GTCAGGCTGCCTCAATTATTTTATAAAAGTAACCGGCTTGCGCAGTGTAATTTATTGCAGAATCTTCTTTGAAAATTCCATACACAGTACTTCCGCTTCCACTCATTGCTGCATAAATCGCACCTGTTTCATAGAGTTCGTTTTTGAGCTGGTGGATCACGGGAAATTTCTCAAATACTGATTTCTCAAAGTCATTCGTGAGTTCCTTTTTCCAGGTCTCAATGGGCTGTGTGATTATTTCCTTAATTCTTTTTTTAGGTATAAAGGGTGTAATTCTTTTAAAAGCCTCGGCGGTACTTATATGTACTCCGGGGTTTACAATCACAATTTTATATCCTGAAAGTGAAAACTGAACAGGCTCCAAAGTCTCTCCCCGGCCTGAAGCAAGGCAGGGTTTATTTATGAGAAAAAAGGGACAGTCGCTGCCTAATTGCAAGGCATAACTGGAAAGCTGTTTCTCTGTAAGATGTAAGCTACATTTTTTATTTAGCAGCTGCAAAGTTGCTACGCCGTCTGCGGATCCGCCGCCGAGGCCGGCACCCATTGGTATGGCTTTATGCAGTTGCATTTTCACTATCGGCAAATCAGGATAATCTTTTTTTACCAGGTTATAAGCTTTAATGCAAATATTATTTTCCGGTGCTCCGGTTAAAATTCCTGAGCTATCTAATTGTATTTTTTTTTCACTCGAGGGAAGTAGTTCGAGAACGTCATGGATATTGACAGGAAAAAAAAATGTTTCAAGATCATGAAACCCGTCTTCTTTTTTTGCGAGGATATTTAAACCCAGGTTTATTTTACAATTTGGGAAAGCTATCATAGTCCTGGTGAAAACAACGTAAAAAATGCTGAATGAATATTAGAATATAAGGCCAGTTATAGGAATTGATGAATTAGTTTTTTTTTCGGCCTTTGATTTCGTCCCTTATGGAAGCAGCTTTTATGTAATCTTCCTGTTCCAGCACTTCATTCAGCAAATTTTCCAGTTCTGCTATGGACAATTTTTTAAGATCATCACTTGCGGCGTCGTTGTGGGATACAACTACTTTTTTCTTTTTATCATCCTCTTCCATTAATATACCGGCGCTGTCAAGTATATTATCATAGGTATATATAGGGCAACCAAATCTTACAGCCAGCGCAACAGCGTCTGATGTGCGGGAATCAATTTCTACCGTATCATGTTCTGTTGAACATACCAGCTTGGAATAGAAAATTCCTTCCTGTAAATCATTGATAATTATTTCATGGAGCTCAATATTAAAGGCAAGCATAAAGTTTTTCATTAGGTCATGTGTAAGGGGACGGCTGGGTTGCATTCTCTCAAGGGCCACGGCGATCGCCTGCGCTTCGAATCCGCCAATAACTATAGGAAGTCGTCTTAAACCATTCACCTCACCAAGCACTACAGCATAGGAGTGTGTTTGAGTAATACTATGCGACAGGGCTACAATTTCCAATTCTATTTTCTTCATACCAATCTCTCTTTTGTGTGATTTTTTGATATCGGCAAATATATAAAAATTAAAGCCTTTCAATCTATGGCAAGCTTCTTAAAAATACATATATGTCAGGTTACTTAGGTATCTATACTGCACACAACCAAAACTCTACTACTCTTTTAATTTTTTTACGGCATCTGTAATTTTAGGCACTACTTCAAATGCGTCTCCAACAATTCCATAATCTGCTGCTTTAAAAAATGGTGCTTCCGGGTCCTTATTGATCACAACAATTGTCTTACTGCGGTTCACGCCCGCAAGATGTTGAATAGCTCCGGAAATACCAATGGCAATATATAAATTTGGTGCAATAGCGAGCCCTGTTTGCCCCACATGCTCGTGATGCGGCCTCCAGTCGCTGTCACTCACAGGGCGGCTGCAGGCTGTTGCGGCGCCAAGCGCTTTGGCAAGGTCGGTTACAATAGCCCAGTTTTCAGGTCCTTTAAGACCGCGTCCGCCACTCACTACAATTTCGGCTTCCGATAAAGGGACTTCTCCCTCAACTTTATCAACCGATATCACTTTCACACGGCCCTGGGGAATTTCAATATTTAAATCCTCAACCTCGGCCTTGCCTTCAGCTTCAACTACTTTATAAGCATTGGGATTTAATGAAATTATTTTTAATTCAGTCTTAATGGAAACATTTGCAAATGCTTTTCCACTAAAAACATTTTTCTTCACAACAAAACCATTGGCTACTTCTGGCAATGCCACAGCGCCGGAGACCAAACCAGCTTTTAATTTTACGGATAAACGTGGGGCTATCGCCTTTCCATTAAAGTTATTGGAAAAGACAATAACAGTTGCTCCTGTTGACTTTGCCACTTCTGCTATCACATGTGTAAAAACCTCATCATCGAAATTTTCCAACGTTGCATTTTTTACGGAACGGATTTTTTTTAAACCATATTTTCCTAATTCTGTAAGGTCGTCTTTTACACTTCCCAACACAATTCCTTCTGCTGTGGTCCCCAGCATTTCCGCGATCTTCGCGCCATAACAAGCTGCTTCAAAAGAATTTTTCTTTATATGCCCGTCGGCCTGGTCTAAAAATATTAATACACTCATTTTATTAATTAAGAATTAAGTATCAAGTATCAAGTATCAAGTATCAAAAATCCCCCGCATTCCCCTTTAGGGATTAGGGGTAGTTTTTAAAAAACTTTGGCTTCTTCATGCAACAATCTTACAAGTTCTTCCGGTTGATCTGCCGGAATTAATTTTACACCTTTTTTTGAAGGCGGCAGTTCAAAAGATTCTACGGATGTCAATTCGTCAACTGGCGCCGGTTCAGTTACTTTCAATGGCTTTGTTCTTGCACTCATGATACCACGCATGTTTGGAATTCTTTGCTCTGCCATTCCTTTTTGACAACTAACTACTGCAGGCAATATTACTTCATCGGTTTCTTCACCGCCTTCAATCTCACGTATAACTGTAGCCGAAGTTCCGCTAAGGCTAAATTTAGTAGCCAGGGAAATGTACGGCATGCTCAATAACTCTGCAACCATACCGCCAATTGACGAACCGTTGTAATCAATGGTTTCTTTGCCGGTGAAAATAAGATCGTAATTATTTTGCCTGGCGATTTCTGCAATTTGTGATGCTATGTAAAAACTATCGCGGCTGTCAGTATTTACCCTGAAGGCTTCATCGCCGCCAAGCGCCAATGCCTTTCTTATGATTGGATCAGCATCAGCGGTTCCAACATTTATTAAATGAATAACTGTCGAGGCATCCGCTTCTTTCAATTCGATAGCTCTCACCAGTGCGTACCATTCATCGTAAGGATTTAAAATGAACTGTACACCCGCTTCTGCAAATTTCGTATTGTTATCTGTGAAGGCTATTTTTGCGGTTGTGTCAGGTGTTTTGCTTATACAAACAAGTATCTTCATATATCATTTTTTAACGAGCGGCGAAGATACTAAGTAAAAAAAAAGTAAAAAATTATTTGATGGATAGAATACAGAAGCTAAAGGAATACATGAAGACCGCTCAAAAGGATAGTTTTTTGCAGCATGCCCTCGCACTTGAATATATAAAAGTGGGAAATGATGTTGATGCAAAAAATTTGTTTAATGAAATATTAAAAAGGGAACCTACCTACATAGGGTCTTATTACCACTTAGGCAAAACGCACGAAAGGCTTGGAGACCTTCCAAAGGCACTCAGGGTATATGAAAGAGGAATGCAGGAATCCAAAAAGGCCGGTGACCAACATGCTTATAACGAATTGCAGGCTGCGTTTGAAGACATTGAACCAGAGTAAATTTTCAAGCCTATTAGCATGAGTCTTCCCGATAATTTTAAAGATTACATTCAGAAGAAAAATCTCTTTATTCCCGGTGATAATTTAATTGTCGCTGTAAGTGGAGGTATCGATTCAGTGGTGCTTTGTGATTTGTGTAACCAGGCGGCCTTTAATTTTACGATAGCTCACTGCAATTTTCAACTGAGAGGCGAAGAAAGCGAGCGTGACGAAATATTTGTAAAGTCACTCGAAGAAAAATACAACGTAAAAGTTTTTGTAAAGAAGTTTGAAACTGACAAATACGCTAACGAGAATAAAGTTTCGATACAGGTTGCGGCAAGGGAACTGAGATATTCCTGGTTTAATGAGTTGATAACAGAAAATGACGACCAAATAAAGAGAGCCAATTCAAATGAAACCGAAACGCCAAAATCACATCGTACATCCAACATCGTACGTGATACATTTCTTTTAACAGCTCACCATGGCAACGATAACATCGAAACTCTGCTAATGAATTTTTTTAAAGGCACGGGTATTACCGGGTTGAAAGGGATTGAACCGAAAAAAGGGAAAGTTATCCGGCCCCTGCTATTTGCAAAAAAAGAAGAATTGCATGAATATGCCCGGGCAAATGATTTGCAATATGTAGAAGACTCATCTAATTCATCGGATAAATACACGCGGAATTATTTTAGAAACCAATTGATCCCTTCTTTGCAAAAAATATTTCCGGGTGTGGAAGAAAATTTAATAAGCAATATTACCAGGTTTAAGGATATTGAAACGCTGTACTACCAGGCGATAAGCCAGCATAACAAGAAGTTGATAGAAGAAAAGGGTAATGAAATTCACATACCTGTTTTGAAATTATTGAAGTCAAAACCATTGGCTGCAATTGTATTTGAAATAATAAAAGAATATGGTTTCACTTCCCACCAAACAGGAGAGGCAATAAAAATTCTTAATAGCGATAGTGGCAGGTATATTTCATCCGCAACGCATAAAATAATTAAAAATAGGAACTGGATTATCATAGCACCCCACAATACGTTAAAGGCATCTACTATTTTAATTAATAAAGATGACAAGGAAATGAAATTCGAAGAGGGGATATTAAAAATCGAGACAGTACAAAGAGGGAATCATAAAATTACAGCAGATAAAAACATTGCATTCATAGATGCCAATGCGATTACTTTTCCTTTGCTGTTAAGAAAATGGAAACAGGGCGACTATTTTTATCCTTTAGGAATGAAGAAAAAATCCGGCGCATTGGCAAAAAAGAAATTGAGTAAATTCTTTATTGACCAGAAGATATCAATACAGGAGAAAGAAAAGATATGGGTGTTGGAAAGCAACAAAAAAATTGTGTGGATTCTAAATAACAGAATTGATGATCGTTTTAAAGTTACAGATCACACGGTTAACTTATTCAGAATACAATTTAGCGTGTTGTAAAAATTTTACTTGGATCCAGGTTTTTTACTGCATCGATAAAGCGCTGCAGCAGCGGGTATCCTGAAAACAGCTCGCTTGCTACAATAATAAAGATGATCCCAAAAAGCGCTCCCCATATATGTGCTGAATGGTTAACTCTGCCTCCACCCTTTTTCCCCAGCAAATACGATATAACCAGGTAAATAATTCCGAATAAAAAGCCGGGTATATATATCGGAATAAATATTAAACCGATACCCTGCAACGGATTGAACATAATGTAAGCAAACACCACAGCCGATATTGCCCCGGATGCACCTAAGCTCATATAGTGCGGATTGTCCTTATTTTTCAGGTAGCTTGGTATGAGACAGGCCACGAGTGCGAGGAGGTACATTAAAATATAAAGCAGGCTTCCGTAGTTCCCGAAAATCGCTGCGAATATTTCTTCAGTAATGTTTCCAAATAGAAAAAAAGCATACATGTTAAAAAACAAATGCCCAATATCCGCATGAATGAACCCGCATGTTATGAACCGGTAATATTGCTTTCTTTCACTCACAGCCGGTGGAAAAAAAATAAGTTCATTCATTAGCTTCTCACTTCGAAAAGCCATTATTGAAATAGCGACTGTGATTATGATGATTATAATGGTTATGGTGATTTCAAATTGCATCTTCAAAAAATTAATTGGCGTCAAACATACTGATAAAACTAAGAATGGTGGTATTTTTCATTTCTTATAATGGTACAAGCGCGATATATCTGCTCTGCGAGTATAAGACGAACAAGCTGGTGCGGGAAAACCAGTTTTGATAAACTCCAGCGGTAAGAACATTTGCTTAAAATATTTTCGTGCAGCCCGTAAGCGCCACCTATCAGGAACATTAAATTTTTGGTACTGTCATTTGCCCTTTGCTCTATAAAATAGGCCAGTTCTAAAGAGTTCCATTGTTTCCCTGTTTCCTCCAAAGCGATCAATGTATCCTCTTTTTTTATTGCGTTTAGAATGGCGGTTGATTCAGCCTTCTTCATTTCCTCCTCTGTCAATGAAGCGGCGTTTTTTGCGGCAGGAAATATTTTCCACTCAACAGGGTAGTAGTGAGAAATTCTGTTTGTAAACATTTCAACCCCTTCCTTTACGAAAGATTCATGCGCCTTGCCAATAGCCCAAAAGAAGATTTTCATAAACTAAATTGTTATGCAATATGCTAAAACAATTGTCTTAAATAAATTATTTATTATTTTTGCCGCCCATTGGGCTGCGTAGCTCAATTGAATAGAGCATCCCGATTTCAAATCGGGAAGGTTTTAAGATTTTGAGTGGCAGTAAAAAAATGTCTGCATAGCTCAATAAGATTTTGAGGGGCAGTAAAAAAAATATGGCTGCGTAGCTCAATTGAATAGAGCATCTGACTACGGATCAGAAGGTTTTGAAGGTCTTATGGTTGACTAATTTTAAAATGGCTCTGTAGCTCAATTGAATAGAGCACTTGACTACGGATCAAGAGGTTTCAGGTTTGAATCCTGACAGGGTCACTGATTTTCAATTTGTTACAAAGAGATTGATTTGGTAAAACAGATCAATCTCTTTTGTTTTTATCAACTTTTAGTCGGTAATTTTTAGAAGAAATTGAATGCTTACTGCTGCTTTAAAAATTCTTCATTTTTAAGATTTGCAAACAATTTGCAAACAAAAAGGATTTAAAAAGCGGCTTATCGCTTTTGCAAACTATGCCGGGAAAGTAAAAGAACTATTGTACTGTAAAGATAAATATTTGCCTAAAGAATTTGGCAAGAAACTTATAAACAAAAGCCTGTACAGAAAATCTGCCAGGCTTAGTGATTTATATCCAAGATTCTATTTTATGCAATCTCCTTCCTTAATCGCTGCAATCTTGTTCCAAATTTCAACTGCCCCATTTTATTTTCTTTGATGTAATCCAATACTTCTGATTTCATGAAGTACACCCTGCCCCTTTGTTTATGTGAAGGCAGGCCCCGTTTTATCCAGTCTGTTAACGTAGGTAAAGAAACTCTGAGAAACTTTGCAATTTCCTTCCTGTTTAATAAACCGTCCTGGTTTTCATTTAGAGTTTTATTGGCTTGTAATGCGTCACGAAAGCACTCTACCACAACTTCCTTTATCCAACGCTTAAAGTCATTCTCATTTGGTATAAACAATGTTTCCATAAAATAATTTTTACACTTTAGTCTTTTTTACAATTCTTTTAAATAAACCTTGCTGCTAACAAAAGGGTTAAATGAAGGATGAAAAGTGATATAATAGTATTCATTCAGATTATTGATACATCGGTTATATGTGTAACTGGCATTTATCTTTGGTGTCTTCATTGTGCTTGCCCCTACTATTATCATCAAGTTAATTCCACCAATGATATCTCAATAGTTGCAGCAAAGCCATGTAGAGGCTGATATGGGTAGCATTAATTCTTGCAGCTTCACCAATGGTCCGATAAAATACTGTCAATTGTGGAAATCACTCCACTTACTATAATGAATTTTGAATTGCTTTATTACCCTTACCAATCTTAGTCTTGCTCAAACGCTTCTTTTTTAACGGGCTTCCATTACCTGAAGAGCGCTGATCACGACTGTTATTTTCTTCTCCATTTGAATCATCACTTTGCTTGCGTTTTGCCTGCATCTGTTTTTCTAACCACCTGTTTTGCAGAAACCGGTATGCTTCATCCGCTGATATGCCTGCCTGCCCTTCAAATAAATAAAACCGCTGGCTTATTTCTGTCTTATTCTTTAAAGGACTGATACTACCTAATAATTCCTGGTAAGCAATACCAGCCCAGAATTTCAACTTTAATCCAGTAGAAATACTTTTGCCCTCTTCAGAAGTTTCTATTGTTTTCAATTCTTCAATTAACGATTCAATTTTTTGCTCCTTTTCCAGGCTTGCCTTATCTTCTACATTCCATTGTTTCTTTGTTTCAAAATCAAACGCCATTTTCCAGTCAATTTCTGCCATTCGCTTTTCTAAAGATGAAACATCAATTTCATTAACCACAGCATTTGACAAAGACATTTCCTTTTGAAGAATAGCATCATAATATTTCAAAACATAAGTTTCCATTTTTTTCTCTTTTTCAAAGTATAAATGAAAACTCAATTGGTCTTTAACTTTTACCATTTTTTGGGAAAGCATAAAACTATCAGGCTTGAAACAAATGCGTTTCAAAATTGAATAACCGACATTCTCAAATCCCAATAATTGTAATTGTTCTGCTAACGCAGAAATATTCTGAAAGTTCATGGTACTATTTTAAAATTTGAAAAGAGTGTTAGTGGTTTTACTTATGAAACCCCTAAACCTTTTTTAATACTCTCCCTTTTCTTTGGTAAAAGGGTTTTATCATTTTTCTTTTCCAGCTTTTCTTTCTCGGGCTTAGCCTCTTGTTTCAAGTCTTTTTTTTTATCTGCTCCCAAATCTTCCTTTACCGCTTTTTCGCCTGCCTGGCTCACAGACTGATATTGGCTGATTGATTCTTTTACCAC
>JBBSBD010000166.1:0-14186 GCA_038251675.1 Chitinophagales bacterium | reverse complement strand
GTTAGCAATGGTAGGATCTATTTTAACCTGTACAAAAACATAAATACTGTCATTGGCATTAATTTCGATGTTATCCACTTCATTTGCGGAAACGCCATCCACATTCATTTTAAAAAAGGAAGATGCACCTCCTGAAAGTTTAACTTTCGATAACCGAAGCTTTTGATTATTATTATTAAAAATCTTGAATGATTTTGTAATGGAACCAACTGATGTAAAAATGGTATCGTACAACAAAGTATCGGCGCTTGTATAGAGCCTTGCTTGCTGACTTGTAATGAATGATTCTTTCTTACAAGAAAAAAATAATATCCCAAAAAAGATAATAAAACTTGTGTACTTCAGGCAGGCCATTTTCAAAAATATGTTTTATTCTTTAACGCAAAAATGATTCACAATTTTATGGTGAATAAGTGATGAAATTGGTTAGTGGAAAAATGACTATTGAAATTATCTTGTTGCAAAAGCCAATGTTGCAATACTTAGTCTCGTATTATTTGCCTTCAATATTTCTGTGCCGCAAGCTTCCATTGTTGCACCCGTCGTTATCACATCATCAACGAGCAAAATATGCTTCCCCGCCAATGCAGCATGATCTTTCACTGTAAAACTTTTTTCAACATTCTCCCACCGTTCTGTTCGTCCTTTTTTAGTTTGTGTTTCTGTATGAACAATCCTTATAACGTTTTGAGTGAGTGTAGGAAGATTCATTACCTCTGCAATGCCTTCACATAAAACCATTGCCTGGTTATAACCTCTCTTAAATTCCTTTTTTGCAAATAATGGTAAAGGCACGAGCAAATCAACATCCAAAAAACGATTACTTTTTAGCAGCCCATTACCCATAAGATTACCAAGATAGATTCCTGCTTTTCGGTTTCCTTTGTATTTCAATTCATGTATCAGGTTTTGGACAATAGATCCTTTAGAAAAATAAAATTCACTTGTGCCTGCAGCGATGGCGATTCTGCCCCAAAACATTTTCTCAACCGGGTTATTTGCATGAAGGTTAAAGCTGGTGTGCGGCAAGTTATTTATGCATTCAAGGCATAGAAAATTTTCCCTGGTAATAATATCACTTCCGCATCCAATGCAATTGTGTGGGTAAAGAAAATGAAGAACAGGCGTGACTATATCGTAGTTAATTTTCAAAACTATATTTCACATTTTTTCTAAAATAAATATCTGTATAGCTCCTCCACTTTTCCTAAAGCAACCACTTCTATGTTGTGTTTTGTTTTTCCGGAAGCCTTCGATGCAAGGTTATATTTACTGACAATGATTTTTTCAAAGCCAAGTTTCTCCGCTTCTGCAATGCGTTGCTCGATGCGATTAACCGGTCTTATTTCCCCGCTTAAGCCTACCTCTGCGGCGAAGCATATATGCAATGGTAGTGCTACATCTTCATAAGAAGAAAGCAAAGCACTTAATACGGCAAGGTCTATCGACGGGTCTTCTACTTTTAAACCTCCTGCAATATTTATAAAAACATCTTTAACCCCGAAATGAAAGCCTCCTCTTTTTTCTAAAACCGCCAACAGTAATTGCAAGCGGCGAATATCAAACCCGGTATTGGTTCTTTGGGGCGTACCGTAAACACTTTGCGTTACCAGCGCCTGCACTTCTATAAGCAAAGGCCTTATTCCTTCCATAGTTGCTGCAATAGCCACTCCACTCAACTGTTCATCACCATTTGAAATAAGAATTTCTGATGGGTTGCTTACCTGGCGCATTCCTTCGCCACTCATTTCATAAATACCAAGTTCATATGATGGGCCAAAGCGGTTCTTAAGTGTTCTCAAAATCCTGTAGGAATAATTTCGGTCTCCTTCAAATTGCAGGACTGTATCCACCATATGCTCCAGGATTTTCGGGCCGGCAATATTTCCATCCTTGGTGATATGCCCTATCAAAAAAACCGGCGTATTGGTTTCTTTTGCAAAACGCTGAAACTCGGCGGCGGTCTCTCTTATTTGAGATACACTGCCCGGGCCGGACTCTATGTACGGGGAATGCATAGTTTGAATAGAATCTACTATTACCAGTTCAGGTTTTAGTTTTCTTATTTCATTGAAAATAGTTTGAGTATTTGTTTCGGTTAGCAGAAAAAAATTTTCATTGCTAATGTGCAAGCGATCGGCCCGCATTTTTATTTGTTGGTCGCTCTCTTCTCCGCTTATGTATAAGGTAATAATGTTTTGAAGTTGCAGGGCGCCTTGTAGAAAGAGTGTTGACTTTCCAATGCCCGGCTCTCCCGCAATTAGTACAAGGCTGCCACCAACAATACCGCCACCAAGCACCCGATTCAATTCTATATCGGTGGTTACTATTCTTTTTTCTTCCCCGTTAGAAACATCTCGCAGCGAAATTGTTTTGAGACCATTGCTTAATCCAGAAAATTCTTTCCACTCAGTTTGTTTTTTATCAGTGCCTTTCACAATAACTTCTTCTACAAAAGTATTCCACTGCTCACACGAAGGACATTTGCCTACCCATTTTGCACTTTCCTGTCCACAATTGCTACAGAAAAAAGCGGTCTTTGTTTTACTCATAAAATTATAAGGAATGAAATTAAACAATCATGAGCAGAGGAGTAAAATGTGGAAATGGTCAACATGGAATTCATATGGAAACCTGGAAAGAAAAATTAAAAAATACTTTATCCGAAGTATGAACAAAAGTAAAAGGGCTGGTATTGCTACCGGCCCTTTGTACTTACTAACCCATTAAATTCTATTGCTAAATTACAAATTGCAGGCAGATAAACAAATTAATTTTCCATGATGTTAATAAATTTATAAGACGCCTAAAAACTCACTCGACTGGGTATAATAAGTCATAAAAAATTGATATAAAGCCATTTATATAGTCTCAATTATTAAATCTAAATTTTAAGAATAAATTTTCCCGTAAAATATTTTGTTTATAATATAAACTACTTTAGTATTGCAATAAATTTACGAGAATGTATCGGATCTTATATATAGCCTTTCTGTTTACAGCATATTCAGGAATTGCCCAGGTAAAAATTTCAGGCAAAATTGTTGACAATCATAACAGTCCGCTGAGAGGTGTAAGTATAAGTTTCCTTGATTCTTACGATGGTGCTACTTCAGATTCACTTGGAAATTATTCTTTCAGCACTACCGAAAAAGGAGAACAAACATTGCAGGCGACTTCTGCGGGATATAAATCTTTCGAGCAAAAAATTACAATTGCAGGCGCACCGCAAACGATTAACATTTCTCTAAAAGAGCAGGTTACGGAGTTAAAAGCGGTAGTAATAAGTGCCGGAACTTTTGAAGCAAGCGATCAAAAACGGGCCACTGCTTTAAGTCCGCTTGACATAGTAACAACTGCGAGTGCAAATGGCGATATCACATCTGCCATAAAAACTTTGCCGGGTACCCAGCAGGTGGGTGAAAGTGAAGGCCTTTTCGTTCGCGGGGGTACTGCAAGTGAAAGTAAAATTTTTATTGACGGAACATTGGTAAATAAATTTTTCTACTCAAGCGAGCCAAACCAGGCAACGAGAGGAAGGTTTAATCCCTTTCTGTTTAAAGGCACTATTTTCAGTTCAGGAGGTTATTCTGCTTTATACGGACAGGCGCTTTCATCGGTGTTATTATTAGAATCTATTGACCTTCCGGAAAAGACCTCGGCAGATTTTGGCATCTCGTACCTGGGGGCAAATGCAGGAATTCAAAAGCTGTCGAAAAACAAAAAGTCTTCCTGGGGCATTACTTATTCTTATGTAAACCTTGCTCTTGTTTATAACCTGATAAAACAAAAGTTTGATTATTTCAGAGTGCCTGTACTGCATGAAGGTGACGCAAATTTCAGAATAAAAACTTCAGCTACAGGCATGGTCAAATACTTTGGATATTTCAGCACTACCAATATTGGATTTAGAAACCATGATGTAGATTCATTAACACTTAAAGACGCTTTCGGTCTTATAAATTTTAATATGTACCATAATCTGTCGTGGAAAGAATACCTTGGTAAGGGATGGAAAGTAAATGTGGGGACCTCTTACAGTACGAATCGCGATGATATTAAAAATGAGCTCCAGGATGCCAATGATAAAAAACAGATGATTGCAACTGATCCATTATATGCCTATAAAAATTTTGATTTATTAAATAAAGGAAACTACGCAAATGCAAAAGTTGTTTTTGACAAAAGATTAAATGGCCTTAGCGCAATTCGATTTGGCGCCGAGTATAATCACAGTGATGAAAAATCCGCCTATAGTCAATATGACGGAAGTAAATTTTCTCAAAGAATAAAAGAAAATATTTTTTCCGGCTTTGCAGAAACTGATATTTATGTAACCAATGATCTTGCCGCTAAAATTGGAACCCGGGCAGAGCATTCCCAATTAATTGAAAAGTGGAATATTGCACCACGGATATCACTTGCATACAAATTTCCTGATAATAGCCAGGCTTCGGTTGCTTATGGTATTTTTTACCAGGACCCGGAAAGTAAATATCTTCCTTCAACAAATTCATTGCATTTTGCCAAGGCAACTCATTACATTTTTCAATATCAAAAAATAACCAGCTTACGCACTTTTCGTACAGAATTATTTTATAAAAAGTATGATGATCTTTTCAAAACAAATGGAAGCAGCGGACAATTTACTGCCGTTAACAATAATGGTTTTGGAGATGCGAAAGGTATTGAGATTTTCTGGAGAGATAAAAAAACAATCAAAAACTTTGACTACTGGTTTTCTTATTCTTACCTGGATACAAAAAGAGATTTCCTAAACTATCCGTTTGCGATAGAACCGTCCTTTGCCGCCAAACATACAGCATCGCTGGTGCTAAAGAAGTTTGTTACCAAAATGAAAACGCAATTTAATGCCTCTTACACGTACGCGACCGGAAGACCTTATTACAATATTAACTATGATGATAACACAGGCTCATATAAACTTTATGACGAAGGACGTACCAAAGATTATAACAGTCTCAGCCTGAGTTTAAATTATTTACCATCCATCGGGAATATAAACGCAAAAGGATTTACAGTGTTCGTACTATCACTAACCAATGTATTAGGGGCAAATAATGTGTACTCCTATAATTATTCCGCAAATGGTAAAAACAAAGTCGCCGTGACACCGCCATCAAAAAGATTTTTCTACCTGGGTTGTTTTATAAGCCTCGGTATTGACAGGACACAGGATGCGATAGATAATCATTTGTAAAATCACCCCTATCCTCGCCGCGGCGAGGGAACAAGAAGGGTGGAGAGAAGGATAACAATAAAATCCGGAAGAAATTTTAAGATAAACGGAACAAACAATAACAATAGTAATTTTAAACTAAAAACTAAAAAAAATGAAAAAGGTATTATTATTTGCAACAACCATTTGTTTTGCAAGCTTCACCTATGCACAAAGTGATAAATATAGTAGTGCAATGAAAGCCAATATTGCCCAACTTGACTCGATGATGGGAAAAAACAATGGAGCAGAACTTTCCAATAATTTTGAGCGAATTGCCGACGCCGAAAAAACACAATGGCTTCCCTATTATTACGCCGCTTATTGCACAGTTACACAAGCCTATTCAGAAAAAGACAATTCAAAAAAAGATGCTATTGCTGATAAAGCTCAGCAACTGATTGATAAGGCCGAAGCTATTTTAGGAAAAGAAAATTCTGAGACCGATGTGATAAAAAGTATGATAGCAACATCGCACATGATGGTGGATCCACAGAGCAGGTATATGACCTACGGCCCAGCTTCTGCAGAATATATCGAGAAAGCAAAATCACTCGACCCAACCAATCCACGCCCGGTATTACTAGAAGCTGAAGGCAAATTTTATACGCCTGAACAATTTGGGGGTGGCAAAGATGTAGCTAAGGAATCTTTCGATAAAGCCAAAACTTTAAATGAAAACTTTAAACCGGAAACAGAACTATCACCAACCTGGGGAGATGGAGCATTGCAATATTTTCTTTCTCAATATTAATAGATTAAATATGAACCAGGAAAAACCCATGTCGGAGGCGGAGAGTATCCAATTGATTACATCAATGATCAATAAAGCGAAAAATCGCTTCAGCGAAACAGGAGCGTGGTACTTATTTTGGGGCTGGCTTGTAGTATTTTGTTGCCTGAGCCAGTTTATACTATTGTATTTTTTTGAAAATCAAAATGCCTATTATATCTGGTATTTAACCTGGGTTGCACCTATTTACCAGGTAATCTACACACGCAGGTCTAAGAAAAAAAAGCGGGTAAAAACATATACCGGAGAAATTATTGGGTATGTGTGGCTGGTATATGTTATTTGCATTACACTATTTATTTTCTTACTAATCTATCTTAACTACTTTTCTGGTATTAATCCGGCTGTGTTGATTATGTATGGCATGCCGACTTTTCTTTCTGGAGTTATTTTAAAATTTAAACCGCTAAGAATTGGGGCAATATGTTGCTGGATTCTGGCCATTTTCGCCGCGCTGGTAACTTATGAATTTCAATTGCTGCTGGTTGCCCTGGCCGTGTTTCTTGCCTGGATTATACCTGGCTATCTTTTAAAAATAAGATTCAAAAACGAGAGCTGATATGGAAGATCAACCGTTAACTGACAAAGAGAGCCTGCTCCTGATCTCAAGCATGATTAGCCAGGCAAAAAATTACTATTACGAAAGTGGTTTGGGCGCCTTACTATGGGGCTTTACAAATTTTATATGCTTTGTACTGGCTTATCTCCAGGAAACTATCAGTTGGTTTAAACTTCCCTTCAACCCTTTTTACCTCATATTTATAACTTTTCTTTTACAGTTTTATTTTGACCGAAAAGAAAAAAAATATAAACAGACAGTAACCTTTAAAAATGAAGCTTGTAAATATGTATGGCTTACATTTGGTATAAGCGTATTGATACTGACTGTAGCCGGCGGCTTCGCCGATATCGGGTATGTAGTTCTTCCTTTATTACTGCTGTTGTTCGGTATTCCTACATTTCTTACAGGATGCATTACTAAATTCACACCATTTGTAATTGGTGGAATCGCATGCTGGATATTTTGCATCATAGCTTTTTTTTACAAAAGCAATCTTACCTATTTGCTTGTAGCAGCAGGTGCAGGTGTCGCCTGGATTATTCCGGGATTTATTTTAAGGGCAAGATTCTATAAGAATGTCGCAAAACGTAAAGATGGATTTTAAAGAACTTGATCCAATATTGCACTCGCAGCTACGTCTGGCTGTTATGTCACTTCTTATAAGCGTGAAGGAAGCTGAATTTACTTTTTTAAAAGAAAAAACAAATGCTACCGCCGGCAATTTAAGTGTTCAAATAAATAAACTGAAAGATGCAGGCTACATCGATGTCACAAAACAATTTCATAGGAATTACCCGCAAACCATTTGCAAGATTACCTCGAATGGTGTTACTGCATTCGAAAACTATGTTACCGCTTTGCAGAGCTACATGAATCTATGATTTGCCAATTCGTGCCTGGATTAGCAGTCCATTTGTACCATAAATAAAAGATGGCTACCTTTTACGACAGCAATTTCTATTAAAACAGGTATTATTGTTTCGTAATTTTTTCAGTAAATCTTTCTTCGGAAGAAATAAATTGTATAAAATAATTTCCTGCAGGCAGCTTCGATAGCTCATCAATTTTAATATAGTTGAGTCCTTTGCTCATCAATACAATTTTATTGACTACCTCTTTACCCTGAATATTTATAACTCGTGCAGTTATTAGTTCTGCTTTATTCCAGTTCATATTTATATTCAGGTAACTATTGAATGGGTTTGGAGAGATTATTAAATTTCTATCTGATTGCTTTGTTTTTACGGAAACTACTTTAGAATAACTTCCTTTACCGTCAAGGTCTATCTGTTTCAATCTATAATATATGATTGCTCCGGCAGAGGATGGCACGTTATCAATTACTGAATAATTATGCACTATAGAAGTTGTCCCACTGCCATCAACACTGGCGACCTCTGAAAATATGATTCCATCAGAGCTTCTTTCAATTTTGTATTTACTGCAGTTTATTTCCATCGATGTTTTCCAGTCTAATTTTACAGACCCGCTTTGCAGCAAAGTCGCTGAAAAAGAAATCAGTGTTATAGGCAGGGGGCCATTATCAGGATTTATTATTGCAGTGCCATCATCAACAAAATCTATATCAGCATCAGATTTGGCGCTTATCCTGGCGATATTTAAAATTGAAGGAACGGGTGCATTCAATCCCGGATCATTTACGGTCACCTGGAATTGCAGATCATAACTTTCATTCTGCGCAAGGGTGCCGCCCGTTGAAGGCGAGCATCCATTGCCAATTCTAAATCTTACCGTTTTGACGGCACCATTCACGATGTATTCCGCTGCATCGTCTCCTGCAGCATCCGTCATCATTCCTGGAGGCATTCCCGGGCAACTCATTACTTTTAGTGAATTCGGAACATAAGTAACAGTATTGGGCAATGTATCTGAAACCACGATATAATTCGCGTTGCCAACACCCGTATTGCTTCCTTTTAATGAATAAGTAAGCACCTCATTTTTTTCTCCAAGGCGATTATTATTTGCATCGGTGACTGTTTTATCCAGTGTTATGCCCGGATCTTTCATTCTGATACTGAATGTAAAAACTCCTGGAAAATATTGATCTGCTTCTGTGCCAAATTCAAGAGTAACTGAATTTGCATTTGGCAAAATACCATAACCGGTGCCCACATCAAACTGGTCAATGTCAATTCCCATTTGATTGGTATAATTGGGATTTTTTGTCGTTACATGTATACCATTATCGGTAATGGTTCCGTTCCAGGGATTATCTGCCATGTTGGTTGCATTTGAAAATAAATGATTGTTTATTTTCAAATAGTCCTTGGTGAGATTGGCATCTCCTTCCCACGCAAGTACACCCATTTTTGCATCGCCTGCTGCGAGTGTTCCTGAAGGCACGTTTAGTCCCGTTAAAGTGACTGTCGCCGATAAAGGGTTCGCATTGTTATATACCTGCTCGAAGCCATCGTACAAGCGCACACTATTATAATTTACCGTACCGTTTTCATATACAACTACAATACACCATCCACCATGATTTCCGCCACCTGAAGCAGAACCTACGCTCAAAGGTGCATTCCCTACTTCGTAAGTTCCTGCGCCATTATTTTTTACCAATGCAGTGATATCGGCATAAGCCTGGTATTGCGAATATCCTGTGGCGGGAGTAACCTCATCAATTCCCAAAGCGGTTACATTCGAATAAGCACTGGTAGTGCCTTTTCTTATTTTTATGGTTTTGTTGGAATCGATTGACAAATCAAAATCAGTGTTCTTTACCCGGCCACCCCAGTATAAGCGGGCCAGCTTAATTACATTGGTTCCTGATGGAAGAATAAGATCTGCGGAAGATGAATTCCTGGTTACATTGCCATTTCCAGTGTTGCCATCGACGTCAATATATTGCATGTTTTCATTGTCATTCCCATAGGTGCTGTTACCATTGTAACTATTACCATTCATCTTTGTAAGGTTTACTGTGCCGTTGTTTATAATGTGCATTAGCGTATTCCCAAACATTGCAGTGTTGCCTTGAATATTGTCAGAATAAATGAGGTTATAATTTCTCACCTGGCCGTGCGACGCGGCGAGGATTAATAAAAGCGCAGTGCAGATAGTTAAACCCTTGCTTACTTGTTTTCGTAATAAAAACTTAGGGGAATAAGTTTTCATAATGGTTAATTTTTTTCTGTGGTAAATAATTATGGTTTACTAAAAAGGATTACCATAAGCCGGAGTATCACAGTTTTAATAGAATACCTGGGAAAAGCAGTTAGTGTATTTTGATAAGAATATGGATCTGGTAAAATTGAAACCGGGTATGCTGAAAATCGGGATGCAGATTTAAAGCATGATAAGCATTGCTTTCAAAAAGATATTAATAAAAGAATTAGGGAGATATCTTGTGGAGTATTCTTAAGAGTTGGAGCCGCAAAATTATACAGGTTTTTGTCAATTCAAAACTTTTTGCAAAAATAGTTTTTGAATCCGCCAACTTAATGGCGCTTCCATTGTTGTTTAAAATACCTTTGAAGCCTTTATGACTCATATAATTGAAGTAAAAAATCTTACAAAAAAATTCAAAAATATCATTGCAGTTGATGATTTGTCCTTTACAGTAAATGAAGGAGACGTTTATGGTTTTTTGGGACAAAATGGCGCCGGAAAATCAACTACCATAAGGATGTTGCTTACATTAATTAAACCTACTTCCGGAAGCATTGCCATCTTTAATAAAAATTTGTTTTCAAACCGGGAAGAAATCTTAATAAATACAGGAGCAATCATTGAGAAGCCGGATCTGTATAATTACCTCACGGCTTATGAAAACGTTGCCTTTCTTTCGAAGCTTTCAGGCAAGTCTTCTTCACGAAAGAACATAATGGAGTTTTTACAAATGGTTAGTTTATCAGAACGGGCTCAAAGTAAAGTGAAAATTTTTTCGCAGGGAATGAAACAGCGTCTTGGTATTGCAGTTGCATTGGTGCACAATCCATCTTTGGTGATTCTCGACGAGCCAACCAACGGCCTCGATCCGCAGGGAATTGCTGATACAAGGGAACTTATCAAAGATCTTAGCCATCAACATGGAAAAACAGTGATGGTCTCTTCGCACCTGCTTTCTGAAATAGAATTGATGGCTAACCGCATTCTTATTATTCATAAAGGAAGAAAAATTGTGGAAGGTTCAGCCAAAGAATTATTGGACCCAGCTAAAACGTTGGTAGAGATCCATACAACTGATAATAGCCATGCGAATAAGATTTTAGCAGGCAGCGAATGGTCTGCGAGTTTAAAAACCGCAAATAATGAAAAATTACTTTTGCAAATGGATAAAACTTATGTCCCCGTTCTTATAAATTATCTTGTACAAAACAATATTGGCATTCTTGCAGCAGAGCCGCGGCATTCGCTGGAAGATTATTTTTTATCTCTCACAACTCCCGGAACACATGTGGAACCTGCTTCAGTTTGAGCTTTTTAAAACGTTTAAGAAACCGCGCACATATATTGCATTCGGTGCAATTGCTGCTATCGTATTTCTTATTCAGCTTGCGTTACTCATTAACGGAAAAGAATATGTGCAATTCATTTTAAGCAGCGTTGATGAAACCCTCGTTATTCCTTATGCAAAAATTACAAACGGATATTGGATATGTTTTGCCATCCTCAACCTCTTATTAATTCATGTACCCATACTTGTAGCACTGGTATCAGGCGATATAATTGCCGGCGAAGCAAATGCCGGCACACTTAGATTATTACTTACCAAACCTTTTAGCCGTACCAAATTACTTCTTGCAAAATTTTTTGCCTGTATCATTTATACGCTGATCTTATTAGTTTGGATGGCCTTTTTAGCGTTGTTTATAAGTGTCTTATTATTTGGAACAAATGATCTTGTGGTTGCAAAAGAATTTGAACTCGTACAAATAGAAAAGGCGGATGTGTTGTGGCGATACTTCGCTGCTTTCGGCTTTGCCGCGGTCGCATTAATGGTTGTTGCCGCCTTATCCTTTTTCCTTTCATCTATTTCAGAAAACTCAATAGGGCCTATTGTTGCGACCGTTTCAATTATAATAGTACTTACAATCCTCAGCGAAATGCGTATTCCCATTTATGACAATACCGTAAAGCCTTATCTTTTCACCACGCACATGCTTGGCTGGAAAGGTTTTTTTTATATAGATGCAAATGCAAATGGACAAACTATCAGGGGCTCTGTGAGCAACATATCCGCTCTCTTTAAAAGCCTGGCTGTACTTGTCGCTTATATAATAATTTTTACTGGAAGCGCTATTTATATATTTAATAGAAAAGATGTTTTAAGCTAATCGGCTTTTAAAGTTTTTGAAATGTTTAATAAGCCATTAAATCAAAAAGATTATGTTGACCTGGAGTAAACCCGCACACTTTTCTTCTGTGAAAAATTTCTCTTTTTTACTTTTGTTTTTTGTTTTACGCTCACCCGTTTCTTTTAGCCAGGATGCTAACACACTACTGGAAAAAGTAAGAGATAAACTAAACCTTGTAAATAATTACGAGGCTGACGCTGTAATGAAAACAAATATTTCTTTCCTGAAAGTACCAAAGGCTAACGTAAAAGTATATTTCAAAAAGCCGGATAAAATAAAAGTAAGAAACGAAAAAGGTATTTCATTTGTGCCTAAAGGATCGGTAAGCATAAATCTTAACAGTATTATTTCAGGAAATAATTTTACTGTAATTGATGCGGGCAATACAACCCTTGGTGGTACGCAGCTTAGAGTTTTAAAACTATTGCCGGAAGATGAAAATAGCAATGTTATACTTTCCACCATCTATATTGATGAAAAAAAAGCAGTAATTATTAAGGCAAAAACCACTACCAGGGATAATGGAACATTTGAACTTGATATGGATTACGGAAAATATACACAATATGGCCTGCCGGATAATGTCGTTTTTACTTTTAACACACGTGATTATAAAGTACCAAAGGGGGTAACTTTTGACTACGATAATAATACCCAAAAAGCTGATGCGGAAAAAGATAAAGACAAACAGGGCAAAGTAGAAATTACTTACTCTTCCTATAAAATTAATAAAGGAGTAAGCGACGAAATTTTTAAATAGAAGCGAGCTTTGTGGCGTCTAAAAATTGACGTACGTTCGCAGAGAAATTATAAATAATAAGATATGGAAATTAAGGAACTGGAAAATATAGCGGCACAGGTAAGAAGAGATTGTATTCGTATGGTATATGAAGCACAAAGCGGCCATCCCGGCGGATCGCTCGGTTGCGCGGATTTTTTTACTGCGCTTTATTTCGAGATTATGGATAGAAAGGAAGGCTTTGATATGGATGGAAAAGGCGAGGATATTTTCTTTCTTTCCAATGGGCATATTTCACCCGTATGGTACAGTACGCTGGCGAGATCAGGATATTTTCCTTTAAAAGAGCTGAGTACCTATCGTAAAATAGATTCACGTGTACAGGGACATCCGGCTACCGCAGAACATTTGCCAGGTATTCGTGTTGCTTCCGGATCGCTGGGGCAAGGTATGAGCGTAGCCATAGGTGCCGCTACTGCAAAAAAATTAAATAAGGATAAGCATATCGTTTATTCCTTACATGGTGATGGTGAGTTGGATGAAGGACAAAACTGGGAAGCAATCATGTATGCCGCGATGCACAAAGTAGATAATTTGATATCAACAGTTGATCGTAACGGTCAACAGATAGATGGCACCACAGAAGACGTAATGAAACTTGCTAATCTTAAAGAAAAATTTCTTGCATTTCATTGGGAAGTTCTTGAAATGGATGGAAATAATATGGAAGAAGTAGTTGCTACATTACGAAAAGCCAAAACCTTTGTTGGAAAGGGGAAACCTATCGTAATTATTATGAAAACAGTTATGGGTAAGGGTGTTGACTTTATGGAAAACAATCATGAATGGCATGGCTCTGCTCCTAATGCCGAGCAATATAAAAAGGCTATGGTTGAATTACCTGAAACAGTGGGAGATTATTAGTGTTTGTATGACAGCTATGCCTCCTGTAGTTTATCAGTAAGACCGAGGCCGTCAGACCACTGAACGCTTAGTCCAGTACTTCATACACCATCAAAGACTGCTTTTTATTTTTCAATTTAACTGCTTCTATCGGTTGGCAAATAAAAGATTCTTTCACCTTATTCCAAGATTCTTCCGAGATAAGTATTTGGCCTGCCTTGGCCATATCCTGCAATCGTTGTGCGGTATTCACCACATCGCCAATCACAGTGTAGTCAAGCCTTTTTAATTTGGCAGAGCCAATATTTCCCGATATCATTTTACCGCTGTCAATACCTATGGATACTTTAGGAAGAAAAGAGGCCACTTCGGTTTGAGGCGGAAAGTCCACGAGATGCCTTCTTACGGCTAAGCTTGCATCTATTGCCCTGTCGAGATGAAAATCACCCTTAAAAACTGCGAGAATTGCATCACCAATAAATTTATCAATATAGCCATCCTGCACTATAATCTCGTTCACCATTACATCAAAGTATTTGTTGAGAAGCCTCACCACCGCATCCGCTGGTTCACTTTCTGTGATGGCTGTAAATCCACAAATATCGATGAACGCAACTGTCGCTTCC